>PMZC01000177.1 GCA_003170555.1 Deltaproteobacteria bacterium
ACGACGACGCGGCCGACGACGATGCAACCGACGATGACGCGGCTGACGACGATGCAACCGACGATGACGCGGCTGACGACGATGCAACCGACGATGACGCCGCAGCCGATTGCGATGATCCGACCATGGAGTATATCCCCGGCGGTGAAATGCAGGTGGAGTTCGCCGGCGAACGATGGGGCGACGGCGTTTACAAGGAAGTCACCGAAGCAACGACGATCAATCCGTTTTGCATGGATCGGTGGGAGGCGTCACAACCGGATGCCACGGCCGATTCGCAGGGCAGTTGGCAACCGTATACGCCGGCGCCGGCCGCCGTTTCTCAGCCGGGCGTTCGCCCGTGGACCAATCTTTTTTGGGAAGATGCCGATGCCGCATGTCAAGCGGCGGGAAAGCGGCTGGCGACGCTCGCCGAATGGCAGTTTGCTTTCTCCGGTCCGGAACCTCACGACTGGCCCTGGGGCGACGAATGGAACGCAAGCCAGGGTTGCTACGTCGGTATGACGTCGGACGACAACCCGACCGGCGGTTGTTGCCCCGCGGTGTGCGGCAACGGCGCCTGCTGGCAGGTATGCGACTTGGCGGGCAACGTGGCCGAATGGATCAACGAACCCTGGCAGCCGGAGTGTTTCGGCGACGAACAAATGGATGTCGCCGGTGCCGCGGCGCACGTTCCGCCGGATCAACCCAACTCTCAGCATCGTCTGGCGGATCGGCCTACCTGCTGGCAGTTCGATCAATACGGCCAGTATCGACCGGGCTTACATCACCACGTGCGAACCGGCGCGGGTTTTGCCGACGACGGTTTCCGCTGCGTGAAAGACGTTCCCTGATTGGCGAAGGAATGATCGTCAGGCGCTCGCGGCCGGAGGCGCTCACGAATTGATCTGCGCGAAGTAGTGATCGAGGCGGTTCAGTCCTTCGACCAGCCGCTCGTACGAGTTGGCGTAGGACAGGCGCAGATATCCTTCGCCGCCGGGGCCGAAGTCCGTACCCGGCGTGACGGCGACGTGCGCTTTTTCCAGAATGTCGAAGGCGAGGTCGTAGCAATCGAGGTCGCACGCCGCGCAGCAATGCTTGACGTTGGTGAACACGTAACATGCGCCGGCGGTGTCGGAAACACTACGGCAAACCGGCGAAACGGCCGGCGTCCTGATTGTGTTTTACCGTTTTGTTGGTAATCTCCGTCCCAGGGGGTGCGACAAGTCAGCCTTGAACCGAGAATCAACGATCCACACCCGGCGGGGCCGGATGGTGGCCGTTTTCGTGGCGACGATCTTCAGCCTGGTCGTTTTTGAATTGGTCGTTCGTGTGACCGGGGTGGACTGGCGTTGTCTAAAAAAAAATCTTTTTTACAACGACGGGTACCACAAAACGACGATGGTCGATCCGGACCCGGAGGTCATGTTCCGCATGCGGCCGAACTCGCGCGAATCGATCAAAATCGGTCGCTACGGTCCGGTCACCATTACGGTCAACTCGCTGGGGGCGCGCGGGCCGGAGCGCAGCCGGACTCCCGAGGCCGTGCTCGCCGAGGTGCGCGCCCTGGTGGCCGACGGCGTGCTCGAGGTGACCCTTCTCGGCCAGAACGTCAACGCCTTCGGCAACGACCTTCGCGGCCCCGGGCGGCCGACCTTCGCCGGCCTGCTCGGCAGCCTCGACGCGATCGAGGGGTTGCGCCGCGTGCGTTTCACCACCTCGCATCCGCGCGACCTGTCCGACGAGCTCGTCGAAGCGATCGCCTCGTTGCCGACGGTCTGCGAGCACATCCACCTGCCCGCCCAATCGGGCTCCGATCGAATACTGGCCGCGATGGGACGTGGGTATACAAGAGACTGGTATCTCGGAAGGGTCCAGGCTTTGCGTGCGGCAGTTCCCGACATCGCAGTGACGACCGACCTGATGGTCGGCTTTCCCGGCGAGACCGACGACGACTTCGACGACACCCTGCGGCTCGTCGAGGCGGCCTCCTTCGACGCCGCATTCACGTTCGTCTACTCCGCGCGACCGGGCACTGTGGCGGCCACGATGCCCGGACCGGTCGCCGCCAATGTGGCTCTGGAGCGCGTGAGGCGCCTCGTCTCGGCGACCCAGGCCCAGAGCCTGCGGCGACGGTCGGTGGCAGTGGGCAGCACGGTCGAGGTGCTTGTCGAAGGCGAGAGCAGGCACGGCGGCCAGAGGCGCGGCCGCAACCGCCAGAACGTCACGGTGAACTTCGTCGGGGCCGCGAAGCCCGGCGAGCTGGTCCCCGTGCAGGTCACCGGCGCCACCTCGACGACGCTGCGCGGCCGCGCGGCCACACCCTAGGAGGTGTCGCTCATGCAAGGTTGCATCTGCCCGCATCCACCGCTGCTGATCCCCGGCATCGGTGGCGAGAACCGCAGCCAGGTGCGGGCTACGGTCGAGGCCATGGAACGCCTCGCCGCCGAGGTCTCGGCCGATCTCGCCGTCGTGATCTCGCCCCACACGCCCGGCTACGCGACCGCCGTCGCGGTGCGCACGCCGGTCACGCTGGCCGGCGACTTTGCCGCGTTCGGCTGCCCCGACGTGGGTGTTGAGATCGACAACGACATTGAGTTCGTCGATCGCCTGCTGCAGCGCGCCGCCGACGCCGGCGAGCTGGCCGTCGAACCCCTGGACGACGAACGGCTCGATCACGGGGTGCTCGTGCCGCTCTTCTTCTTGAGCGCCCTGCGCCTCGTGAACCTCTCCGTCGTACGCGACTACGATGCCCACCGGATCATCGGACGACTGGTGCGCGAGACGGCTGACGAGCTGCGGCGCAACGTGCTGTTCGTGGCTTCCGGCGACCTTTCGCACCGCCTGCAGCCGGGTGCGCCGGCGGGCTACGATCCGCGCGGCGCGCGTTTCGACGCCGCGGTCGTCGAGTTGCTCTCGCGCGGCGATCTCGATGGTCTCAGCCACCTCGATCCCGATCTCGTCCGGGGAGCGGGGGAGTGCGGCCTGCGCTCGTTCATCGCCCTCGGTGCGTTCCTCGGAGCCCAGACGGCTCCGGCGCGCGTGCTGAGCTACGAAGGCCCGTTCGGGGTGGGCTATGCGGTGGCGGCCTTTGGAGAGGCGGCGTGACCGCCGGGCGGCCCCCTCTCGAGGCCGAAGACGACGTGAGATCGGGCGCGGTCGGTCCGGCCGACTACGCGCGCCGCTGCGTCGAGGCCTTCGTCGGTGGGCGCCCGGCCCCGCCAGC
>PMZC01000054.1 GCA_003170555.1 Deltaproteobacteria bacterium
CGTGTGCCAGTGCCACCCAACCCTGTCAGGCCTCGTGTGCCTGCACCACCCGGCCGCCTACTGGACGAGTGCGTTTCCTTGGCGGTAGATTGTCGGCAAACATGCCTTTGAGCGATTTCGTCCTCGGCGCGTTGCCGGTGCGGGGNNCGGCGTGCCTGGCCGCCGGACTGGTCGTTTCTTGCGGCGGCGTTCACGACGGCGAGTTCGATAGCGAATCCGCCGACCTCACGCAGCCGGCCGAACCCATCGACGATTTGTCGGCTTCGGTGTCTACCGTCGACTACGGCGGCGCGTCGTTTCGGCTGAGCAAGCTGCAGATTTATACGATTGACGTGGCGCAAGGCAATTCGACGCTGATCATCAGCCCCACCGGAACCACCGTCCTCGTGGATTCCGGGCAGTATGCGTTCGCCACCAACCAGGTGGTCAATCTATTGAACGAACTGGGCGTCACGCATCTGGATTACAGCATCGCCACGCATTACGACTCCGATCACATCGCGAGCTTCTGCGACATCTTCGATGCGATCGGCGTTCCGACCGTCGTCTACGACCGCGGCGGCGACCGCGAGGCTTCCGCCGCTTCGCCCACCCCGGCGGCGTTTACGAACTACCTCGCCTGCACCGGTGCCGCGCGCACGCAACTCACCGCCGGGACGACGATCGCGCTCGGCGGCGGGGTGACGCTGCGGGTGTTGGCCGTGGGCGACCCGGATTTCGCCGGCGCCACGTCCGACTACGACACGCTATGGGATGGGACGAGGCTGTCGTGCGCCAATACCGAAAACGAGAAATCCATTTCCTTGCTGATCACGTACGGCAAGTTCGATCTCCTGCTCAGCGGCGACATGACGGGCGTCGCCGATCCGCCGAACCAGTGCAGCGACGACCGGCTGAACGTCGAGGGACCGGTCGCCGATCTCATCACGAACACGCTGGACCGCACCGTCGAGGTTCTGCATCTCGATCACCACGGCAGCCAGGCGACGAGCAACTCCCTGGCATTTCTGCAAACGCTGGCGCCGCAGGTCGCGGTCGAGTCGGCGGGGGATGATCTGAATTGCGGTCCCGGCTTCAATCAATACGGCCACCCCGGCCAAGTGGTGCTCGATCGGCTGTACAGCATCGCGATCAAAAAGATCTACCAAACGGAAGAAGCCGGCGCGAGTTACGTCAATACCCCGCAAGCTTGCACCCCGGCCTCGGGACAGACCTATCCGCGGGATTATCACGGCCTCGCCCACGATTTTCTGTACAGCACCCACGTTCACATTGCCAGCGACAGCATGAGATTTTGGATCGAGAACGCGACCGGAACATGGGATGCGTATCGGGCGAATTGACCGGCGGAGCAGCATGATCCGCTAGGCGCGGGGCGGCCGGACTGAGCTCCTTCCAATCAAAACACCTTGGGCGGATGCCCGCTTCATCCGATATTCAGTAGTGGTACAATGGTCGAGGTGTGTGCGGGAAAGGAAGCGAACATGCGCCGATCGATTCTGGTTTTCGTTTTTGTGCTGGCGTTCGGCGGTGCGGCCTACGCGGCTTTTGAGATCACGACGATTGAAACCGGCAACACCGGCGTGTCCACCGCGACGGCGGTCGGGCCGGCCGACATTCCGGACATCTGCTATTACGACGCCGCGAACAAGATGCTGAAGGTCGCCGAACTAACACAAGGCGCCTGGCACATCTACCCGGTCGACAGCGACGGCGACGTGGGCATGAACTGCTCGCTCTACGTCGACAGCGGCGACGACCCGCACGTGGCGTACATGGACAACGCCAACTGGGATTTGCGCTACGCCTATCGCAGCGGCGGGCTGTGGTCCACGCAGACGCTGGTGTCGGATAAACCGGTCGGTCTGGCTATTTGCATGAGAGAAGGCCCGGCGGGCTGGCCGCGCATCACGTACGAGGAAGACGAATCCGGCGTGCTGACCTATCTGTGGTTCGACGGCAGCGGCCAGTGGTACACGTACGTGGTCGATCCGGTCAACTACATGGGCGGACGCAAAAGCGGCCTGATGGTCATGTCGCAGGATCTCAACTACATCGCCTATTTCGACGACGGCCTCGGCGGCCTGCGCCTGGCCGAAGGCAACAATACGCAGTGGACCAATTGGGGCGTGGACGGCGAGGGCGAGTGGAACAACCTGGGTTGGGATTTGATGGCGGCGGCGGATGACCAGGGCGAGCTGCACATCGCCTACTACGATCAGGTGGAAGGCCGGCTGAAATACGCCTGGGGCCCGCCGCACAGTCTGAACATCGAGTGGATCGACACCCACGGCTGGTGCGGCTTCCCGCTCGATCTGAAACTCGACGCCAACGGCCGCCCGCACGTCGTCTATTTCGACGACGGCGACCAGATGCTGCGCTACGCCTACCGCGACGACGTCCGCTGGCACATCTTCGAAATCGACCACGGCGATCACGTCGGCGAAGACTGCTCGCTGGCCGTCGATTCGCAGGGCGTGGTCACCATCGCGTACCGCGACAGCACCGCCGGCTCGCTGAAGGTGGCGCGCGGCGATTCGTCGGGCCTGCCGGAATTCGGCGACGACGACACCGCGCCGGATGACGACGCCACGCCGGACGACGACGCGACCCCATCCGACGACGACACCGCGCCTGCCGATGATGACTCCACGCCTTCGGACGACGACTCCACGCCGACCGATGACGACGCCGACGACGACTTGAATTTCTACGAGGCCAATCCCAGCAGCGGCGGAAGCTGCGGCTGCTGAGCCGATTGCCAATTGACGATTGCGGATTGTGGATTGTAGGGGCGCGGCACGCCGCGCCCTTTTGTTACTTCGTGAACCGAGCGAAGGCGCCCCGCCTGCGCCGTTGTAGGGGCGGGCCTCGTGTCCGCCCGGAATATCTTAGGGCAGACACACCGGTCTGCCCCTACCGTGCGTACGCGACGAGCACTGGCAAACTCCGCAGGGCTTCGTGTGCCAGTGCCACCCAACCCACGCGTGTGTCGGCGCCACCCAACCTATGCGTGTGCCAGCGCCACCCAACCCACGCGTGTGCCGACGCCACCCAACCTATGCGTGTGCCAGCGCCACCCCACCACCTTTACCGGGAAATTCTTCCGCTCGCCATCAACCGCAACGCCATCGCGTCGTGCGGGTTGCGCGCGAGCATCTGCGTCAGGAGCGGCCGCAGTTCGTCGTAGCGCCGGGTGTTGAAGAGCAGCACCGCGAGATTCGGCCAGCCTTCGCGTCCGGCGCGGCGGAAGCAGGTTTCGGCGCGGGCCAGATCGCCCTGGCGGAAAAACAAATCGCCCAGGCTGTTGTACGCGCGCCGGCTCCGGCCGCCGGAGAGGCGGATCGCCGCGGCGTATTCGAGTTGCGCTTCCGGCAGACGGCCCGCGTCAAAAAAATGATCGCCGCGATAGATATGTGAGAAGACAGCGTCGGGATATTTCGCCGCCGCGTCGCCCAAGGCCGCCGCATCGTTGCGAAACACGCGGGCGCGCGAGATGGTGCACAAACCGAGTCCGCCGAACAGCAAGGTGAATGCGATCACCGCGGCGATCTGCTTTTGGCGGTTCAGGTCCGGCGCGACTTGCGCGAAAAGCAGCGCCGCCGCGCTGAAAAGAAAAACGGCCGGCAGCATGAAGTAGTGATCGGCGAACAGGATGACCGGCTGGGCGAGGCCGCTATACGGCGCCGCGACGACCAGCGCCGTGACGAAGAAAAACGCCGGGTGGACGAGCGTCGGGTTTTTGCGCGCGCGAATCGCCAGGTAGACAGCCAGCGCTGCGGCGAGCGCGATGACCAACCAACCGGCGATCAACTGCGGCGCGGCCGGCGTCAGGCCATGACGAATGCTCAGGAACCGGGGCAGGGGCAGCACGATCAACCGCGCGGCGGCGTAGGCGACCAGGCCCATCCGCTGCCACATCGGGAATTCCGTTTCCGGGGTGACTAGCGGAATGTCCAGCGCCCCGAATCGAACGAGCAGGTACGCGCCCAGCACCAACGCGCACAAGATGGGAGCGAGAAAATCGTGCGCCGTTCGCCGCCGCTGCAAGAGCGGATAAGCCAGCACCGCCGCCGGCAGCACGACCGCGCTTTCGCGAATGGACAGCGCGCCCGCGAAACAAAGCGCGCAAAGCAGCGGCCGTTGTCTCGTCAGGGCGAGGATGGCGCCGAGCACGAACAGCAGTTCCGCCGACGAATTGATTTGATTGGCCACGCCGACTGCTTCGGCATTGACCGGGTGCGCGAGAAAGAGCAACGCGGCGGCGCCGGCCAGATTCAGCGGCGCGCCGACGCCGATCAAGAGCCACAGGAGCAGCCCGGCGCACGCGGCCAATAAAACGATGGACACGATCCGCCACGCAAACGGGTTCTTGCCGGTGAGGTGCGCGGTCGCCCAAAACAGCGCGAGCGAACCCGGCCGCCAATAGCCCATGTGCTGGTCAAGAAGGTAGTCGCCCAGATCGACCAGCAACGCGTCGCGGGTGAGCGGGCCGTCGAGACGCGTGTTGTGCACGATCAGCGACTGGTCATCGTACACCCAGCCGGACAACAGATAGCGCCCATACAGCGCGAAGGCGAAAGCCAGCAGCGCGGCGCACCACAGGACGACGGATTTCGCCTCGTTGGTCACCCGGCTCCCCTGACGCGGTGGATCAAGTGGAAACACGGCATGATAGCACGAACGACAATCGGCTTCGCGGCGTGGATCGAAAAACGCTTGAAATCGGCGCGCGACGCAACTAAGATTTTTAGGCGACTTTCCAAAAGGACCAAGCCAATGAACAATCGAAAAAGCGGTAGTATTTTTGTCAGTCCGGCCGGCGCGGTGGTGACCCTCATCTGCTTCTTCTTGCCCTGGGTCAAATTTTCCTGCGCGACCGAACGAACGGCTTCCGGCGCCGAACTCGGCGGGATCTTTTGGCTGCTCTTCGTGGCGGCGTTGACCGTGCTCGTCGCCTTCCTCATCTCGATCAACAAAAAAGACCTGGTGCATATGAAGATCATCACCCTGATTTGCTCCGGCGCGGCGCTCGGACTCATTCTCTTCAAATACGTGCAATTTTCCCAAGGGATCAATACCGGAATGGGGACGGTCCGGCCGCAGGAAATCGGCCTGACGATTCAATTCGGCGGCGTCGGTACGCTGCTGGGATTGATCGTGATGTTCATCGGCGGATTTTTCTACGGCCGAGAAGGGCCGGCCGTCGCACAAATGGCCATCCCCTTAGGTCCGCAGCCCGCCGCGCCTTGCTCACGATGCGGCGCGGTCGCGCTTCAGGAAGACGTCTACTGCGGCAATTGCGGTCAAAAATTGAGGGAGTAGACGGCGCCCGCCGGGGCGTCGCGCGTTATCGCCCGGCGGACGGCGCCGCCGCGCCCGTCGCCGCGTCCGTGAGCAAGCCGCACGTCTTCATCGTATGCACCAAGGCGTAGGCCAGGCGCGCATTCCCGTCGGCGCTGAGGTGCTGGTCCGGGTGGTAGTCGCGCGACGAAACGAACCGGATCTGCGCGCCGTCCAGAACACAAACGCCCTGGCGCCGCCAGACGCCCCAATCGACATCGCGCAAACTAGGCGGGCGACTCATTACATAGAGCACCAGCGGCGCGTGCTTCTGACGGCAGGTCGCCGCCAGTTCCGCGATCGCGTGGGCCGCATCCAGGGGCGGCTTCTTTTGCTTCCTGATGTTGTACATCGTCCAACAGAGACGCCCGAGGAGCGTGGGCGGCAACAGGCGATCCGCCGCCGGCATTTGAAAGGCGGGATCGTCGTCGTTCTGGCAAAGCTGCTGAATCACCAACGCCGGCGTGGCGGAGGCGAGATATCGCCTGGCGGACCACAATTCCTGGTAGGCGTTGTAACCGGACACGCCGAAGTTGAGCACCTGATTGTCCGGCAGCAAAGCGCCCAGTTGCGCCGGATAGGCTTCTTCATCCTCCAACCCGTCGCCCCACGTGTTGGAATCGCCGAAGCAGGCGATGGTCGGCCGCTGGTCGAGCGGCGCGGCGCCCTCGGCGGAAACCCTTTGCCCCAGTTCGCCGGTGCAATAGTGGATGATGCGCTTTTCAAAGCGCAGATAGCTGTAAATGCGGCAGCAGGTATTGGGCTTGAGGCGATAGCTCAACTGCGGATCGGATTGCACGATCGAGCGGAGGTCCGGGACGAACACCAGGACCAACCCTTCGCCGACGAGGAACAAAACGAAAAGAGTCAGGAAAAGAATTTTCCCGACTTTTTTGGCTTTTGCACGAGCAGTGTGCGTAACTTCAGCGCCAACCACAAAGTCAGTCTAACAGAATGTTGAGGAGCGGGGAACTCCGTCAATCCGGCCCTGAAGCGGAACCCAGAACGTTGTGTCGGCTGGATTCCCGCCGGCGCGGGAATGACGTTTTCAGCATCCGTCATTCCGCACTTGATGCGGAAACCAGAAGCAGCGCTTCGGTTGATCTTACGACGCTTGTTGTCTAGTGTTTGGTCGGAGGTCGGAACTCTTCATGTCGTCGAAATGGCGGCCCATTGCGCGCTTCGCTCTGGCGGCGTTGCTCTTGCTCGGCGCACTCGGCGCGCTGGCGGCCTGGCACGCGGCCAATATCCTGCCCAGCGGCCACGACGCCCACATGCATTTCATGGTTACGATCACGCTGGCCAGGGTGATCGCGCACCACTTCGCCGGGCTCGGTCGTCTGTTGCTCGACCAGCCGGCGCGGTACATGCCGCTGACCTACGCGCTGGGGGCGATTTCGCTGCTGCTGACGAACCAATCTTCGTGGAGCCTCTCGATCGTCACGTTGATCTTGATGGCCGTCGCGATGGTCGGGTTGTTGGCGATCGGGCGGAAATTCGCGCCGGGTCGCTGGCTGTTGCTGCTTCCGCTGGCAGTCATGTTGGCGAATCCGGTTTTTTGGGAAGTGGGGTTCTCTTACAACCTCGAAGCGAGCGCGGTCGCCGGAGCGGTGGTGATTCTGGCGCTGCTGTTGTTCGCGGGCGAGCTTCGTCCGCCGCCGCTGTTCGTCGCCGGCTTGCTCGTCGCCGCGTCGCTGACGCTTTCGAAAACGATCTTGCTGCTGTCCGTGCTGCCGGCGGGTTTCGTTTTCGTGTGGACCGGTGATCGTGCGACCAAAGCGCGACGCGGGGTCTTGCTCGTCGCCATCGGCGCCGCCGCCGCGTGGTGGCTCGTTCCGCGCGCGGGCGCGTTGTGGACCGAGTTCGTGTTTCACCGATCCAATCCGCAGCCGGTGAATCCGAGCGGCCCGGGCTTCTACCTGCGGGTGCTGCTGCTCGATTACCGCGGCTTGCCGCTCGTCGCCGCGCTCGTCGCGTTGCTCGCGGCGCGTTGGCGCGCGAAAGACCTCGTGCGCGAAGACCTGGCGCTGGCGCTGTTCGTACTCACGCCGCTCGTGTTCCATATGATCATGGCCGACAAGAATCCGTGGTTCATCCTGGCGGGGTATGTCGCGGCGCCGGTCTGGTGTCTCTTCAGTGCGCAACGAAGCTGGGAACGACGGTGGGTGAGAATTCTCTCGTATGCTGTCATTGGCGTATACCTGGCGCTGGTGCTGGTGAACATCGCGGTTACGCTGGCCGTGACGCGGCCGCCATTCACGCCGGGCGCGGTGCTTGGGATTCGCCGTCCAGCGCCGCCGGGCGAAAATGACGCCGCCGCCGCACGCGCGATGGTTCGCCGCGGCCTGCGCGCGATCGTGTCCGGCGACGACACCAAGGCGACGCCGCTGCTGGCGTTGCTGCTCGACGCCAATCCGAAAGACTTCGACGCCCGTTTGCGTATGGCCGCCGACCTGGCGCGCGCCGGTCATGCGGCCGAGGCGGCGCATCACTGGCCGGCGTTTTTCACGCCGGAGATCGCGTTTCCTTGTCAGATGGAGGCGCTGAACGCGCTGGCGACCTTGGAGGCGGAAAACCTGGTCCCCGCCGGCACGTTTGAGCGCTACTTCGCGCCGCCGCTGGCCGCGAGCGCGAACCAGCCCGAACGGCGTTACCAACTGCTCTATCTCAAAATGGATTTCGCGCGCCAGCGAGCGGACTGGCCGGGCGCTTTGGCCGCGGTGCGCGAGTTGCGTCAGACGATCCGGCCCGAGCAAGCGGCCGTGACCAACCTCGACGAAGCGCGCATCCTGGTGAAGCTCGATCAAACGAGCGAAGCGGAGAAACTCCTGCGCGAGAACGTCAAGACGACGCCGGCGAACGATCCGCTGTTCGCCGAGTCGGCGGGTGAACTGGCGCGGCTGCTGGCGCGGCGCGGGGCGTTCGCGGAAGCCGCCGATTTGCTCCGCCGTGCGGTGTCCGGCGCGTTTGAACCGAGCAATCTGGCCAACGCGTTGGTCGCCGTCGCCGAACAAATGCGGACCGGGGACAAGCTTGAGCCGGCCGTGGCCTTGTTGAATGAATCGCTCGCGCGACTTGTCGGACCGGCCGCCGGGTTGGTGCAGATCGAATTGGCCAGGCTGTTTCTCGCCCAGCGAGACGAGCCGCGCGCCCGCCGCGCACTAGAGCAGGCCGCGCGGTTGGTCACCGACCCCGGTCTGCGGCAGTGGATCGAAGAGACGAGACGCGTCGTCGACCGCCACGAGTATCGGCCGTGGTAGCTTACAAAGAAAATTTGGGGACAGAAATATTGGAAGATGCCAAATTGAGAGAAACGAACGAAGCGAGTGCGGTCCGGGTCAGACTCGCGCGAGTGCGGCCAGCCCCATCAAAAATCCCCACACCGCAAGAAACCATAGCAGCCGCGAGAAATGCCGGTTGATCCAAGTAGCCATATTAGAACCCTCCTTACATCGCCTTATGACTTATTTTAGCAAGAAATGTGCCCATTATGTTCGAGACTAAAGTGCCTAGAAAAACAATAGGTTGACTATGTCGCTAGCTCGCCTGAATTCCGAAAAACGCGCAAAAACAAAGCGGATGCGCTGAAAAATCAGCGGCGTGTGGGATGGGAGCCGGCGTTATTTTCGCGCGGTGGAAGCCACGAATAGAGCGGCGTGATCGCCGATCGACTCGCCCAATGCCGCCGGCAATATTTGGCAGGCGCGCACGCCGGCCGGCAGCGCTTCCTGTTCGATGACGGACTTCGCGATCGGCCAAAGCAGTTCGCGGCAGCGGCCGAAGATGCCGCCGAGGATGATCCGCTCCGGGTTGAAGACGTCGATCAGCATCGCCAGGCCGCGTCCGAGGTAACGCGCGGCGGTGGTGAAGATTTCTTGCGCCACGACATCGCCGCGCGCCGCGGCTTCGGCGACGACCAGCGCGTTGATCTCCGCGAGGTCTGTCCCTTCCGGGGCGAAGCTCACCGCGATACCCCGCCGCACGGCCGCGCGCGCCGCTTCCGCGATGCCGCCGCCGCTGCAGAAGCCCTCGAACGATCCGGCCTTGCCGTAGCCGACCGGGCCATCTTCCGCCAGCCGCACGTGACCGACTTCGCCCGCCAGGTCGTTCGCGCCCGCGTAGAGTTCACCGTTCAGGATGAGCCCGGCGCCCATACCGGTGCCGAAGGTGAGGAAGATCATGTGGCGGCAGCCGCGACCGGCGCCCCAGCGGTGCTCGGCGAGCGCGCAGGCGTTGGCGTCGTTCTCCAGGCGCGTGGGAATCCCGAGCGTCCGCTCGAAGTGCGCGACGATCGGCACGTCATCCCAACCCGGCAGATTGGGCGGACTGAGAATCACCCCGCGCGCACGGTCGAGCGGTCCGCCGCAACTGATGCCGATCCCCCGCACCGCTTCGAGCGCGACGCCACGCGCGCCGCACAGCCGCCTCGCTTCATCCGCCAGCCGCGCCAAGACCGGGCCGGGTCCGCCGTTCTTGTCGGTGGCGAAGACGGCGCGTTCGAGAACCGTCGCTCCGTCACCGTGCAGCTCGCCGAGGATCACGGCGCACTTCGTTCCGCCGATGTCGAAACCCAACAGCCGCTCAACCGGCATCGCCGACCCCGCGTGAGATGATGGTAGGAAAGTGTAGGCGCGAAACGGCGAGATGCCAACCGGCGTATCCGGTGAAGAATCGCGGGGCTAAGTTAACGGGACGACGAAATGAAGCAAGTTCTAACCGGATATCGCCGCGACTTGCTCATTCGCCCTTTCAGGGCCATTGAACGTAACTCGTTGTTTCAACTGTGCGACTGCCCCCCCCCCCTTGATCTTGCTTGTCGCCGAGTGCGATACTTTTTTTGCTAGGAAGTAATTTTCGCGAACGACGGGGAGGACCGAGCATGAAGCTTTGGGCGGTGATGATCGGGGCGTTGCTGTTCGTGGTGTTGTGCGCGGGCTGCCAACCTAATTCTAACGATGACGATTCTACCGACGACGACATCAGCGACGACGATGCCGATGACGACGTTGACGATGATGCCGACGATGATATAGACGATGATGCAACACCAACCGACGACGACAGCACGCCGCCGGTCGATGATGACACGACCCCGACGGACGACGATATCGACGACGAAGTGGATGACGATGTGGACGACGATTCCGATGACGATATTGACGACGACACGATCGACGATGATGTTGTCGACGACGACACAAGTACGAAGTCGGATATCTATGCCGTTGGTGGAAACGGTTGTGCGGCTATCGTTCATTACGACGGTTCGTCGTGGTCGCCTATTGACAATTTGCCCTGTTATAACTGGCTCTCCGGAGTTTGGGGCACGTCGCCAAATGACGTTTTCGCGGTCGGTTCCGTAAATAGAATCTTACATTACGACGGCGTATCCTGGGATGCAATGCAAGCGCCGGAACCGGGCGACTTTCTTTTCAGCGTATGGGGCACGTCGCATTCCGACGTTTATGCGGCGGGAGGAAGCGCGTTTTTACATTATGACGGCATTTCCTGGACGTCGATGAATACGGGGTTCGACGGAGATCACATGCCAATCTGGGGCGCGTCGACCACGGACTTTTTTGTCGGTTCTTGGGGTATCGGCAAATGGGTTATTTTTCATTATCTTGACGGAAACTGGTTCAAAATGGAAGGCGATGTGTACGCCTCACGAGACGATCCCGTAGGCAATTTGATTGAGATCACAGCCATTTGGGGAACGTCACAATCCGACGTCTTTGCCGTCGGCGGTGACTTATATGATCGTTCTATTATTTTGCATTATGATGGCTTTTCTTGGTCAATCGTACAACAAGGCGCCGAAGCGTTTCTTACCGGCGTTTGGGGCTCTTCGTCTTCCGACGTTTTCGCGGTCGGTATGGCCAGTCTGATGAAAGGCGCCATCCTGCATTACGATGGACAGTCGTGGACGTTCATGGAAGATCCGACCCCGGAAAATTTCCTGGCGGGCGTTTGGGGCGTTTCGTCTACCGACGTTTATGCGGTGGGCTGGAATGGCACGATTCTACACTATGACGGAATATCGTGGACACCGATGAACAGCGGTACAACCGAAGGTCTAAACGGCATCTGGGGTTTTGTGACAAACAGCGAATGACTTTACGGGCGCACGTCTCTCGTAACGCTCCCCAGCGATGAATCGCCGCGGCTTGCTCATTCGTCCGTTCAGGACGACTGAATATAACTCGCCGTCTCAACAGTGGGTCTTGCCCTACGTAAACAATCTCTTCGCCCAGATGCGGACGCTGTTTTTGAGGTAGCCGGGGGCCATGCCCAGCCAGATGCGCCGCATGCTTTCGAGCGGCGGTCGGGCGTCGGGGACCGGCTCGAGCTTCAGCGCGTCTTTCTNNCCGATGCACCGCGCCCGATTGAACGAGATCGTCTTGTCGACGAGCGTCCACGCCCCCATCGGGCAGGCCTTCACGCACTTGGCGCAGACCGTGCACTTCGCGACGTCGCGCGCGGGCATAAAATGCGGCTTGCTGATCAGACCGGGCGTGTTGAAATCCCGGACCCCGCGCAGGGCGTGGCAGCAGCAGCCGCAGCACGAGCAGCTTCCGTTGCCGCGGTTGTCGCCGCCATCGTTCATCGTCCAGGTGACGAGGCCTTCGAGCTCGGCTTTTTTCTTGATCTCGAGAATTTCACGGCGATCCGACTTGCGCATCATGCCGCGTTCGACGAGCGGCTTGGCCAGCGGACCGAAGACGGTGCAGTTCTCGGTGGATTTGCCGCAGCCTTTGTCGACCAGTTGCATCGCCAGCCGGCATTGGCAGTGCCCCACGGCGAAGTCGTGGTACGGCTCGAGAATTTCTTCGAGCAGATCGGACGGCCAGGCCATGTACAGCGTCTTGGTCAGGCCGGTGACCGGCAGGTAGCGCACCGGCGGGCGATTCATCGCGCTCGCATACTGCGCCAGGTACCCCGTTTCCCACAGCCGCTCGAATAGCGCCGCGAACTTCTGGTGCCACGCGTTGCGGGTGGACAGGTCGTTGGTCATCAGCGCCATCTCGAAGGTGCCCGGCACGATCGGCAGGATCGTGTACTTGCGCGGATCGCCGCTCGCCAGCAAAACGATCTTGTTGAAGGCGAGGTTGTGCAGCACGCGCTCGACCTCGTCGACCGGCCGGCCGGCCAGCTTCGCCACCTTCGCCGCCGTGCGCGGCCGCAGCGGCGGCAGCAGCGCCGCGAACTCGGCTTCCTCGTCGGTGAACATGTGCATCACGATCTCGAGCAGCATGTCGGACGGCGGCGGCCCCATCAGCAGCGGCGACGAATAGTGCTTCATGATCGTATGATGCGCCGGCGTCGGTCGCGTCGCCGAACCGAAACCGGTCATCGCGGCGCCCAGATCGAAGTCCAGCTTCAACGTGCGAACTTTTTTGTGCGCGGTGCTCATGTCGGATCCCCTGTGATCGATGCGCTTCCTTCCCCGAAAACTCCGCGCAGTATAGCGATTCCGGGGCGGGTCGACTAGATCAATCCGACGAAGCGCCGGACACACACTCAGCGTCGGCGGCTTTCGCGCCGCCTTTCAAGAGCACGCCGCGAGCGACTTTTTATTCGCCGTCGTACTTGAACGAAACCTTGACGCGAGCGCGATACGCGACGACCTTGTTGTCTTCGACCTTCATGTCCAAATCGACAACCTCGGCGATGCGCAACTCACGCAGCGATTTCCCCGCCGAGTCCACGGCGTTCTTGGCCGCGTCCTCCCACGACTTCTTCGAAGTTCCAATGATCTCAATCACCTTGTAGACCGATTCACTCATGACTTTCCCCCTGGCGCCGGATGTTGCCCAGCCTGTTCCGTGATCACACAACCTCGATCTTTACTCCAACATAGGTCGCGGATATCGGCGTGACAAGGAAATCAATTCGAACGTCGCTTTTTGTTCGGCGAAAGATAACGGCCAGCTTTCGCTTTCGGTGGCCGAGATTGGAGAGCGTACGGGCAGATAAAATGCTAACTACCCTTTCTTCTTGTCATAGTGACCGTTACTTTCCTTAACAGACGAGCTTCGGCGCGGTGTCGACCGTCCAGAGAGGGCGCCCCGCCGGTGCGGTCGAGCTTCTCGAACTACGGCGCGGCCCTCGACATCATGGCCCCCGGTGAAAACATCGTCCAAGAGACGTTCGATCCCACCAACGGCCGCGAAGGCTACTACAGCTTCTCGGGCACGAGCATGGCGTCTCCGCACGCGGCGGCCGTGGCCGCGCTGCTCGTGGCGCACGCCGGGGCGAACGCGGCGAAAATCCGCGACGCCATCTTGAAGACGGCCCACAATCCGGCCGGCGCCGGCAAGTGGAGCAAGACCCTGGGTTACGGCGAGATCGACGCCGATCAGGCGCTGCTGCACTACTGAGCGCCCGAAGCCGGAAACCGCCAAACGAATCGCGGTCGGCCTCGGCCGAACCGCGTCACGACGTCGACGGACTTTTTGATCTGTACTTCGCGATTTCGATAGCGGACAATTCCGGAGTGCAGAAGCCATTTTTTTACCTAGCCTTAATCGCCATTCTCGCAGCCTGCGGCAGCGCGAACCAACCCGCGCCCTCGACCGCGACGGAGTTCATCGAAGTTCATCCCGACGGTTTCGGTTTCCGCACGGCGAAAACGCACGCGCCTTTTTTTCCGGTCGGGGTCAACTACGACCACGACGCGGCCGGCCGGCTGCTCGAAGACTATTGGCTCACCGAATGGGGCCGCGTGGAAAACGACTTCCGCAACATCGCCGCGCTGGGTTTCAACGTCGTGCGCGTGCATCTGCAATTCAACCAATTCATGGACGGCCCGGCGGCGATCCACGAGGAATCGTTCCGCCAACTGGCGAAGTTGGTCGAACTTTCGCGTCGCCGGGGTTTGTATCTCGATCTGACCGGCCTGGCCCATTATCGCCAAGCGGATATCCCGCCCTGGTTCCTGGCCCTCGACGACGAACAGATGGCCGAAGCCGAAGCGAATTTCTGGAAACAAATCGCCGCGCGGTTTCGCGATGAGCCGGCCATTTTCTGCTACGATTTGCAAAACGAGCCGCTGATCGCCTCGTCGGACACGCGCGAAATCGTCGGGCCGCCGTTCGTCGGCGTCGAGGGCGTGTATCATTTCATCAACCTGCACGACCGCGAGATCAGCCGGCATTGGACGCGATGGGTCGCCGCGCGCTACGGCGACGAAACTCGCCTGAGAGCTCAATGGCCCGACTACCCCCGACGGGGCGAAGATTTTCTCCACCTCGGCCTTCCCGGCGCAGCGGACCGGGAACGCAACCGGGAC
This sequence comes from Deltaproteobacteria bacterium, assembly GCA_003170555.1. Lineage (GTDB taxonomy): Bacteria > Lernaellota > Lernaellaia > Lernaellales > Lernaellaceae > FEN-1099. Next base: position 14,636 of record PMZC01000054.1, read on the forward strand.
TTTCTGACCTTCATCGGTGAGCGAGCGGTCAAATGGACCCGCCAGATGACGGCGGCCATTCGCGCGCAGGACCGGCGCCATCTGATCACCATCGGCTCGCTGCCGGGCGTCGAGCCCTTTTTCGAATCGCACTATTCGCCGTTTTCGCCGCATGTGCTCGGCGGACTGCTCGACTTCGTGTCGATCCATCTGCACCTGGGCGACGCGCCCGGAGAAAACGACCCGGCCACGTCCGAGATGGCGCTGCGGGCCGCTTACGTGGGCAAACCGGTGGTCATTGAAGAGCTGTCCATGCTGGTTCCCGCGGAGATACAGGATCGCTTTCTGCGCCGCAGCCGGGAAAGCGCGTCCGGGTATCTCGGTTACTACTGGGGCCGGACGCCCGCCGAGTTGCGCGCGAGCGGGACGATGCGCGACGCGATCACCGCCGGCCAGATCGACGCCTTTTCCCGGCTGGCCGGAGAATTGGGGCACACCCTCGCTCGCCGTCGGGTCGGCGATCAGACCATGCGCGCTTCCATCCTCGAACTCCGCCTCTCGGCCGAGCTGCGCGCGCGCTGCCGGCGGACCTTCGCCGACCAGGTGCGCGCCGGGCGATACGTGGATTTCCGCCTCTCGCCGTAAGACGAAAAAGTTCCGCCCCCGACAAATCTTCGATGACAACCAAACGGCGACGATGGTATATTGCCGCCCGTAGTTTCCAAAAACGGAGTTCTGGCGTAACGGATCATCACCTTCGCCGGCTGATGGGGGCCGGCGGGCGGTCATGCAAAAAACGAGAACCAAGCAAAGGGGGTCGGAACAATGAAACGCGTGTCGAAAGGCTACTATCTGCTTACGGTGATTGTCTCCGCGGTGGCCACCGTCGTCACGGCGGTCGTGTCGATGATCACGACGGTCCGCACGGTCCACACGCTCATTACGGCCGGTGGTCAAGTGAACCCCGCGGCGGCGCAAGCGATGGTTTCGCGGAGCTTCCTCACGACGGGGATCATGGCGCCCTTCGCCTTGTGGGCGATCATTTCGATCATGATCCTGTACTACAAGATGTGGGACGCGATCCAAGACGGGAACGCACGCACCACGCCGGGCAAAGCCGTCGGCTTCCTGTTCATTCCGTTCTTCAACTTCTACTGGATCTTCGTGGCCATCTACGGATTCGCGAAAGACTATAACGCCTATCTCGTGCGCCACTCGCTGAACTCGCCGAAACTTGCGGAGGGTTTGTTTCTGACGATGTGTATCGTGCCGTTTGGAATGATTATTCCGGTTGTCGGCTGGTTCGCGTTTGTCGCCGCCGTCGTTATTTTGCTGATCGTGGTTGCCAAGATTTGCGACGCGGTGAATGCGTTGCCGCCGGCGACCGCGGCCGCGACGCCGATCGCGACGCCGGTCTGACCAGCGCCCAGACGTCCTTTTCGGCGCGACGCGAAGAACCTCTCGTCCCTGGTTCCTGACCGCGCCGCGCGTGGTGTGCAAGGTTTGATAAATATCAAGCCGATCAACCGGCGAACCGATCATATTTGATTCACCGGTGCAGTCATCCCAACCGAGCGAAGGAGGCGGACGATGTATTGGCGGCAATGGTCGGAAAAGTTGGTGCGGGGGCTGGGTCTCGGTAGACAACCCATCGCCGTGAGCTTCACCGGCGGGCCGACCCCGGGCGTCGCGCAGCAAGGCAAGCTGTCGGTGTGCCAGGCCATCGTGCGGGCGGCCGGCGGCGAATCGTTTACGATTTCGGCGGAGACGTGCGGCTGCCCCGGCGGTCTGGTGAGCCTCGGGCTCGGGCAGATGCCCGCGGCGGGCCGCGAACGGCTGGTGGATTTCCTGGTCAACAAGGAAAAGGTCTATTGCTCGCGCGTCGCCATTCATCGCAGCCAGCAAGGCGCGCCGGCGCCGGTGGGTATGGCCAGCCACGTATCTTTCACGCCGCTGTCGCAGGCGCCGGTCCTGCCGGACCTGGTGGGCTTCCTCGATCAGCCGACGAAGCTGCACTACCTCATCGGCCTCGCGGCGTATTGGGACGGCTGCTCGGTCAAAGCCGAGCTGGCGGGCCCGGCGTGCCGCACCGGCATCGCGTATCCGGTCGTGACAGGCGAGATCGGGCTTTCGCTGCTTGACTTCGGCGCGCGACGCATGGCCGGCTTTTCCGACAGCGACNNTTCCGTTTCACCGCATGATCGGCATCATCCAAGCGCTCGACCAGGGCATCGGCTGGCATCAGAAAGAAGACATCGAGGAAATCGAAAAGCAGATCGACGACCTGGGCAAGATCGAGCGAAGCTGACGAGTCGCGCGAGACCGCCGGAGCCGACGATGCGCGACGATTCTTTTTCCGCCGACCGTACGAACGACGCGGCCGTTCCCGCGACGCCCGCGGAGCGCGGCTTCGCGAGTTGTCCGTGTCCGAAGACGAGGTGCGAATTCCACGGCGATTGCCGTCCCTGTGTAGCGCATCACGCGCGCCGCGGCCGTTTGCCGCGCTGCGAGCGAGAACGCCGCCGCGATTGATTGCGGAACCGCGTTTCGGGAAACGCCACGATTTCTAATCTGAATCGCCGGACCCCGGCTTACCGGCCGCAGCCGCCATTGTCTCCGCCGCAATCGCCGCCAGTGTCGTCATCGGCGTGCGCGTCGTCGTCGTTGTCATCGTCAGGGACCACATCGTCGTCGGCCGCGTCATCATCACTCGCGGCATCGTCGTCCGATACGGCATCGTCGTCCGCCGCGGTGTCATCGTCGGCCGACACACACCTGTTGTTTTGCTCGTCGCAGGCAGCGCCCGGCGGGCATGGATTGCCGGTCGAAACGCAGACGCCCGAATGGCAGACTTCCTGCCCGTCGCAGAACAGGCCGTCGTCGGCGTAGGCCGTGCCGTCGGTCGCGTCGCTCCAACCCGTCTGCGAGGCGGTTGGCTTACAGACCTGGCAGGCGTTTCCAGGGCTCGCCACGCCGGTCGGATAGCATTCGCCTGAGATCAGGCAGCCCATACAGTACTTGATGGTGATCGCGCCTTTATAATCCGTGGTGATTCTCGACCAGCCGTACCCGGTGATGACCGGGTTGCCGTCGGCGTCGAGCGCGAGGCTCATACCGACATTCCATCTGGCCGATCTGCCGAACGTTTTCACGTCGACCACGTTTCCGTCGGGGTCGATCATCACGGTGAGGATCTGGGAGGTTTGGATATATTTTTGTTCGACGGTCGTCATGCCGGTCACAAACGCGTTTCCTTCCGCATCGACCGCGATGGACGACGGGTAGTTGTCGAGCTCGCCGGTGTAACCGTACGTGGTCGCCCACTGCAGCACACCGGCGGAATCGTACTTGAGCACCAGGTAGTTCAGGTGAGCGTCGCTGCTTGCTTCGACGCCGATGGCATACACGGAATCGTCCGGCCCGACCGCGACGGTGTGCAGCCCCGAGACGCGGAAATCCTGAGCGGCCCAATACTCCGGACCGGTTTCATCATGGTGACCCGCATCATCGTAGATTTGCAGCCAACCGGTCGTGTTGCCGCTATCGACGTAGTCCACGGCGAGATCGTAGCTGGTATCGAGCAAAGTCCCCGTAAAGTAAACATTGCCCGCGCTCGTCAGGGCAACGCCGCCGCCGACGTTGCTCGCGCCCGGCTGGTTGCCGTGGAACGCCTTTTTCCATTGTAGCTCGCCGGCCGCGTTATATTTCACCAGCGTGACGTTGGTATCGGTATCGCTCACCTGCGTGCCGTTGACGTAGGCGTTGCCGTCGGCGTCTACCGCCAAGCCGGTGGCATAGTCAGGTTGATGGGCCGTACCATCGTCGGTACGCACCCACTGTTGTTCGCCGGCCGAATTACACTTCGCGAGCAAATAGTCGCGTTGGCCGGTGGGGGTTTCCATCGTTCCGGCCGCATAGACGTTGCCCGCGCCGTCGAGCGCCACATTCCAAAATTCGGAGAACCAGTAAGCATTGCCATAGATGACCTGCCACTGCAATTCGCCGTCGCGGTCATATTTCAACAGCACGGCTCGCGTATTACCTTGGAATATGGTGTCCGCAGCGACGTATATATTGCCGCCGGCGTCAAGCGCAAGGGAATACGCGCCGTCATCTTCGCCGGTCGGGCCGTCCCACTCAGTGTCCCAGATCGTCGCGCCGTCCGGGTCGTATTTGGCCAGGAAAACGTTGGCCGAACCAAAGGAAGTCCCCGTTACCACCGTATCGCCGGCCGCGTCAATCGCCACGTCGAAGCCCTCGTTATCGTCGGCCCGAGTGCTATACAACGCGACCCATTGCTGAATCATCGCCGCGCGCGCAACGGGGGCGAAAAACAGCAGCGCAGCGATAATCGCCGCCGCGAACCATACCGACCGGCGATCGGACGAAAAGGCCGACATGCGCAACGACCCTTTTTTTTCCGAACGACTAGCATTATTATAACTCTTCCGGGGTAAATCCACAAAAGCGATATTTGCTCCCAATCGAATCGACCGCCGTTTCATGGTAAAAACTTGATTTGTCATCCGAGTTAATACGCGACGCGCAAAGTGCGGCAATTCGACGGTCGGCGGATAATGACCGAAAAGGGGGAGGGTTGATGGATACGCTGCTGTCCCTTTACGACTTCGCTGCCAAGCTGGGCTACCCCCATCCGTGGCGCCCGGCGGTGACCCACATCCCCATCGGATTGCTCGTCGGCGCGTTCGTGTTCGGATAGGCGGGCCGGCTGGTCAGGCATGACGGCCTGTGGTCGGCCGCGAAATATTCCTTCTATCTCGCGTTCGGGTTTTTCTTCCCCGTAGTGATTCTGGGCCTGGCCGACTGGCGGCATTTTTTGTCATGGGCAATGGCTGGATGACATCGTCGACAAGATGTTGCTCGCCGGGGTGTTGCTGATTCTTCTTTCCGTCGGGACGTTCTTATTGCGAAAAGGAAAAGATCGCGGCTGGGCGATCTTGGTGGTCTACACGCTCGCGTTTTTCGTGGTGGTCGCGCTGGGCTACCACGGCGGCGAACTCGTCTTCGGCGGCGGAGAGCTTGGTCCCCGTTNNGGGCTAAATTCAATCGTCCCCGCGGGGACGAACGAATTTAGCCCAGCGATTTATCGCTGGGAACGTATTCACCAGCCGATCGTGTCAATCTCGAACATTTCGATCGGCGACACAACGGAAGCCGTCGTGCAAGTTGCGGGCGACGGGGAGATTGCCGTCGGCATGCGATACCCGGCCATATGGCTCGGGCGGATAGTCCCACGCGCCGCCGACCAGCACGGTCCCGTCGAGCCACTCGTACACGTTGCCGGCCATGTTAAAAACGCCGGATGGGCTTTGCCCCGCGGGAAACGCGTCGACCGGCGCCCAGAGCGGGTATCCGTCTTGCGCGCCCACAAAATTGGCTCGGCGTTCGAAGTCGCGGGCCGCGCCCCACGGAAACTCACGACTGTCTTTCCAGTAGCCGAGCGCCCGACGCCACTCGTCGTAGGTGGGCAGCCGTTTGCCGTAGTGCTCGCAGAACGCCTTCGCGCCGTAATAGCTGACGTTGAATACCGGATAGCGCGCGGTTCCCCGGTAGATGCGGTACTGCCCGCCGAGAAAAACGATCTTCGAGTAAGCGTCCTTGATGCTGTAGTAGACGTTGGCCTCGTCGTAGGCGATCCCGATGTCGTTGAGGAAATAGGCGTATTGCGCGTGCGACACCGCATAGCGATCGATAAGAAAACCTCCGCGATGCTCGCGGCCGCCCGGCGCTGCGCTGCTGCCAGGCGCCTTCTCCATCTGCTTCAATTGCGCGTGGAACTGCGCGGCGGAGAGCGACGGCTCGACCTGCGTTTCGACCGGCGCCGCGCGTTCGAACAAGAGGACCTCGGTTTTGTTGGTGGAAAAGGACATGATCGGTTTCCACAGCGGCGGGTCGCCGAAGCACATGACGTCTGAGATAACGCCCTGACGCGGCGCGAGCAGGAACCGCACCTCAATCGGGTTGATCCGTTTGTCCGGCACCTGAAAGCCGCCGTTCGGCAATTTGCGATTCACCAGCACGTGAGCGCTGAGTTTTTTGGGAATCAATCGGACGTAGTCCTCGTAAACGAAAACATGCGTCCCCGCCGGCAACGCATTCAGCTTGCTCACCAATTGAAGGTAGTCGCCGGAGATGGGTCGTATCGCCGCCGTGATGGCCGCCGGATTGTCCGTTCCCGTTTTTGGAGCGTTCTGGCACGCCGCGACGATCACGAACAGAATCGCGAGGGCGCACCAATACGGTCGGCCGGAATTCATGTATGAGTTTTACTTCGATCTTCGCCATTAGCCAAGATCGCATCCGGAAGGGTGCTCTTACAAAATGACGATTGTAGGAGCGCCTTTCCAGGCGCGATCCAGATCGCACCCAGAAGGGTGCTCCTACAAAATGGAGAATAGGCGCCCTCGGCTGTGTCACCGCGTTCCGCTTGCATTTTTGATTCGATCTGGCTCTACTGGCGCGGATGAAGATCGTCTACATCCATACCGATCCGTTTCCGTCGCCGATGGCCGGAAGCGTGTTCGCCCTTTCCACGGCGATCGGCCTGGCTGAAGCCGGTCATAATACGACGCTGGTCATGCCAAGCGCCGGGCTGAGTGTCGCTCAGGCGATTGCGTATTACGGCCGCGACCTGCCGGCGAACCTGCGGGTGATTCTTCCGGCCGCGCAGGCGTTCGGCGTCGGCCCGCTGCGGTTCACCTGGAACGGGCCGTATTACCGCGCCGTCCTCCGGCTGCTGGAAACCGAGCTGCGCGAGGCGGACGCCGCGATTGTGCGCACGCTCAAACTCGCGAGCTTTCTGGTCGAGCGCCGTTCGCCGATCCCGATCTTCTACGAGATGCACGACTGGTACGCCGACGTGCGCCGCAAATGGGCCGGCGCCGAGTGGATGATCTCCGCGAAAAAATTGCGCGACGAAATGGCGCTCGAAAAAATGGAGCGGGCGACGGCGCCCCGGGTCGCCGGGCTCATCACTTTGCGCCGGGCCACCGCGGCGGTCGTGCGCGAAAGCTACCCGTCGGCGGTCGTCGAAACGATTCCGACCGGCTTGAACGCGCCGTCGCGCCTGCCGGCGGTCAGCGAGGACTGCGTCGCGGTTTACGCGGGGCAGCTTCATCCGCACAAAGGGTTTGACGTGTTGTTCGAAGCCGCGCGGCTCACGCCGGAGATGCGGCTGCTCATCATCGGCGGCGGACCGTGGCTCGCGCACTGGACGAAATCGGCGCAGCAGCTCGGCATCGCGAACCGCGTTTCCTTCACCGGGCACCTGCCCAGCGCGCAAGTCCCGGAATATCTCGCGCAGGGCAGGGTCGGGGTGCTGCCGCTGCTGGATTGCTTCTTCAACCGCTACCTGACTTCTCCGCTGAAGATCATGGAGTATTACGCCGCGGGCCTGCCGGTGGTGACCCCCGATGCGCCGGTCACCGCGGAGGTCGTCGAGCATGAAGTGACCGGCCTGCTTGTGCCTTTCGGCGACGCCCAAGCGCTGGCCGACGCCATCATGCGGCTGTGCGCCGATCGCGATCTCCACGCGCGGTGCCGAGAAAACATCGCGGCGCGCCTGCCCGAGATGTCGTGGAAGCGACGCGGCGAAAAGATCGGCGCGTTTGTCGCGCGCGTAAGAAAATAAATGAATGTTCCCTAATATTCGCTTGGTGATTCGGGTTTGACCGGATTACCGGATCAACAAGATCGACCGGATGATTTCGTAGGGGCACGGCATGCCGCGCCCTTTTCATTGCGTAGGGGCG
>PMZC01000115.1 GCA_003170555.1 Deltaproteobacteria bacterium
ACATCAACTACTGCGCGCTGTCCGGCGGCGCCGCGCTTTCGGGCACGCGCGACGGGCGACTGACGCTGCCGGGCTTCGTGCCGGCCGATTTGTCCGGCGCGCTCTATCTGGCGATTTCCATTCTCACCGCGGTGGTGCAGCGCGACCGCACGGGCGAGGGCTGCTTCATCGACGTGTCGATGACCGANNTGTGCGCGCGCTGCACGTGCTGCAATATCTCGACTTCTTTCAATCGGGGACCGCGCCGCAGCGCCCCGCCGATCACATCTTCAGCGGGCGTTTCGTCTGCTACAACCTGTACCGCACCAAAGACGGGCGGTATATGGGCCTCGGCGCGCTGGAGCCGAAATTCTGGGCGGCGTTCTGTCGCGCGGTCGGCAAGGGCCATCTCGAGCAGGAAGGTTTCGCGATCGCCGATGACGACGCGCCGGTGAAGCGCGAGCTGGATGAACTGTTCGCCGCGCGCACGCAGGCCGAGTGGATCGCGTTTCTCGCCGACGTCGATTGTTGTTGCGAGCCGGTGCTGTCGCTGGACGAAGCGGCCGCGCATCCGGCGGCGCGGGAGCGCGAGGCGATTCGCGAGGTCGAGCATCCGACCGAAGGCCGCCTGCGGCAGTTGGCGCAGCCGCTGCGCTTTACGCCGGAGGCGGAAGCCGACTATCGTCCGGCGCCCGCGTTGGGCGAGCACACGCGCGAGGTGCTGCGCGAAGCGGGCTGCAGCGACGCCGAGATCGACGACCTGCAACGGCGCGGCGCGTTCGGCGCGGTTTGACGGGGGGAAGCGGATGTTCGGCCTGAGACACCGGCGGCGCGAGAAGTGGAGACAGCAGCCGTTTCCGCCGGCGTGGTTGGCGATCATCGAGCACAACGTGCCGTACTACCGCCGGCTCACGCCGGAGGATCAGCGCGAGTTGCTCGGCGACGTGCAGATTTTTCTCGCCGAGAAAACGTTCGCCGGCGTCGAGTTGGAGATCACCGACGAAATCCGCGTGACGATCGCGGCGCAGGCGTGCGTGCTGCTGCTGCACCGCGACACGGACTACTACCCGACGATGCTGTCGGTCGTCGTTTATCCGCATGAGTACTTCGTCGAGGCGCGCCATCGGCTGCCGGACGGCACGGTCGAGGAAGGCGTCGAAGCGCGGCTGGGCGAGTCGTGGCATCGCGGCGAGGTCGTGCTGTCGTGGGACGACGTGCAGCGCGACGCGGCGGATTGGACCGACGGACACAACGTCGTCTTTCACGAGTTCGCGCACCAGCTCGACGGCGAGTTCGGCCCGCACGACGGCGCGCCGGCGCTGCCGCGGCGCGAGATGTTCGCCGAGTGGTCGCGTGTGTTCACGCAGGAGTACGAACAACTGGTCGACGATGTCGAGCGTCATCGGCCGACCGTGCTGCGCAAATACGGCGCGACCAACCCCGCCGAATTTTTCGCCGTGACGGTCGAGGCTTTTTTCGAAAAATCCGTCGCGCTGCGCGATCAACATCCCGAACTCTACACGCAACTGCGGTCATTTTTTGAGCAGGATCCCGCCGCGCGTGAAGACGAACTCGCGCGCACGCCGCAAAAATTTAATTGACTTACGGGCCAACCTTTGCTAGTGAAAGAGATACTTGTATTGCAAATGCCGTGGGGGGAGTTCGTCGGGGGTCGTAGCGCGTGCGGCGCCGCGGCCGACAGTATCCGGCGAACCCATGTGGACGGCGCTTCACACGATCGTCGCGTTACGCGAGGTGAAAGCGCATGTTCGACTCACGGGTCGCCCAATTCGCCAAGATTTTGGTTGAGTATTCCACGCGTGTGAAGCGCGGCGACGTGGTGTTGATCAATGCGGTCAGCGCCGAAACCTACCCCGTGGTCAAGGAACTGCACAAGCTCTGCCTGCAGAAGCGCGCGAAATACGTGCAATACGACCTCGAGTTTCCCGACGCCACGCGCGATTTCTATAACTTCGCCAGCCAGGAGCAGGCCGCGTTCTTTCCGCAGCACAAACTCGACTTCATGAAAACGGTCGATGTGTTCATCGGCATCCGCGCGCCGGAAAACGCGATGGCCTACGCCAACGCCAATCAAGACATCATGCGGCTGAATCAGAAGACGACGCTGCCGATTCTCGACGAGCGCGTGAATCATACGCGCTGGGTCGTCACGCGCTGGCCGACGCAAGCGGCGGCGCAGGACGCGAAGATGAGTCTCGAGGAGTTTTACGACTTCTTCTTCGGCTGCACGATTTACGATTACGTCGGGCTGCAGCAGAAGCAGGCGAAGCTCGTGCGGCTGATGAACCGCGCGAACCAGGTGCGGATCAAGGCGTCCGACACCGACCTGACGTTTTCGATGAAGGGGATGAAGGCGATCAGTTGTCACGGCGACAAAAATATTCCCGACGGCGAAGTTTACTCCGTGCCGGTGCGCGACAGCGTGGAAGGCTATTTGAAATACAACACGCCCAGCATCTACATGGGCCGCGAGTTCACCGACATTCGTTTCGAATTTGAAAAGGGGAAGATCGTCAAGGCCGAGGCCGGCGCGCTGACCGGCGCCCTGAACAAGGTGCTCGACACCGACGAGGGCGCGCGCTACATCGGCGAGTTCTCGCTCGGCACCAATACCGGCATTCGCCAGCCGATGCGGAACGCGCTGTTCGACGAGAAGATCTTCGGTTCGATCCATTTCACTCCGGGCCAGGCTTACGAAGACTGCGACAACGGCAACCGCAGCGCCATTCACTGGGACCTGGTGAAGATCCTGGTCGGCGACGGCGAAATCATCTTCGACGGAAAAACGATTCAGCGCGACGGCGTGTTCGTGCATCCCGAACTGGTCGAGCTTAATCCGCAAGGAACGAAACGGCCCAAACAGTTCGCGGCGCCGAAGCGTTAGTCGAAGGTGAAAACGGACCCGCAGAAATCGCCGCCTCGGGAGGCGGTTGGATTAGAGCAGTCAACCAGGTTTGCGACCAAGTAAGGCGGTCGCGGAAAGGAGTCGAAATGGCCTGTTGCGCAAAACCGATGAAGAAAGCCAAGGTAACGACGAAAACGATCATCAAACCGGCTGCGATGAAGAAAGTCGCGCCCAAAAAGAAGGCGGCAAAGAAAGTGGCGAAGAAAGCAGCGAAGAAAGTGGTGAAGAAAGCGGTGAAGAAGGCCCCGGCCAAGAAGAAGATCGTCAAGAAAGCGAAGAAGGTCGCCAAGAAGAGGAAGTAGACCGGCCACGGTCTTCGATTCGGTCTCGTGATCCCTGGGGGTGGGAGAACATCACCCACCCCGCGGGGAGGGCTTGGTTTGCGTTTTACGCGCGCTGGGCGAACGGCGTGGGCGCTCGGTAGAGCTGTCCGCCGGCGATGATCCAACGCAGATCGCTCATCGCCAGGTGATAGGGAATCGCGCGCACATCCGGCGCGTCAAAGAGCAGCAAATCCGCGCGCCGGCCGGGCAGCAGTGCGCCGCGTGATTCGTGCAGCAGCAGCGCGCGCGCCGCGTTATAGGTGACTCCCGCCCAGGCTTCCGCGATCGTCATATGCAACGCGGTGCAAGCCAGCGTCAGCACGAGTTGTAAATTTTCCGTGTAACTCGATCCCGGATTGAAGTCGGTCGCCAGCGCCACGCGACAACCGGCGTCGAGCAGTTTGCGCGCCGGCGCATAATTGCTTTGGCCGAGGAACAGCGTGGTCGCCGGCAGCAGCGTGGCGGTCACGCCGGCCGCCGCGAGCGCGCGAATGCCCGCGTCATCGACGGCCATCAGATGATCGGCGCTCGTCGCACCGAGTTCCGCCGCGAGCTGCGCGCCGCCAAACGGTTCGAACTCGTCGGCATGAACGCGCAACCGAAAGCCGAGGTCCTTCGCGGCGGTCAAGATGCGCCGTCCCTGCTCCAACGTGAAGAAGCCCGGTTCGACGAACGCGTCGCAAAACGTCGCGAGATTCTCCGCGGCGACGGCGGGCAGCATCTCGCGCACAATCAGCTCGGTGTAGCCGTCGCGGTCGCCGTCGAACTCCGGCGGAATCGCGTGCGCGCCCAGGAAAGTCGGGACGATTGTCTGGTCGGTTCGCGCCGCCGCCTGCGCGATCGCGCGCAGCATCCGCAGTTCGCCTTCGGTGTTGAGCGCATAGCCGCTCTTCGCTTCGACGGTCGTGACGCCCAGCGCGAACATGCGCGCCAAGCGCCCGGTGCACGCGGCCGCGAGTTCGTCCGGTGTGGCGCGGCGCACGTGGCGCACCGACGCCCGAATGCCGCCGCCCGCCGCGTTGATTTCGCGATAGGTCTTTCCTTCCGCCCGCATGGCGAACTCGTCGTGGCGCGAGCCGACCCAGCACGGATGCGTGTGCGGGTCGATCAAGCCGGGCAGGGCCACGGCGCCTTCGGCGTCGATCGCGCGATCCGGCGGGCCGTGTTTCGGCAGCGCGGCGGCCGGACCGGCATAGCGGATCGCGCCGTCTTCGATCAGCACGGCCGCGTCGGTAACCAGGCCCAGGTCGTCCCACGTCACGCCGACGCCGTCTTTCGCCGCGACGCCGGCCATCGTCGCCAATTGTGCGATGTTGGTGATCAGCAAACGCATCGTCCCGCTCCGTCGCCAGACCTGCGCCCCTCATACCATCCCGCCCGCTTCGCCACAAGTTGCTTTGCCGGACGGGTCGCGTTAGGATTCCGCCCGGGTGCATCAAAAAGGATCATCGAGGAGAGAGTGATGCTGGAAGTCAACGACCAGAACTTCGAGAGCGAAATCCTGCAGAGCGACATCCCCGCCCTGATCGACTTCTGGGCGCCGTGGTGCGGGCCGTGCAGAATGATCGCGCCGGTCGTCGAGGAACTGGCGCAGCAGTACGCCGGTAAGGTCAAGGTCGCCAAGCTCAACGTCGACGAGGCCCCGGAAACGCCGACGCGCTACGGCGTGCGCGGCATCCCGACGGTGATTCTGTTCAAAGGCGGGCAGGACGTGGAGAAGATCGTCGGCGCCGCGCCGAAAGCGCGCCTCGAGCAGATGATCAACCGGCACTTGTAAGGGGCATGATGAGCGGCCGAACCATCGTGCGCGGCGCGGGGCTGTGTCTGCTGGCGGCGTTGGCCTGGTGGGCCGCGCCCGCTTTCGCCGGACAGCAGGACGCGGATTTCAACGAAGCGCAGGGCGAGGCCGCGTTCATCGCCGCCGACTACGCGCACGCTTTTCACTTTTTCGAGTTGGCGTTTCAGGCGGACCCGACCCGCACGTGGACGCTGCACCGCATGGCGTTGTGCGCGCTGCACCTCGGCCAGTACGATAAAGCCGAAGCGCTGCTGCGCCAGGTGTTGGAGCGGCCCGACGCGCGTCCCGATGCGACGTTCGATCTGGGACTGGCGCTGTACCTGCAACGACGCTACCACGATGCGCTCGCGCAGTTCGACCGCGCCGAGGCGGACGGCGCGGCGCCGCCCACGATCGACTTCTATCGCGGCGCGTGCCTGTACCGGCTCGGCCACCCGGCCCAGGCGCTGCCGCTGCTGCAGCGCGCGTACGACAACCTACCGGGCCAGCGCGTGGAAACGGCGTATTATCTGGGCGCCGCCGAACTGGCGCTCAGCCGCCCGGGCGATGCGATCAAACATCTGGAGGAAGCGCGGCAGGCCGCGCCGCCGGGCTCGCTGCACGAGCAGATCGATCTGCTGCTGGTGCGGGCGCGCGAGAAGCAACGGCAGTTGCGCTGGTGGGCCGTGTCGCTGGATATCGGCGGCGGTTGGGACTCCAACATCTTTTACGAACCGGAGGACTTCCCGATTTCCCGCCGCGCCGGCCCCTACGTGTTCGGCCTGGCCGACATCGCCCTGTATCCGTTGCGCGGCGATTGGGGACACCTGGGCGTCGGCTATGACTTCTATCAGAGCGCGCACATCGACACCCGCCCCAACCAGGATCTCAGCTCGTACGATCTGACGCGTCACGGCGTGCGGTTCGAAAGCATGTTCCGCTTCGGACCGCCGCGCGTCCCGCTGGAGTTCGATTTCAACTACGAGTGGTCGACGGCGTTGCTCGCGGGCGACAATTACGAAACGGCGCACACGTTCGATCCCAGCCTGGCCGTGTTCGAAACGCCGTGGACCGCGACGCAGCTCGGCGCCGTGCTCGAACTGAAGCACTTCAATCAGCAACCCGGACGCAACGCGTTTTACGCTTCGCCGTCGCTGGCGCAGGCGTTCACCTTCCTGGATGGCCGGGGCCGCGCGCTGGCCGAGGTGACCTACGAACACGACGACGCCGAATCGGATGAATTCGCCTATCGCGGCTTCGGCGGTTACGTCGCGGGCGAACTCCCGATCGTGGGGCGGCTGTCCTTCCTCACCGGCTTCCGCGCGCGCTATCTGGACTACTGGCACAGCGACGTGGGGCGGCTCGATCGCAAGTTCGTCGTCGACGCGGCGCTGCGCTATCAGTTTCTCGATTGGCTGAGCCTTTCCGCCGATTACAGTTTCCAGAACAACGTCAGCCTCAAACCTTTCTCCTACGAAAAACATGTCTACCTGCTGGACCTCGGCATCGCGCTGTAGAGCGCCGGCTCGAGAATTTTTCCGGCGGCGTGAAACAAGATGAACATGAGGCGTTGGGCGCCGAGATTGATCGCGACGGCGTTTTTGCTGGGACTCGTCGGTCGGTCCTTCGCGTTCGAGTCGTTTCTGCCGCCGGATTTGCGCGCGCCGGAACGGCCGGATCAATTGGTCGACGAAGGCGAGTCGCCGCACGAGAAACAGCGGACGTTTTGGTCATGGCGGACCCAGCCGGAGTTCGGGCCGCACAGCGATCGCGGTACGGGCTTGGAGATCACCGAATGGCGCCTGGGCCCGTTCGTGGTGGGGCTCAACCTCGGTCTGCAGCGCGATCCGTTCCACCTGCTGGAGCAGTTGCGGGAAACGGATGCCGCCTCGCCATATCCGCTGTTTCGCGTCGACCCGGCGATGTTTCTCGGCGCGTCGTCGACCGAGAGCTCGCCGTTTCGCTCCTACCTCGACCTGCTGAATTACCGGCGGTTTGTCTGCGTGGTTTTACAATTTTAGCTTGCGCCGATGCGCGACCAGCGCTCGCCCTCGCGCCGAATGCGCTCGTTCCGCTCGAGGCGGCGCAGGTGCTTTTCGATCATGCTTTGCTCGCCGTGGCGTAAGAGCGGGTCGAGGGACGTCGCACGGCCGTAGATCAGGCCGGCGTCGACCAGCTCGTCGATGGTTCGCGGCGCGGACAATAGTTCGAGCAGGCGGTGCTCGCGCCGATCAATGACGTGCGCGAAGCGGCGCAGATGCTCGTCGATCTCTTCGCGCACCACTCCCTTGTGGCTGGAGGCGACGATCGCCGGCCGCAGCGCGCGGACCTTTTCGATCGACGCCAGAAACACGTCGATGTCGCTTTCTTCGTGGCCGTACCAGGGGCCGAACGAAGTCAGGTCGATGTCGAACAGCAGCGCCAGGCCGTGCGTCGGTTCGAAAAAAACGTAATGGTCGTCCATGTGCCCCGGCGCATGAATCGCCTGCAAGCGCACGCCGCCGAAGTCGAACACGCGGCCGTCGGCGTAATGCGCGCTCGGCGCGGCGTCGCGCGCGTCCAGCAACCGGCCGATGGTCGCGAGCCACAGGTCGGCCATCTCGCCGGGACCCATGAAGCGCCGGGCGACGGCGGGCAGGCGCCAGAAGTCGTCGGCGTGTTGGACGGGGCTGACGATCGGCGCAGCCGCCAGCCGCCACAAGCCGCTGCAGTGATCGACGTGCGCGTGGCTGACGATCACCTGATCGGGCGGGCGCCGCCGCCGCACTTCGTCCAACGCGGCCGGCCCACACCCGGCGTCGAGCAGCGCGGTCGTGTCGCCGTCGACGAAAAACGAATGGCTGTACGGAAAGCGCCCGCGATTGAGCCCCGGCACGAGGTAAAGGCCGGGGATGATGCTCGGCCACGTTTCGGTTTTCATCCGCTGGTGATCCTGAAGTCAGCGCGCCACGACGTTACGACGCCGGCGGCTTGTTGTTTCCCCGCAGCAGCGGCGGCATCGCTTGCTTTTTGACGCCGGCCAGCGAACGGGCGACCGAAAGGCCGATGATGAAAAAAACGAAGTTGTAAAACTGCAGCGCGGCTTCCAGGTCCTTTTGGCTGCCGGTCCATTGCACGTAGATCAGCACCGCGCCCAACCCCATGCCGGCCAGCGTGCTGAGCGTCGCCAGCGCCCCGGCGGCCGGCGATGATCGTCCGCCGAACAGCCGAATCACCACGCCCACCGCGGCGCCGATGAAGACCGCCGGGAAAGCGGACAGTTGTTTGGACCAGGCGACGTACCAGGCCCAGGCGCCGCCGCCGGCGAGCGCGACCGCGAACGAAAAAACGCCGGCGAGCCACAGCCCCTGCTGCGCGCCGGGCGCGATCGGCCGGGCGTCGGCCGGCATCCGACCCGGATGGCAGCGCGGACACTCGATCGTCCCCTCGGGAAGTTTCTTGCCGCATGTCGGGCAATCCATCTCATCCTCCATCACCTGATGGATCCGTTTCCGCGCTCAAGTTGAACACATCTCACGCGGCGAGGAAAGCGCGGGGCAACGCGAAAAAAAACGAGCGAACCCCACCCGATTTTGTCAAACGTCGCCTATTTGCCAGTCCAGAAACCCTAGACCTAGACCCAAGACCCAAGACCCTTTTCAGCAGCCGCACCCGCCGTTGCCGTTGTCATCGTCGGCGGACGAACTGTCGTCATCGCCGGCCGCGTCGTCGTCGGTCGAAGTATCGTCATCGGCCGACGTGTCGTCGTCGGCGCTTTGGCACGCCGGATCATCGCCGTCGATCAGACCGTTGCAATTGTTGTCGATGTAGTCGGTGCAGTCTTCCACCGCGCCGGGGTGAATGAACGGATTGCCGTCGTCGCAATCGCCCTGGCAAATGGAGTAGCCGTCGCCATCGTGGTCGATCTCGTCGTACGGCACGACGCCGTCGCAATTGTTGTCTTTCCCGTCGCACAACTCGGGCGCGCCGGGATAGATGGTCGGATCGTTGTCGTTGCAGTCGCCCTGGCACGGGCCGAAGCCGTCGCCGTCGTGATCGACTTCCTCGGGCAGCATCTTACCGTCGCAGTTCGTGTCGACGCCATCGCACACTTCCCAGAGCCCGGGATGCACATTCGGGTTGTCGTCGTTGCAGTCGCCTTGACACGCCGAGTAGCCGTCGCCGTCGTGATCGATCTCGTTGTCCGGCACGACGCCGTCGCAGTTGTTGTCCTTGCCGTCGCAGATCTCGGGCGCGCCGGGGTAGGTGTTCGGATCGAGGTCGTCGCAGTCGTCGCCGCCGCACGAGATCGCCTGATGGCCGTCGCCGTCGCGGTCGCACGCGTCGAGCAGTGAATTATACGCGGCCAACACATCAATACGCCCGCGACCGTACGTGTTGTCCTCGCCCAAGGCGCCGAGGTCCACCGCGGTGTAATAGAGCGCCGATTTCAAATCATCGACCGTGGCGCTCGGAAAGGCCTGCCGCAGCAAGGCGATGGCGCCGGCCACATGCGGACAGGCCATCGACGTGCCGTCATCGTTCCCGTAGCCGCCGGGAATCGACGAGCGCACGTCTTTGCCGACCGCGGTGACTTCGGGTTTGATCGTCACGTTGTCGCAGCGCGACGGGCCGCGGCTCGAGAAGCCGGCGATCTGTTCGCCGCCCTGCAGCAAGGCGCCGACCGAAAAAGTATTGAACTCGGTGGCGATGCGATCGGCCGGCGACCGCAGCGTGCGTCCGAAGGGGCCTTCGTTGCCGGCCGCGAAGACGACGGCGACGCCGGCGGCCTCGGTCACGTCAATCGCCTCCCAGAACGTGCTGTCGCAATGCGGGAAGCCGGAGATGCCCCACGAGTTGCTCGACACCGCGGGCACGTCGTCGGTCGTGTTCGGGTCGCCGTCCGGATCGGCCGACCACTCGAACGCCGCGACGGCCTGGGTGTAAATGTCGACGCCCGGCACGTCGATGACCGCCGCGGTGATCCACTCGGCGCCCGGCGCCATGCCGATCTGGTTGTCGCCGTCGCGACCGCACATGGTGCCCATCGTGTGCGTGCCGTGCCCCATGTAATCGAAGGGCAAGTTCGGATGCTGCCCCGCCGGGTCGTACCACGTCTGCGCCACCGGCGCATGTTGCCCTCGCCAACGCGGAGCGAGCGCCGGATGCGTGCCGTCGACGCCGGTGTCGAGGTGCGACACGATCACGCCCGTGCCGTCGATCCCCAGCGCCCACAACGCCGGCGCGTTCGTGATCGCGATGCCCGGCTCCACGCCGCGCGAGCCGGTCACGTCAACGTCGCTCGTCCGGACCGGGCGGATCAACTCCAGTTCATAGTCGTAGTAGATGAAACCGACGTCCGGCTGCTTGGCCAGCAGGTCGAAAAACTCCGGCTTGGCCGTCACCGCGATGGCGTTGGTGATCCAGAACGGGTGAAACGACTTGACCAGGCCGCGCGCCTGATAGTCGGCGAGCATCTTGCGCAACGCGACCTGGGTGGTCGCCGCGTGATCCTGATAGGTCGACACCACCTCGAAGTGGCGCCGGGCCCAACTGAGTCGCTCGACCGCCAGTTGCGCCTTCAGGTTGGCCAGGTCGACGCGGTCCCGCAGCACGACGAACGCGTTGACGTACTCGTCGCTGTCCGCGACCGCGAGCCGATCTTGGAGGACCGGGTCGACCCAGGCGGCGGCGGCGGGGGAGGCGAAGATGACGATCAGGAGCAGCAACAACAAAAAACGTTTCATCGTTAGCGTCCTTCTAAAGAAAGGGGGCTCCGGTCGAGCCCCCTCGGTTGCTTGACTCGTCAGATCAATGCGTCAGCGCGGGCAGGCCCGTCAGGTACAACGGCGGCACCTCGATCAGGTCGCCGAACAAGCCGGCCCAATCGTCGGCCGCGCCCAGCGGCATGAACGCGTTCACCTGCAACGTGAACCCCTGGAAACTGGGGATCGGGAACGAGTTGAGCAGCCCGTTCAGCAGCGCGGGCATGAGCACCTTCACCAAATCCGGCAACAGCACTTCGACGAAGGTCGGGTCGATCTCAAACACCGGCGCGTCGAACAGGTCGGAGTACATCTCGATGTCGCCGAACGTGAAGTGGATCGTCTGCGTGTCGTTGTCGACCGAGATGGCGGTCGGGATGAAGAGCGCGAGCGCGACCTTCATGAACAGTTCCCAATTGCCCGGCGTCTTCTCGCACCACCACTCGAGCACGAAGTCGCCCATTTCGATCTCGGTGTCGAGCGTTTTCTGCGGCGGGTTCAGGAGGATCACCGGCGGCAGCAGCGGCCGCAGGCGAATCTCGACGTTTTTGCCCAGGCCGTATTGGCCGACGATGCCCGGCATGAACGCCAGCAGCCACGTCGTGGTGAGCTGGAAGTTGTCGATGCCCAGTTTGTGCAGCGTCGCCTGATCGAGGTTGAGGCTGAGCAAACCGGATCGCGTCGCGACGTGCAGAATCTGGTTGATGATGTCGTCGCTCAACACCACGCCGAACCCATAGGGCGTCGACGTGCCGGGGATATCCGGGCCGAGCGTCGGCCGCGGGTTGTTGGTGAACAGCGAACCCGGCTGATCGGGCGCATTGGGGCCCAAGGCCCACGACCCGTTCCCGTAAGTCGCCATCGCGCTCAGCCAGACCTCGCCGCCGGTGGTGTCGAAGGTGACGTCCTTGAAGTTGGCGGTGAAGTGGTAGGTGAAATCCAGGATGTCGAAGTCGAAGCTGAGGTCCAGACCGTTGAGCAGCCCCTGCAGCAGCGGCGGCACGACGGAGTTGATCATGCCGACGATGGCGTTTTCGATTTGGCCCTGCACGATGCTGATGAACAGATTGACGATCCACGAGAGCACATCGCCGGTGAAGCCGCCGCCGACCTGCACGTTCAGGCCCTGGATGCTGACGCTGACATTGGTCAACTGCACCTGGAGCTGGCCGCCGCTGGCGCCGACGATCAAATCGCCGTCCACCGCGAGGGAAGTGGCGGTGACCGAGAAATTGGTGTCGGTCGTGGTCGTACCGCCGATAATCCAGTCGAGCACGACGTGCAGGTTGCCTTCAAAGTCCAGGCTGGTGGTCGACGCGTGCAGATGCAAACCGCCGGGCTGCGGGACCAGTTGGACCTGCACCGGCGTATAGTTGATCGACGTCGCGGTCGCGCTGGCCGTCACGTTGACGATGAGCAGATCGACCGACTGCGAGAACAGCGGGTTGGGAATCAGCCCCATCAGTTGCGAGCGGTAGTCCTCGATCATCTGCTCGGCGAGACCCTCGACCGACTGGAAACCGGTCGGGGTGATGTGCGCGCCGATCGCGGAATCCACCATGTCGCCGTTGGGCAGGTACGAACCGGCGTACATCACCGACGTGTTGGCGCTGCCTTTGTTGCCGAACAGGTCGACGGCCTCCAGCAGGATGATGTTCAACCCCGGCGTGAGCGTGATGGTCGTGGTGAAGTCGCCGGTGTCGGGACTGAAGTAAACGTTTTCGCCGTTGACGGTCAGGCTCGCGATGCCGCTGTCGTCATCCCACACGCGACCGTGCAGGTTGATCGACGCGGTCTGCACGAACGCGCCGCGCGCCGGGCTGTCGATCTCAATATGCGGCGGCGAAGCCTCGGTGACGAAGAGCTGCTGCTGGGCCTGCATCGTGTGGCCGGAGTCCCACGCGGTGACGACGAACGTGCCCGCCTTGTGGGCCGTGATTTTGTCGCCGTCAATGACGATGCCGTCGTTGGGCGTGACTTCGAGAATGACGTCGCCGGAGACCGGGTTGCCGTATTGGTCGACCACGCTGGTCGTCGCCGTCGTCGTCTCGTTGACCTTCATCGTGTCGGGGTTCAGCGAGAGGGTGACGTCGTAGGCCGGGCCGGCGGTGCAGGTCACCGGCTGGTGGTCGGAAACGTCCGTGCCCGCGACCGTGCCGGTGATGGTGACCGTCGCCGCTTTGGTGAGCGTGATGGCGTTGCCGTTGACCGTCGAGCCGTCGGCCGGATCGACGGAGTAGATCATCGTGCCCTGCACCTGATGGTCATTCGCGTCGTAAATCTGGGCCTGGCAGGTCACGACGTCCCCGGCCGGGATGGTATCGGGCGTGCAGGTGATGACCACGTGGTCGATGGCGCCCGCCGGATAAACAACCACCTCGGTCGTGTCGCTCAACGTATTGCCGTGCCAGTCGCCCGACGCCGTCACCGCGTAATTGCCGGCGTTCGCGAAGGTGATGGTGTTGCCGCTGATGGTGACGCCCGCGCTGGGATCGACGGACAGACTGACGTCGACCTGGTTGGTGATGTCGACGTTGTTTTCGTCGTAGACGGTCCAGCTCGCCGTGGTCGAACCGCCGGGCGGCAGCGTGTAGTCGGTCAGGACCAGCTCGATATGCGCCGCGCCGGTCAACGACGTGGAGAAGCTGACCGAGTCGTCGTTCTCCGAGCCGCCGAACCACGCCTTGGCCTCGAGCGTGTGATCGCCCTCGGCCACGTTCTGCAGGTCGGTCCAGGCCGTGAGTTGTTCGGGCGCGTAATTCAAGTCGTAGGTCAGGTCGGCGCCGTCCAACAACATCTGGAAGGAGTCGGGCAGCGAGTCGAATTTGATCTGGACGCTGACCTGATGGCCGATGATGACGTCGCCGTCCTTCGGCGTGATGATGTGCACCGCGCCGCCGCCGGACGTATCGTCGTCGCCGGCGTCGTCATCGACATCGTCGTCGCCGCCGCCGCTGTCGTCATCGACGGGCGGAGGCCCGCCGGTGTCGTCATCGCCGCCGCGCGCCCCGGCCGAGGAGCCGCCGCCGCCGCACGCGCCGAGCAGCAGACCGAAAGCCAGCAGGAAAATGAGCGCAAGAATAGTAGAACGAGAAGACATGACGCCAGCCTCCTTCTGCCCCCAAAGAACAGAATGCGACCCTCACACAACCTTGCATTGTAAGGCGAGAAGCCCGGCCGATGCAATGCGGATTCGGGGTTCGGACGGGAAAAAGCAGCCGCCGGGCGCCACACTTTCGACCGAGCCGCGAGGTCGAAGGTGTGGGGGCTAACCGGAACCAAACGTCGAACACACCTTCGAGCCGAAAAAGTTGAAATCTGGCGCAGATTCGGTGGTTAAATTAAATCTAATGGCCAAGCAGTACGCCGGCCAGCGCCGTCTCGGCTGGTTCGCGAATAATACAAAATTGCGAATCTCGATCTTCCTTTGCGTGAAACGCAATCGACTGGCGAATCCCAAAGTCCTCATCTTCCGGGGACGATGGAAAACCAGGATCGATTATGTAAACCGGCCCGCGAAATCGATTGACGAAACATCGAACGAGTTCATTCACATGTTCATCGCGGAACGAGTATCCAACCACTATCAACCGGTCGGCACAGGAAATTTCCAATCGGAGTGCGACGTATAGGTCCATAAACGGGCCGGAATGACCCATCTTTGCCGGTCCGAACATGACCGAACCCGGATCGCTACGAGGATTGCCGCCACCAGGAAGGGGATATCCGGTTCCCCNNGTTCACGGAACCGTGTAGCTTGAATAGACGGACCGCATCGGAAGGAAATGTCAAAGGTCTTGGCGTCCACTTGTACCCTATCCCGCCGGTCGAACAAGCGCAGCCTCGGTTCTCGCACGCGCGCTCAACGGTCATATCGTAATTTAAAGTAGCTATGGTTAGCCCGCTCTCTCGCTGCGCAAGGTCGGCGATGCATTCCAGATAATTCACAGTTTCGGGCGCGCGGTCAATCATCTCGTAGATGAACAACCAAATCCGTTCGTAGGCGGCACTAGAAATATATCGGCGGCCATCTTCCGAAGTCCGCCCGAGAATTTCGGCGACTTCCCGGTTCGCGCATTCCATAATCTGGGGCGCTATCTTATCTAGTCTCGAATACGTTGTCAGAAACTCTGCAATTGTTTCAAAGTCCGGTGCCGTATCCTTGAGCCGGAGTTGCTCGTAAAGTAGAAGAATCGCTTTCGATTCCGGGCGGTCAGCTTCGGTGCTTACTTTCGCAATCAGAGATTTCGTCAGGTCTGCCGCCGTTGGAAAACCCGCACCAATAGACGCACCTGCACCGAGGATGATTACCGTTTTCATCTTATACCTTGGCGCCAAAGTCTAGTTGGATTTCAGGCGGTTGCAACCCTTGGTAATAATTCTGTACTGGACCTAGCCAGCGGATCGTTTCGCGTTCAGCCGCCGCGCTCTGGACCTCCGACCGAGCAGCGAGGCCGAAGGTATGGGGGAACAAAAGCCCCAAAGCCATATACATCTTCGAGCCGATTTGTTCATCTCGAAAGTGCGTCGCGCGGCGGCAACCGGATTGGTACTCCAATTGCTTGAAAGAGTATCATTCTGTCGCTAGCGCGATAGACCAATCGAATGGCTTCCTCTCGTCCTTTGAAAGGAATATTTCTGCCATCTACCTTGATTTGGTCCGGCAGTTGGACTTCTTCCAAGATGCCCGTGACAGCCTCACTGGAATCAATCTTCGACAATACGACGACGATCTCTTCCCCAATGTACCCAAGCAAAGTTTGCATGGTCTACCTCCTAACTGATCACGATAGCCGAATAGGAAGATTCTTCAAGATGGCAAGCCGATTCAGAACCCGTTGTCGTTCTGCCGCGCCGCGCTTTCGACCGAGCCGCGAGATAATCCGGGTGGCACACTTTCGACCGAGCCGCGAGGTCGAAGGTGTGGGGGTTGTTATCCGAAACCCAAGGCCCGACACACCTTCGAGCCGATTTCATCGTCTCGAAAGTGCGCCACCCGGAACGCGGAACCCGGTACCCGGAACCCGATACGCGGAACCCGTCCTTGACACTCTTCCCCCAATCGCCTAACTTCCACGTTCCCAAATGCGTTTTCGGCCCCGATGTCCCGGGCCCGACGATAGACGTTTGAGTACCGAACGAGGAGAGCCATGAAGCGGACGTATCAACCGAGCAACATCAAACGGGTGCGCAAGCACGGCTTTCGGCACCGCATGTCGACCCTGGCCGGTCGCGAGGTGTTGAAGCGGCGCCGCGCCAAGGGCCGCAAGCGCCTGACCGTGCAAGTGCCGAGCAAATAGCGGGCAGGCCGGCGACGCGCCAGACGTTCACCAGGCAGGACCGCATTCGCCAGCGGCGGGAATATGCGCGGATCATGCGCTACGGCCAACGGTGGCGGACGGCCAATCTGGTGTTCATCGCGACGAAATCGGCCGACGACCGCCCGCGTCTGGGCATCACCGTCAGCCGCAAGGTCGGCAACGCCGTGCGCCGCAACCGCCTCAAACGTCTGCTGCGGGAATACTTCCGGCTTCATCGGGACCAATTCGGCGGCCGTTCGGTCGTGGTGATCGTGCAGCCGGAGAATCGTTTCGAACGCCTGGCCGATCTGGACGCGGATTTCCGCGCTTACTTTCAGAGCCAGCAGCGGTAGGCGCTCGATGGCGGACGCAGCGACCCGTCGCCCCGGACTCGCGGCGCGGTTGTTCATGAAGCTGGTGCGGGGTTATCAGGTCGCGCTCAGTCCGTACCTCGGCCGGAACTGCCGGTTCACGCCGACCTGTTCGGCCTATGCGCTCGAGGTGCTGCGCACGCAATCGCTGCCGCGCGCGCTGGCCCTGGCGGCGTGGCGCCTGCTGCGCTGCAACCCGTTCTGCCGCGGCGGATACGACCCGGCGCCGCCGGCGAAGAAGGAACGATAGCTATGGATCGCAACTTCGTCATTGCGATGGTCCTGATGGTGCTGGTGCTGCTGGCGTGGCAGTACATTTTCCCGACCGCGACGCCGCCGAAGCAGCCATTGGGCAGCCCGGTCGGCCAGACGCCCGGGCCCGGCGCCTCACCGACGCCGACCCCCGCCGTTTCGCCGGCCCCCGGGGCGGTTTCGCCGACGCCCGGCGCGACGCCGACGCCGACGCCCGCCGGCGCCGCGACCACAGCGGCGGTTACGCCGACGCCCGCGGCCGTCACGACGCCGCCGGTCAAGATCGCGGTCGCCAATCAGCGGGTCAACGCCGATCTGACCAACGACCTGGGCGGCAGTTTCCGGCATTGGGATCTGCTCGACTACAACTTCACCACCCACGACAAGAAAAAGCCCTGGGGCGAACGCGAAAAGGTCGACCTCGCGCCTTATCAGCGCGCGCTCGATCCGATCAAGACCGAGCGCCTGAAGACGCCGGTGGTCTTTCGCGATCAACCGCAGCTCGTTTGCGCGCTCGATTCATTCGCCGGTCTCGACGGTTCGTCGGCATGGGAAGAGGTGGAGCACGCGCCCGATCATCTGACGCTGCGGGCCAGCGCGGGCGGCGTGACGCTGACCAAGACCCTGCGCTTCCACACCCAGGGCCGGACGCCGAGCGATCTGCCGTACAACCTCGACGTTGCGATGGCGGTGCGCAACGATGGCGCGCAGCCTGCTTCCGTGCAGCCGTTCTGCGCGGTCTACGAACAGGTGCTGCCCGACACGTCGAGCTTCTTCTACCGCGACTACAACCAGATGATGCAGACCAACTACATCAACAATAGCCTGACGATGACGCACATCGCCAAGGTCAAGCTCGATAGTCTGGCCTCTGAGGCGACTTATTGGACCGGCTTCGCCGACAACTATTTCGCCGAACTCGTGGCGCCGGACCAGGAAACGATCCCGGTGGCCGATGCGCGCGCGAAGCTGGCCCTGGTCACCGACAACAAGAACATCATGGAGGCGCGGCTGCTCGCGCCGAAGACCCCGCTGGCGCCCGGCCAGTCGCGCGAATTCGTGTTCAAGGTCTACCTCGGGCCGAAGCTGCGCGACTTCATCGCGGCCGGCGACGACGGCGCGAAGTTCCACTTCGACAAGTCCATCGACTTCGGCTGGTTCGACGTGATCGCGCGCTATCTGCAGCAGGCGCTGATCTGGCTGGCCAAGGCGACGGGCAACTACGGCGTCGCCATTCTGATTCTGACCATCGTGATCAAGCTGCTGCTCTTCCCGCTGCAGCACAAGAGCATCAAGTCGATGCGCGCGATGCAGTTGCTGCAGCCGGAGATCGCCAAGCTCCGCGAGCAGTACAAAGACAACAAAGAGAAGATGAATCAGGAGCTGATGGGCCTTTACAAGCGGCACAACGTGAACCCGGCCGGCGGATGCCTGCCGCTGCTGATTCAACTGCCGATCTTCATCGCCTTCTATCGCGCGCTGGGTTACTCGATCGAGCTGCGGCAAACGCCGTTTGTCGGCTGGCTGCAGGATTTGTCGGCGCAGGACCCGTATTACATCACCCCCATCCTGATGGGCGTGTCGATGTTCCTGTCGCAGAAGATGACGCCCTCGGCCGGCGATCCGTCGCAGCAGAAGATCATGATGCTGATGCCGCTGCTGTTCACCTTCATGTTCCTCAGCTTCCCGTCCGGACTCGTGTTGTACTGGCTGACCAACAACATCCTGTCCATCGTGCAGCAGGTCATCACGAACAAGTATCTGCCCGCCCCGCCGGTCGCGCGACCGGCCGCGGTGAAGGGGAAATAAGCGATGACGGAAAACGAAGAACGCAAAAACGAATTCGTGGGCAAGTCCATCGAAGAGGCGACCGCCGCCGCGGTGCTGGAGCTCGGCCTGCCGGCGGAGCAGCTCGCCATCGAAGTGCTGGAAGACCCGGGCGCGCTGGCCAGCCTGTTCGGCAAACGCGCGCGCATCCGGGTGACGCCGCCGCAAGTCCCGGCGGCGAACGGCGCCGGCTTCGACCCGGCCGCCGCGCTATGCGCCATCGCCGCGGCCATCGTCCCCGAAGCGACCGTGCGAACGGCGGAAGATGACCAGCACCTCACGCTCGAGATCGTCGGCGACGGCAGCGGCATCTTCATCGGCCGCAAAGGCGCGACGCTCGAAGCGCTGCAGTTCATCGTCGAGCGCATGGCGCAGAAACAGGGTTGGACCGGCAAGCGGCTGGTCGTCGAATCCGAACGCTATCGCCAGCGCCACGCCGACGCCATCTGCGAAAAGGCGCGCCAGCTCGCCGAGCGCGTACGCGACGAAGGTCGCCCGCAGTTCACCGAGATGCTGTGCGCCTCCGACCGGCGGTTGGTCCATTCGACCGTGAAGGAAGTGCGCGGCGTGACCACGCACAGCCAGGGCGAAGGCGAAATGAAGCGCGTGCAGATCATGGCGGAAGGGCAGGCGGAGCGCCGCGACAATCGCGGCCGCGGCCGTGCGCCGAGCGCCCCGCGTTCCACGGAGCAGTAAGCGGGAGAGGTTTGAGGTATGAAGTTTGGGGTTATACCGTAGGGGCGCACCGCTGTGCGCCCAAATCTCTCGGCGCCTACGGGCACAACGGCTTCCCCAATTTCTCCGCAATTCGTTTGGCGTTTTCCATGCCGACGCTCGGAATAATGAAATCGGTGTTTGACGCGGGGTGCTCATACTTCACCCACGCGGGCAGAATCGGCACGCAGTGATCCTGCTTCGCGCGGGCGATCGTGGCCGGCGTATCCGGGAAATACGCGGCTACCGGCAAACCGAAACCGAAGGTAATCGACGTGCGGCGCGACAACGCGTGATGGGTGAACGCCGCGAATTGCAGCGCGGCGAATAAGGCGATCAGCACGCACGCGAGCTTCCATCGCCGCGACGGAATCGCCGGCGCGAGGCCGAAGACGCCGACTGCCGCGGCCAAATACGCGGGGATGAAGAAGCGATACTCGAAGCCCCGCGACCAGTAGAGCGAGACGTATCCCAGCGCCAGCAATAACGGGAAAACGAGCAGCCACAGCGCCTGTGGGCCGCGCTGTTTCCAGAAGAGGACGACGGCGAACAGCAGAAAAATGATCAACGGCGCGGTGAGCCACAGCCGAAACGCGATGGCGGCGAGCACGCTCCCGCCGGTCGCGTCCAAAGCCGGAAAGCGCGGTCCGGCGCCGAGCGCGAGAAACAGGTTGACGTGCGCGAGATAGTTGGCCGGGTCAACGAGATACGACGCGACGTTGCCGGCGAGGCAGCCCGCGAGGCCGAGCGCGAAGTACTTCACCGCCGCCGCGTCGCGCGGACGCTGTAGCCAGGCGTAGACAATCGCCGCGCACGAGGCGGCGACGAACGCGGCGTCCCAATCGAGGCGCGTCAGGCCGACCGCGACGGAGGCGAGGAAGAACATCAGGCCATCGGCCCGCGGCCACAGCCGCCGTTGACGGGCGAGGACAGCGAGCGCGGGCAGCGCGGTCATGAAGGCCCCCGCGCTGTTCGCCATGTGCAGCAGGACCGACGAGAACACGGCGAGCGGAAACACGAACGCGGCGAAACACAGCGCGATCGACGGCCAGCTTGCGCGCAGCGGGTCGCGCAGCAACAGGCACAGCAACGACAAGGCCACGGCGAATTGAAACAGCGAGAACGCCCAGCGCGCGACGACGATCAGCAGCGCGGCGGGCGTCGATTCCGGCCGGACCCACGAACCCACGATCCGACCCAACGCCTCCTGCGCGAGATACGGCGCGGCCGGGTGCTGCACCGGCTCGCGATATTCGCGCCCGTCGACCCGCGCCAGCAACAGAAAGTTCGGCGCCGCCGGTCGCGCGTAAAACAGGTTGGCGAACAGCCCTTCCTCGCCGATGACCGGGTGCGTATAGAAAAGGAAACGCGCGGCGAAGAAGAGCAGCACGAAGGCGAGCGCGATCAAGCAGCGAATCGCTCCGCGGCTCATCGGCGGGTCGACTCCAGGACGTGATCCTTCATTTGGCGCATGCGCCACAGCAGTCCGAGATACTCCAGCGCGGTATGCCACAGCCTCATGCGGCTCGGGCTGGTTTTGAGGTCGTACCGCAGGCGCAGCGGAATTTCCGCGACGCGCGCGCCGAGCCACGAGAGCTTGGTGATGATCTCGACCATCACGCCGAAGCCCGCCGAGATGATGAAGCCTTCGCCGTAGACCTGCGCGGCGCGACGCAGCAGCGGGGCGCGATACAGACGATAGCCGCACGACAGATCGAGCGCGGGCGGGCGGCCGAGAAAAGCGCGGTAAATGAATTTCGATCCGCCGGTCAGCCAGCGGCGATAGGCCGGCACGCCGCGCACCTCGCCGCCGGTCGCGTAGCGGCTGCAGATGACCACGTCGAAGCCCTGCGCGGCGCGTTCGCGCAACTCGGCGATCTGCGTCGGCGAGTGCGTGGCGTCGGCGTCCATCACCACGAGCGCGCCGTCGGCGGCCAGCAGGTCGGGCGCGGCGTTCATGATGCTGCGCATCGCCGCGGCCAGTCCGCGGTTGACGCCGTGGCGCAGCAGCGCGACCGGATGCTCCGCCATCTGCTCTTCGACGAGCGCGGCCGTGCGATCGGCGCTGCCGTCGTCGACGACGAGCAACCCGCCGCGTTCCGGCAACGCCGCGAAGATCGCCGGCAGCAGCTTCGGCAGCGCGCCCTCTTCGTTGAACGTGGGCAGCGCCACGAGCAACGCGAGCTCGCGCAACTGTCGCGGATTGGAAAACGTTTGGTTCATGTTGCTAGGTTAACGGTAATGCGGCCGAAAAAGTAGGGGCGGGTCTCAGACCCGTCCAAAAAGCAAGGGCGGGTTTGAACCCCGCCCCTACCACGAATCGCCCCATAGAACTACTCGCCGAACTGCTTCTTGACGATCTTGAACGCTTCCTCGGCCGCGTCGAGCGTGTTGTCGATATCGTCCTCGGTATGGCACGTCGAGAGGAACCAATTGTGATGCGGATGGATGAAGTGGCCGCGCTTGGTCACTTCGGCGCAGAACACTTGCTGGCGCATGAAGTTCGATTCCTCGCCGAAGCGGACGAACGGAATCGAGCCCGGGCCGGAGGCGATCATCTCGAACCCGAAGGCCTTGCCGCGCGCGACGAGGCCGTGCTGGAGGCGTTCGCCCATCTTGATCATGTGCGCCGGCCCGTTCTGTTTCTTCAGCAGCTTGATGTTCGCCAGCGCGGCGGCCATCGGCGCGGCGCTGTTCCAGTACGAACCGGTGAGGTACACATTGGCCGCCGCGTTCTTCAGGCTGTCGCGTCCGACCGTGGCCGACAGCGGATAGCCGTTGGCGATCGCCTTGCAATAGCAGGCGAGATCGGGCTGGAAGCCGAAGTATTCGTTGCTGCCGTCCAGCGACAAGCGCCAGCCGACGCGCACGTCATCGAGAATCAGCACGGCGCCGTTGTCGTCGCACAGCTTACGCACACCCGGCCAGAAACCGGGCGCGGGCATTTCACTGTCGCCGAAGGCCGGGTGATGGAACGGCGTCATGATCACGCCGGCGATCTGGCCGGGGTATTTGTCGAACAGCGCGCGCAGGCCGGCGAGGTCGTTCCACTTGAAGGTGTGGATATGCATCCGGTCTTCCTCGATCAATCCGCCGTGGCCCGGCGTGCACCAGGCGCCGATGCCGTGGTACTCGCCTTTGCACATGACGATCTTCTTGCGGCCCGTCGCTTCGCGCGCGACCAGCGTGCACCAGGTCGTCATGTCGCCGCCGTTCTTGCCGAAGACCGCCCAGTCGCCGAATTTGATCTGGTCGACCAGCGTCTCCGCCAATTCGACCATCAGCGGCGTCGGGTGGTTGTAGCAATTGCCCTTGGCGAATTCTTTTTGCGCGGCGGCCTCGACGATCGGGTTGCCGTAGCCGGTGACCATCGGGCCGTAGGCGCACATGTAGTCGATGTACCGGTTGCCGTCGACGTCCCAGTAGTAGCAGCCTTCGCCGTGCGTGGCGTAATACGGGTAGCTGCCGGGCACCGTGATCGCCGGCGTCTGGTGGCCGTAGATCGCGCCGGGAATCACCTTCGCGGCGCGCAGAAAATATTCCTTGTTCTTGGCGAAACTGGGCGCCTTGTACGCGGCCGGTTTCTTCGCGGTCTTGCTGGGCATGACAAACCTCCGTGCTAGGCCAGGTAGCGTTCGATTTTGGACATGATCGCGCTGACGTCGTCGACCATGAGTACGTAGCCGCGCGTCACCACGTCGCCGGTTCCCAGCGCGGCCATCGCGTCCAGCTTGCCGTTGACGAGCTGGAAGGCGATCGTCGGCGAGGAGAAAATCAGTTCCACCGTCGGGTCCTTCACCGTGCCGTCGCCGGCCAGGAAGGCGCCCGCGCTGGTCTTCTTGAAAAAGAAATTCGGGCCGCTGGGCTGCACGACGATGTTCGCCACGCCGCCGGCGGGGATGTGCTCGGCGATGTCCTTCACGTGCGGATCGTACTCGGCCAACACCGCGGTGCCCCAGGTGGCGACGGCCAGCTTGCATTCGAGCACGCGCAACGCGGTCTGTTCGTCGAGTTCCTGGTTGTCCAGGCCTTTCAGGTAGTGCTCCATCCGCTTGCTCAGCGCGGTGAAGCCCTTGATCAGCTTGATGTTCCAGAAGCCGTTGATCAGCGGCAACGCGAAGCCCTTGCCGGAGAACATGTTGTTCAGCATCTTCGCGGTGGGGAACCAGAACGACAGATCGGCGCGCGCCGCCGGTTGGCGATACGCGCGGCAGGCCCCGTCGTCGAACTTGAGTTGCACCGTGGGTCCGCCCAGAAAGCCGAACTGGATCGTCGCGTTCCAGCCTTGCGTGAGGCGCTTGGCTTCCTCGTCGAAGCCGACGACCTTGGCCATGACGGGCAGCACGGCCAATAAATTCAGCCGCGCAAGAATCTGTTCACGGTCCATCACTGGCTCTCCTTTGACTGATAGTGTCGAACATACCCCTTAGCGGAGCGGGATATTAACACCGCGCAAGTTCGCTGGCTAGGGGCGCCGGATTGGGAAATTTGGGGCGTTTCAATTGCCGATTGGCGATTGCCGATTGACTTCGGCGAGCTCAGTCGAGCCGCGGATTGCGGATTGCGGAAACCCGGCGCCCGGAACACGACTCTATGCTCTCCGCGGCGCACGACGGATTTAGGCCACGAACGAAAGCCTGTGGGGAATAGAGTGTCAAATTCATATATAAATAATCAATGAAGGTGGATGTTTCTATTTAGATTGGGCCTGTCGGATCACCCATTCGCTCTGCTCCCGAGAAAAGCAAAATACGTGCTGATAGACTCGTTTCAAATGAACTCTGTTGGCTCCTTCTACAAAGGTCTTGTCTACCGGAAATAGACCGTCAGCAAAACGATCGTTGTTATTAATAAGTAGTAGACATTTTGGAGAAATCGGCAACTGAACCTCTTCCAACTCGTCGTTGACACCGTGAAACCCAACAGGATTATCGGAGGTTATGAAACCGTCAGCATCCGACATAGAAAGTAGAAACGTCCATTTCATGGACAACGTCGCGCTTGATATTTTGTCAAAATAGTCTTTGCCTTCCTCAACGCCTCGTCGAATCATTATGTCCGTCTCAACTCGCTCAATGAACCCTTCTAGTATTTCCGGATAATTCGTTCGTCTCTTAAGTTTGTCGAGCATTTGGGAGTGCGAGTGCCTCTTACTACGATAAGTATCGTCGTCTTGAAGGATTTTTGTCATTTCCTGACGAATGTTTTGGCCTCTTGTTTTTTGGAAGCAAATAAATCGCAGAAATGATTTCTTTTCGTCGTCTGTCAAAACAATATTGCCATCTAGAAGTTTCCTGATTATCGGAGTGGCTGGGCCTTCTATTTGCGAGTATAGCTTTTCGAAAGTGCCGTCCGGCCTATGCAGCGTAGCCTGCATATCGTAAAAGCCTTTCTGACCGGCGATGTTCTGAGGGGATTTTTTTCTTATTTTCTGCGAACGAACATCCACTACCCAGAGATACGGTTCGAAGTTCTTTTTCCCTAGACTCAAAGGATCGAGAAAGGCCTCTAGGTAGAACCTCGGAACGAAATGATGGAATCCAGTCGTTTTCATTTCAGAAAAATAGGGGAAGTCGCTATATTCCCTAGCACTCCGCCTTGGGATTCAATCCGCAATCCGCAATCGACAATCGGCAATCGAATGCCCCTCACGTCACCGTCACGCTCTTCGCCAAATTGCGCGGCTGGTCGGGGTCGCACCCCTTGGCTAGCGCCATGTAGTAGGCGAACAGTTGCAGCGGCACAGCGTGCAGGATCGGCGACAGCAGCGCTTCGCCGGCCGAGGGCAGCTTGATGAGGTAGTCGCTGAAGTCGGCCAGCGCGTCGTCGCCTTCGGTGGCGAGGATGATGATGTGCTTGCGGCCGTCGCCCGCGTGCTCGTCGAAGCGCGCCTTGATCTCGGCGATGTTGTTGACGATGAATCGCCGCGCGATGGGGTCTTCGCTGGTGGCGACGAACACGGCGAAGAAGTGCTGGTCGATCAGCGCGATCGGCCCGTGCTTCGATTCGCCCGCCGCGTATCCTTCGGCATGGACGTACGAGATTTCCTTCAGCTTGAGCGCGCCTTCCAGCGCCGACGGGTAGCCGTAGCCGCGGCCGAGGAAAAACGCGCCGGGGAAGCGCGCGAAGTCGCCGACCATCTGCTTGATCGTCTTTTCGTTCGCTTCGATCGTGTGCGCGATTTTGTCCGGCAGCGCCTCCATGGCCTTGATGATTTCCTGTCCGCGTTTTTGCGACAGATCGCGTTTGCGCGCCAGCAAGAGCGTGAGCAGCGACAGTGCGGCGAGCTGGCCGGTGTAGGTCTTGGTCGACGCGACGCCGACCTCGCGGCCCGCGCGCACGTACACGCCGCCGCCGCTGCGGCTGGTTTCGCGCGCGACGGTCGAGCCGACCACGTTGACCAGGCCCAGGCAGGTCGCTTCGCGGAACATCGCCTCCTGCATGAACTTGATCACGTCGGCGGTCGTGCCCGACTGGCTGAGCAAAAAGAAAATGTCCTCGGGCAGGATCACCGGGTTCTGGCTGATCAGCTCAGAGGCGAGGAACGAACGCGAGCGGATGCGCGCGACGTTCTCCAGCATCAGCGAGCCTTCCAGCGCCGCGTGATACGACGTGCCGCAGCCGACGAAATTGACCTCGCTGCCGCTGCGCACCATGTGCCGCAACGCGAGTTCACGAATGCCGCCGAGCTTCGCCGTGCCGAGGTTGTGGTCGAAGCGGCCCTGGTAGCAACCCGCGACCGTCGCCGGCTGTTCGTGGATTTCCTTGAGCATGAAGTGCTCGAAGCCGCTTTTGTCGATGGCCTCGAGTTCGCGGTCGATCTCCTCCACCGGCCGCTGCACTTCGGTGCGCGCGCTGTCGAGAATGGTGACGCGGCCGTGGCGGATTTCGGCGATGTCGCCGTCGGCGAGCGGGATGTAGCTCGGCGAGAAGATCGCGCCGACGCAGGGGTCCGAGCACGCGACGAATTCCTCGCCGCACTGGTGCAGCGCCATTTCGCTGCCGTTCTTCGCCACCACCATCGTAGTCGCATCGCCCCGGTGCGCGACGCAAATCGCATACGCCCCTTCGATGCGCGCGAGCGCCTTTTGCGTCGCCGCCTTGAGGTCGCCTTCATAGAAGTGGCTGATCAGCGCCGCGATGACCTCGGTGTCGGTCTCGGAATTGAACTTCACCCCGTGCGACGTCAACCACGTGGTGAGCACCTGGTAGTTTTCCACCGTGCCGTTGTGGACGACCAAAATATCGCCGCTGCACTGCGGATGCGCGTTGCGTTCGCTCGGTTTGCCGTGCGTGGCCCAGCGCGTGTGCGCGAGGATAAGCCGGCCGGATAGATGATCGCCGTCGCCCATACCGACGCGCAACGAATGCACCACGCTGCCGACGCGCGGTTTGAGCGTGCGCGCGAGGTGACAGGATTTGCCTTTCAGAATGGCGATGCCGGCCGAATCGTAACCGCGGTATTCCACCGCCGCCAACATGCGGAAGACCAGGTCGACCGCTTCGGCGCTCGCTTTCGGTCCGACGTAAGAGACGATTCCACACATGGCGTCCTCCAACTTTCCGACGCGCAGTAAAACGCCGCTAGCGCGCCTCGTCAATCGCGGCTGTGTTAAAGCAAACGATTGGACCCCCCTCCAACTCCCCCCGTATTGCGGGGGGAGGGCCGAGATAACTAAACAAGGGGCTTAAGCCCCTTGTTACTACCACTCCCCCTCCGCAAGACGGAGGGGGCTGGGGGGAGGTCTTCTCGATCCGGACCTGCCGGTCAGGTCAAACCCAATCATGAATCGCGCTACGGCGCGCCGCTCGCGTTTCGAAAAAGGTAGTACGGGTCATTGAAGCCGTTGAGGCGATAGACGAGAAAACGCCGCGGGTTTTCGAACGTGTGCAGCAACTGGTAGTCGCCGTGTTCGACGAGAAAACGCGGCGCGTCGGCGAGCGGCGCATCTTTCATGGCCGCGTTGCGAGCGCGCACGAAACCGAGTTGCTCGCCGCTGAGCACCAGATAGTCCGGGCTTTCGGCGGCTCGCTCGCCGTGCGCCGTGCGTTGCAGATTGAGGCCGACGAGTTGGCCGCAGCCGAAGTTGTTCGGTCCGTACACCCCGGTATCGAACGTACCGACGCTGTAGCCCGGCGGGCAATGCATCCGGTTGAAAAAATCGGCGACCTGGACGCGGACGTCGTCGCCCATGTCGTGGAACATCAACCCATCGACGGCCGCGAACTGCAACAAACCGAGGGCCGCGAGCGCGGCGGCCGGCGCGCGCCAATACCACTTGCCCGCCGACCACAACTTCGCAAATCCTTTCGCCGCCGCCGCCGCCGCGAAGGGCAGGCACAGGTAGAGGTAAGGGTAGTTGAGGTGAAAGTAGCGCACCGGCACGAGCACGAGATAGACCGCCGTCGGCAGCGCCAGCAGCCAGATGCGGTCGGCCTTCGGCGCGAAGGCGTAATACAGACCGACGGCCGACAGCAGGAGCAGGGGGACCGAATCAAGCGTCGCCGCCCAGCCCACCCACGCCAGCGCCGGATATTGCGTCAGGGAAACGGTCGGCGGCCGCCAGAAGTCGACCCACTTCGGGTTGATCGCGCCGGCGCTGACGAAGTACGCCTTCAAATGGCCGAGGTACAAACGCGGATCGAGCCAGACCAGGGACAGCGCCGCGACGACCGCGACAAATGCCGCCAGCGCCAGGACGCCCAGCCACACCGTATGCGGCGAGAGCCAGCGCGTTTCGGTTTTCCGGGCGCGGTCCCACAGGACCAGCGGAAACGCGAGCATGAAATAGCCGAAGAATTCCTTGTTGACGAACGCGCACGCCGCGAACACGCCGGTCAGCACGGCCCACCCGGGCGAGGATCGCGTCCGCCAGCGATCCAACGCGAGCAGCGTCAGCAGCGCGAACAGAACGAGCGAAATATTCTGCCCCGCGTTGGCGGCGTAGCGCACGAACGCCGGCTGCAGACCGCAGACCAACGCCGCGAGCAGCGCGCTGAAGCGACCGAGATAGGGCAATAGAATCAGGTAGAGCAGCGGCGCGCACAACGCGGCGAGCAGGC
Organism: Deltaproteobacteria bacterium; assembly: GCA_003170555.1. Classification (GTDB taxonomy): domain Bacteria; phylum Lernaellota; class Lernaellaia; order Lernaellales; family Lernaellaceae; genus FEN-1099. The sequence continues at coordinate 28,277 of PMZC01000115.1, forward strand.
AGTGATACCAGCCGGCCAAACGCCCCGTCCGCTCGATGTAATGGGGCAAGAAGGAGGACTGGCGCAACTTCGGCGGCGTACGCCAATCGCGAAAACGCGGCTCGCGCTCGGTCAGCTCATAGAGCGCGTGCACCGGCGGCCAGTCGAGTACGTACGCGCCGACGCCGTATTTGAAGAAGCCGGATTCCTCGCCGTGCAGGAACAGCAGGAACAGGTCGTGATGCAGGCGGTCCTGCTCGGTCGTCGATTTGTGAAACCACATGCCGCTCCAGAACGGGTAGGAATAGAACAGGAAGAACACGACGGCGAGCACCGCCGGCAGATAGCGCAGCAGTCGCGGCCAGCGCAACGCCATCAGGGACCACCCGCGCCGCCGGAGGACACTGCGTCCTGCACACAGCGGAAGCCGAGATCGATCGCGGCGAACGTGCGGGCCTTCGGCGCGTGCCGGTAGGAAGCGCGCACGTAGCGCCGATCGGTAAACCACGCCCCGCCGCGCACCACGCGAAAACCGGCGCTTTCCTCACCCCGGGGGTTGGCGGCCGGGGACGCGGCGTAGTAGCCCGGCGCGTAGCCGTCGGCGCACCATTCGGCGACGTTGCCGAGCAGGTCGTAAAGGCCCCAGGCGTTCGGCCGCTTCCGAGCGACCGGATGCACGCGGCGCTCGGCGTTGTCGTGGAACCAGGCGATGTCTTCGAGCGCCCCGCCCGGCGCCGAATTACCGGCCCGCGCGGCGAATTCCCATTCGGCCTCGGTCGGCAGCCTCATCCCCCGCCAGCGACAGTAAGCCGCGGCCTGCGTCCAGCGCACGCCGACCACGGGCAGGCCCGGCTGATCGCGCCGTGGGCCGCGCACGGCCGGCTCTTCACACGCGCCCGCCGTCACGCACCGGCGGTACTGATCGTCGGTCACTTCGGTGCGGTCGATGCGAAACGCCGACAGCATCACACGGTGGCGCGGTCGTTCGTCGTTTTGGCAGAGCGCGTCGCCTGGCGAGCAACCCATCATGAAGGTACCTGGCGGAATCCCGACGTACTTGAGACCATCCTTGGGATTGACCTTGACCTCTCCCTGGGATGGTCCGGTTTTGGCGGACGAAGACACGCCCTCTTTCTTTATCGACCCATCTGGATTCGGGTTCTTCTCGGCTGGATGCGAAAAATACCAAACCCCGGCAACGATTAAAATCAGCGCNNTGGCGAGCAACCCATCATGAAGGCGCCGCCGGGGAGCCAGGTCGTTTCCTTTTCGATGCGCACCGGGCCGGCCAAGGCGAATTTTTCCTCGTCGGCCGACGCCGCGACGGCGACGGGCGATGCAACCGGCGGCCGGCGTTGCGCCGAACCGAGCAGTCCGCGGTCGAACAGGAAACCCGCCAGCTCCTGCGCGTACCACGTCGCCACGTACGCGGGCGGATGCACGTTGCCGTACTCTTCCGGCAGGCCGGCGGCGTCGAGAAGAACGGCCGGCGTCCGCTTCGGCGCGTAATAATTTTGCGCCCAATCGCGGTCGGTGGTCGGCGAGATGAAAAAGCAGACGCCGACGCGCCGGGCCGCGCAATGTTCGAGCAGCGCCGCGATCGCCGCGCGATTCTCCGACTCAAAACCGGGATTGGTCAGCCAGGGGGTTTTTTTGAGCTTCATCCACTCGGCGTAATAAAAGCGGTAGACGCGTTCGTGCTGCAGCCGCCGCAGTTTGTCCGCCGGGTCGAGCCCGCGCGCGAGCAGCGGCGCATCGAGGTAGAACAGCCGCAGCCACAATTGCGGAAATTTTTCGAAGTACGGCTCGATCGGCGCCTGGTCCAGAAACGCCGGCGCGCCCGGGTGGGACAGGCCGATGACCAGCAGGTCGGGCCGGTATTTCGCCAGCGTTTCCTCGCCGAGGCGGGCGATCTGCGAACCGACGTAAGCGCAGGCCCCGCCGTTCCAGACCTCATGNNCGTAGGTGTTCGAGCCGCCCAGGCAGATCACGCGGAATGCGCCGTGCGGTTTTTCGGCGGTGCGCTCGGGCCCGCGAAAGCCGAGGCCGTTGATCCGCACGCGGCCGTGGTCGACCACGCCGTGCGGCTTCAGGCGGAAGAAGAGCACCGGGTC
>PMZC01000169.1 GCA_003170555.1 Deltaproteobacteria bacterium
TTCGCGACATCACCGACCGCAAGCGAATGGAAGCGGCGCTGCGCGTCAGCGAAGAACGCTACCGCCGGGTGGTCGAGGCCAGCACCGACATCATTTACAAATCGGACATCCGGGGTCGGTTTACGCTGGTCAATCCGGTGGCGGAACGCATCTTCGGCTATCGGCGGGAAGAGTTGCTCGGCATGTCTTACGAGGACTTTGTCGCGCCCGAATGGCGCGCCGAACTCGTCCGGTTTTACGAACGCCAATTCGCCGAACGCCTTCCCAACACGTTCCTCGAATTCGTCGCCCTGGCCAAAGACGGGCGGCGCATCTGGTTGGAGCAGAACGTCCAGCTCGTGCGCGAGGACGGGAAGCTGGTGGGCTTTCAAGCCGTGGCCCGCGACGTCACCGAGCGCAAACACGCGCAGGAAATGTTGCGGGCGTCGGAAGAGAAATACCGCAACCTGGTCGAAACGGTCAGCGACGGCCTCTGCATCGTGCAGGACATGATCCTGAAGTACGCCAATCCGCAACTGGCGGAAATGCTCGGCTGCACCGTCGAGGAAATGCTCGGCGCCAACTTCGCGCGCTACCTCCATCCCGATCAACTCCTGATCATGACCCAGTTTTACGCCCGCCATCTGCTGGGCGAACACGATCTCGGCATCATCCAGACGGTGTTGCTGAGCAAGAGCGGCGCGCCGGTCGACGTGGAGATCAACGCCAGCCTCGTGATGCACGAGGGCCGCGAATCCAGCTTGATCATGGTGCGCGACATCACCCAGCGGAAGCAGGCGGAAGAGGCGCTGCGCGACAGCGAGGAACGGTTCCGCAGCATCAGCACCGCGGCGTTTGACGCCATCGTGATGATGGACCAAGACGGTCGAATTTCGGTCTGGAACCAGGCGGCGGAACGGATGTTCGGTTATCCCGTGGAAGAAATGATGGGGCAGGAGCTCCACCTCTTCCTCGGACCGTCGCGCTTCCACGAAGAGTACCGCGCCGGCTTCGCCCATTTTCGCGAAACCGGCGCCGGGCCGGTGGTGGGCAAGACGCTCGAACTGGTCGGCCGGCGCAAAGACGGGTCGGAGTTTCCCACCGAACTGTCGGTCTCGCCGGTCAAGCTGCGCGGCCAGTGGCAGGCGGTCGGCATCATGCGCGACATCACCGATCGCAAACGCGCCGACGAAGCGTTGCGCGAGAGCGAAGAAAAGTTCTTCAAGACCTTCCGCCTGGCGCCGCTGATCATGACCCTCACCTCGTTGGACGAAGGCGTCTATCTCGACGTCAATGACAAGTTCATCGAACTTACCGGCTACCAGCGCGAGGAGGTGCTGGGCCGCGTCTCCGCCGAGTTGGGGGTGATTGCGCCGGAAGACCGCCGGCGGCTGATCGAAAACCTGCAGGAGCACGGCCGGGTCGTCGCCATGGAAATTCGGCTCGGCGCCAAAGACGGCCGACGATTCAATAGTCTGCTGTATTGCGAACTGATTTCCATCGGCGGCCGGCGACAGATTCTTTCCATCGCCCAAGATATCACCGATCGCAAAGCCGCCGAAGAGGCGTTGCGTGAATCGGAACGGCGGCTGGCCGACATCATCAACTTCCTGCCCGACGCCACGCTGGTCGTCGATCGCGAAGGGCGGGTGATCGCCTGGAACCGCGCCATCGAGGCGATGACCGGCATCGTCGCCGAGGAGATGTTGGGCAAGGGCGACCGCGAATATTCCCTGCCGTTCTACGGCGAACGCCGCCCGATCCTCGTTGATCTGGCGCTGTTCCCCGACGCCGAGTTGGAAAAGAAGTACGCCAACCTCAGCCGCTACGGCGACACCATCGGCGGCGAGTCGTATACGCCGCGACTGCCGGGCGGCAACGCCTACCTCTACGGCACCGCGTCGGCCTTGCGCGATTTACGGGGCAATGTCGTCGGCGCGATCGAGTCGATCCGCGACATCACCGACCGTAAGCTGGCCGAAGAAGCGCTGCGGGCCAGCGAAGAAAAGTACCGCCTGGTCACCGAGGGTTCGCAAGACGTCATCTGGACGTGGAACCTACAAACCCAACGCTATGAATTCATCTCCAGCGCGATCGAAACCATCTTCGGCTACACCCAGGCGGAAGGCCTCGAATTGCGCTTAACCGACGTGCTGCCGGAAGAACCGTTGCGGACGTTGCTCAAGGCGTTCGGCCAGATGATGGCGAAATGGCCGGAGCCGGCGAGCGCGGTGGTGGAGGTCCCTCACCGACGCAAGAACGGAGAGCTGGTGTGGATGGAAGTACGCGGTTCGCTGCTTTCGACCCCCGGCGCAGGGCCGACGCTGGTGGTCGGCGTCTCACGCGACGTGACCGAACGCAAACGCGCCGAAGAGGCGTTGCGGGAGAGCGAAGCGCGGTTCCGCGCCGTATTTCAGGGCGCGGGCATCGGCATCGCGCTGGCCGACTCGGACGGTCGGCTGCAATCCGCCAACGCCGCTTTCCAGAATATGCTGGGCCGCACGGAAAGCGAGCTGCTCGGCCGCAAATTCACCGAGTTCACCCACCCGGACGACATCGGCGCGAACCGGAGTCTCCACAACGAGACCATCGCCGGCCGGCGCGATGGGTATCAGATGGAGAAGCGCTATCTGCGAAAAGACGGCCAGGTGGTCTGGGTGCACCTGACGGCTTCGGCGCTGTTTGGGGCCGACGGTAAGCCACAGTATGTCATCGGCGTGGTGGAAGACATCACCGCACGCCGGCAGGCCGAGGAGGAGCAACAGCGTCTGATCGCCTTGATCGAAGCGAGCAGCGACTTTATCGGTCTGGCGACGTTGGACGGCAAAATGACCTACGTCAACGAAGCCGGCTGCCGCTTGGTCGGCCTCGACCGCGAGCAGATCAAAAACACGTCGATCGACGACTATCGCGACGGAGACCTCGACCACCGGTTTTCCGGAGAGATCACGCCGGCCTTGCGCACCAAAGGGTACTGGGAAGGCGAGGGCGTGTTGCGGCATTTTCAGACCGGCGAACTGATCGACGTGCAGGTCAACACGTTCCTGCTGCGCTCCAAGTTCACCGGCCAGCCGATTTCCATCGCCACCGTGCAGCGCGACATCACCGAACGCAAACGCGCCGAGCGCGCGCTGTTGTACCGCCAGAAAATGTTGAAGTCGCTGACCGACATTTCCGGCCGCTTCATCAACGTCGAGCCGGATAAGATCGACGAAGGCATCAACGAGGCCCTGAAGGAAGTGGGCGTGCTGACCGGCGTCGACCGCAACTTGATCTTCCTCAATTCGGCCGACGGCCTGTCTTTCCGCTACGCCCACGAATGGTGCGCGCCGGGGATTCCGTCGCAGCAAGCGGAACTGGCCGATGTTCCCGCCAGCGCGTTCCCCTGGTGGTATGGTCGGTTGTCGGCGGAAGAAACGATCTTCGTCAACCGGCTTGACGATCTGCCGCCCGAAGCCGAAGCGGAACGACGCATTTTTGGGCGTCAAGGGGTGAAGTCGATCTTGGCCGTGCCGATGATCTACTCCGGCCGGCTGATCGGTGAAATCAGTTTCGATTCGCTGGCGCGCGAGCGCACGTGGACCGCGGAAGAAGCGGCGCTGCTGCAAACGGTCGCCGACGTTTTCGTCAACGCCCTCGAGCACAAACGCAAGGCCGAAGCCCTGCGCACCAGCGAAGAGAAGTCGCGCGCGCTGCTCAACGCGACGACCGATATGGTCGCGCTCATCGACGAGCCGGGGAACATTCAGGACCTCAACGAAGCGGCGGCCCAGTTGATGAACGTGCGCCCGGAGGAGTTGGTCGGGCGCAGCGCCCAGAGCGTGCCGGAGCGGTACCGCAGCCTGTTCCACGATGCGCACGCAGCGGACGTGTTTCGCACCGGCCGGCCGGTGCGCTACGAAGCCGAGTTGATCGACCGCTGGATCGACAAAGTCATCTACCCGATCCGCGATGCGCTCGGCCGGGTGGCCAGCATTGCGGTGTTCGCGCACGACATCACCAACCTGAAACGGGCCGAGCGCGAACTGCGGCAGGCGTTGGCGCGCGCGCAGGAAGCCGATCTGCTCAAGAGCCGCTTCCTGGCGAACATGAGCCACGAAATTCGCACGCCGCTCAATCACATCATCGGCATGGCGTCGGTGATTCTGTTGCAGCCCAACCTGTCGGAGGCCGAACGCGGCAACTACCTGCAGATCATCAAACGCGGCGGCGAGTCGCTGCTGCAGATGATCAACGCCGTGCTCGATCTGGCCAAGATCGAATCGGGCAAGATGGAATTGAGCGTGCGCCCGTTCGACCTGCACGAATTCATCGCCCAGATCGCGCAACGCTACCAGGTGCAATGCGAGGCGAAGTCGCTGCGGTTTATTTTCCATCAGGGCGACCAGACGCCCGCGCGGGTGGTCGGCGATCCGTTCGCGCTCGAGCAGATGTTGAACAACCTGCTGACCAACGCCCTCAAGTTTACGTCGGAGGGCTCGATCGGGCTCTTCGTCGACCTGGAAAAAGAGACCGTCGCGCGCTGGTGGCTGCACGTGCGCGTCACCGACACCGGCATCGGCATCCCGCCCGAGCAGCACGACAAGATCTGGCAATCGTTTTACCAGGTGGACAGCGCGAGTACGCGCCAGTTCCGCGGCAGCGGGCTGGGGCTGACCATCGCCCGCGAGCTGGTCCGGCTGATGAACGGCGAGATCTGGGTGAAGAGCGAACCGAACCGCGGCAGCGAATTTCACTTTGTCTGCGAGCTGATGAAGGAAGAGTGAGCAGGCTACGGGCGTCGCCGCTCGGCCGCCGTCGGGAAGTGCTTGAGCACGTCCTGAATTTGTTCGGGGACCAGCGGTTTGGGCAGCACGTAATCGGCGCCCTGTTCGAAGAACTCGCGCTCCTTGTCCCGATCCACGAAGGCCGACACCACGGCGATCTTGCAGTTCTCGCAACTCTTCAGGTGTTTGATCGAGTGTAAAAACTCCAGGCCGTCGAGCTTGGGCATCATGTAGTCGAGGAACACCAACTCCGGTTTCAGTTCGCCGATGAGCACCAGCGCCTCGTAGCCGTTCCAACACCAGTCGATTTTCGCGTTCGGGCGAAGGTGGCGGATATACTGCTGCAGAATCTCCGCCGCGATCTCGTCGTCTTCGATGATCAGGATGCGCAAGTCAGACACCGTCTGCTCCCCCATCGGCGGCGGACCGGACCAGACCACTACCGCCCCGGATTCTGGCTGCGGGCTTTCCGCTGTTTGATTTGCAGCAGCTTGACTTCGTGCCGCGCCTCTTCATTGGCCGGATTGATCTCGCCCGCGCGGCGGAAATAGCTCTTGGCCAGGCCGTTCTTGCCCTCCAGCTTGAAGATGCGCCCGAGGAAAAGCAAGGCCAGGTCGTTGGTGTCATCCAGGCTGAGGGCCTTTTTGAGCAACTCCTTGGCGTCGTACGTGACCGCGAGGTTGTCCCGCCCCAGCTGGTGATTCGACCACGCCAGCATCGCCAGCGCGACCGAACTTTCGGGATTGTACTCCAGCGCCTTGAGCAGAAACGGCTTGGCGTTTTTGAAATCGTCGCGATTGAAAAACGTGCGAGCCCGCGCCAGCGCTTGTTCGTATGCCTCCACGTCCCAGGTGCCGGTGGTCGGCGACGCGGCGCCCGTGCGGAACAGCGAGCGGTCGGCTTCATCAATCGAGCGCCGGACCTCGCCCTCATCGAAGAAGGCGGCGTCGGTGATGATGAGCAGAAACGCGAGGCGCACCAGGCGGCCCGCCTCCCCCGACTCCCGCCCGATCAACTGGCTGAAGGTGGCGCCTTCGAGGCCGCGCGCCAGTTCGTGCAGCTCGTCGTCCAACTCCAGATCGGCCGCGACTTCGACAAAACGTTCGCCCAGGCACACCGGCGCGGACTCCTTGCCGTGTCCGAGCACGATTCGTTCGAGCTCCTCGCGTTCGGCCACCTGGAACAAACCTTCTTTGAGAATGTGCGACAGGGGCGCCGGCGTCATCCCGAAGACGTTCGGCGCCACCGTTTCCTGGTGGAACTCGAAGACGGATTCGGTCCAGCCCTTCTCGAACAGGTTGGTCATCCTGGCGATCTTTTGCCGGGCCACGTAATGTTCGAGCTCGGCGTCGTCGATCAGCTCCATCCGCACCAACACCCGCCCCTGGGGAATGTTTTCCTGCAGGGCGGTCTTGAGGGACAGCTCGTTCGCCTTGGGCGTGATGCGTTTCTGGTCGAGCAGGAACCGCCCGAGGGTGTCGTCGCGGAGGTAATTCGATTTGACTTCGACCAACCGGCCCTCGTGAATCAGGGCGTGCATCATCCGCCGCTCGCCCTTGAGCCGCAGCACGCCGGAGGCGCGGTCGCGATAAAGGCGGTAGAGCAGCCGCCCGATGGTGGCGCACGAACTGCGCCCGCGGTTCCAGGGCAGGGCGTCCTGCGGCCGACCGACGCCGGACAACGGGCCGCTCAGCCGTTCGGCGAGGGTGCGCGGCGGCGTCTCCAGCGCCATCCAACGGGCCACGGCGGCGAGAAACGAAGGTTCGTTCAACGGCAGGTGGATGATGTCGTCGGCCAGCACGCGCAGCCCGGCCTGTTCGAGATCCGCCACCGACGGCAGATGCGCGGTCAGCAGCAGAAACGGAATCAGCGCCAGCGTTTCGTGGCTCTTGAACAGCCGCGCCAGTTCGCGCCCGGTAATGGTCGGAATCTTATCATCGCAAATGATCACCGCGGGCGGATTCGCCGTCACCGCCGCGACCGCGTCCTTGGCGCGGGCGCAGACTTCGACCGGGTAACCTTGCCCGATCAACAACGGCGACACGTCCGCGGCCAGCGCGGTGTCTTCCGTGATCAGCAATATTCCCTTGTTCATCGTGCCGTATTCTTCCTGCCGTTGGTGGGGTGGTTGCCGCCCCCAAAACGTCTGCCCTTTGTTATCATTTCGAAAACCCGTCGTCAAACCCCACCGGCCATGCGCCTTGACGCGGCGCGCGCGATCAGTGTAGATTTCCGTCCTCTTTGACACGCCGTCTGGTCGGGTAGCTCAGTTGGTAGAGCAGCGGACTGAAAATCCGCGTGTCGACGGTTC
>PMZC01000088.1 GCA_003170555.1 Deltaproteobacteria bacterium
CTCTCCGACGCGGAGAGGGGAGAAGGGATCGAAAGCCCCTCCCCGCGTCGGGGAGGGGTTGGGGTGGGGTCGCAAGGAAATGGGTGGCGCACTTTCGAGACGACGAAGGAGGAGCGAAGGGGTGGGACGAGGCGGAAGAGATAAGGAAGGCGTCCACGGAAATCACGGTAATCAATTTGACCGTTTAGATATTTGTTACTTCATGCACGAGTAATGCAAAATTATTCCATTATATCCAGCGGCAAAAATATCTAAATTGGAAAATCCCCAAATCGCATTAAGTATGTCAACAGTGCCGCTGTCCATACTTATACAGTGATTAGCCGAACCATCACAATGTATTATTGTACCGTTATAGCCGACCGCGAAAAAACTTTGAAAGGAAGTTCCCCAAATATCGAAGAGAGAATATGGCGTCCAATAAGCCATCTCATGCCAAGCCGAACCATCGTAGTGAACCATTTCCCCATTAGATCCCACCGCAACAACATCCGGGTACGAAAATCCCCATATACCGTAAAGATGGTTAGAAGTCCCGCTATCCATTTCGGTCCATTCTGGCCCAAGGCATCTTACAATTCCTCCATTGGCATCGACGCCGTATATCCAACCATTCCCATTAGTCGTATTAGCCGTAATCCTCTTAGCTGTCAAACCAGGTGGGTTGCTATCCATATATTCACACGTGAAATTTGGGTTATGGCAGTAAATAACACCGGCCGGACTGCCAGATGAAGTCCCAGCATAAAAATAATTTGGCCCTGAAGTCCATATGCCTGACAAATTCGCGGTTGTACCAGTCGGTATTGTAGACCAAGAAGACCCATCATAATGCCTAACCATCCCGTTGTTTCCTACGGCAAAAATAGCCGATGACGAAACCCCCCATATTCCATTTAGTCCGTCACCAGCTTCATCGTCAACGATAGTCCAAGAAGTCCCATCGTAATGTAGTATCCAACCGCTACGCGATACGGCGTAGACATCAGAAGATGTTGTTCCCCAGACGTCTAACACCGGTTCGTCAATTCCGCTATCCATTGTTCTCCATTTACAAACAATATCATCGTCTGGTGGTGTGGAGTCATCATCGGTATCATCGTCCAAATCATCGTCGATGTCGTCATCCGTATCGTCGTCCGAGGTCGTATCGTCGTCTAAAACTGTATCGTCATCCGGTGCGGTGTCGTCATCGGCATCGTCGTCTGTGTCGTCATCCGCGTCATCGTCTATGTCGTCGTCGGCATCGTCATCTGAGTCATCGTCTATGTCGTCATCGGCGTCGTCATCGATATCGTCGTCTGTCGGCGTTGTATCGTCGTCGCTCGGCGTCGCGTCGTCGTCCGAAGCGTCATCATCAGTTGTACCGCTATCGCCTTGGCTGCCGTTGCCGCCGCAAGAAATGAACAAGCCAACGGCAACGCACACAAAGGCCAAAAGCCCTATGACAAATTGCGGTGACCGGCCGGATTTGACTCTCATTGAATCCTCCCATTATTGCGCCTCGCACCGAAAAAGGGGAGCTAGGCTATTCGCTAATCGTCGTTCTCAACCGTCTCAGCCTCAACTTCGGCCTCCATGACTCCCCGATCTGTCAGCTGATATAAATCTGTGGCTATTATGACGAGGAGGCCTTTCCCGGACATTATACGCCTGATACGGGTCACCTCGCGCTTGTCTACGCCAAGGTCTTCGGCTACTTTCGTAAACCTTGCATTTCCCTGTTTACTGCGCTTGTGCGCTTTGAGTCCTTCTCTTAGGAGTGCATTGCGAATGGAAGTCTCGTCGCTCATCTTTCCCTCCAGACTTTGCTCGCTACGCCATTGAAAATTGTTTCTTGATGTAACCTTTATACGCCTCCGTTACGCTCGTCGCAATCCTTCTCTCGTTGCCGTCGGGGAGTTCCGGTGCCGCCATATCTAATCCCCCTTTCCGTTGATCTTCCTTGATGCGCCGCGCGCGAAGGCGCATACTTGAACCAGAAGTAAAGGAGTCGGCATGACCCGCAAGGGCGCGAGTGAAGTTCGTAACGATTTTTCCGGCACGTTGGACCGCGTCGCCAAGCGCCGCGACCGGATCGTCTTGCAGAAACGCGGCAAGGACGTGGCGGTCCTCGTTCCGCTGGAAGACCTGGCCATGCTCGAAGAACTGGAAGACAAGCTGGATGTGCTCGACGCCTTGCGCGCCGAAGCCGAAGCCGCGGCGAAGGGCGAGAAGCCGATTCCGTGGGAGCAGCGAGGGCGCACAGCGGTGCGCCCCTACGCCGGTAATTCCTAGTTTCCTAATTCCCCGTACAACATTCTTTATACGCCGGACACGTTGAAGCGTGAACCGTCTCCGCCGGCGCTTTCGTAGGGGCGGGCCTCGTGTCCGCCCTTAGAGGGCAACCACAAGAGTTGCCNNCTGGAAAGGCGCTCCTACAAAAGGGCGCGGCACGCCGTGCCCCTACGGATCGACGACCGTCTTCCGCCGCGTCGCGACTACATAAAACACCACCGGCGCGACGAGCCACGGTATCTGCGGCCAGAGGGTGAGCGGATGGCCGTGGAGCGTGAGCAGCGTCGGGTTCCACCAGTAGCCGGCCGTGTAGACCCAGGCGTCGTTCAGCACGCTCGATACCTCGACCGCGAACGACGAGATTTGGCCCCACGCGACCAGCACGGCGAGCTCCGCCCAGCGAAAGCGCGCCAGCGTCGGCGGCCGGCACAATCGCGCGACGAGCCACAGGCCGACGACGAACAGCGCGCCGTCCCACAGCGTGTGCGCGAGCAGAAAAATCGAATAGTGCAGCGGCAGGTCCCGCACCCAAGTGATGAGCGGGTAGGGGCCGTGCTTGCTCAGCACGAAAACGGGGACTTCCCAAAACAGGCCGAGAAACGCGCCGAACCAAAACAGCCGCCACGTGCGCCGGTCGATCCGCCCGCGCCGCAGCAGCGCGAACAAGACGAGCGGCGCGCCGAGCCCGATCAGCAGGTCGATCCAGTAATAGCCGGCGCGAAGGAACTCGGCCACGCGGCCTCCGAGGCGAGGTGATTGGCGCGATCATTTCAAGGTCCGGCGCGCGGGTCAATCGCGCGGTGTTGATTGAACCGCGAGATACACCAGCTCGAGCGCCGCATCAACAACTTCACCAGTCTGCTGCGGGTGTCGTACAAGTTCTTTTAGGTTTGAGACAATCCAAGATGTTGACAAAAATCGTCGCCGCTCGACGCAATTTGTTCGTGAACTATACAAGGTTGGACGGTATCGCCAGATCGATCTCGTGAAGGCGGCGAAATTGAGTGCGCTGCAAATCCCAAAACAGGAACGAATGTCGTTCTGAGCGCAGCGAAGAATCTGTTGTTTTTCGGTCGCTTCATAGATCCTTCGCTTCGCTCAGGACGACATACAAGACCCTTTACGGTGTCCCCAAATCGCGCGGATTTTTAATTTTGCCTCATTGGCCAATCTTTTGCTTGTCTCTTTACTTGTCCGGAGGAACCAACCTGACCGAACTCCTTGAAGGGGAGGAGGGGTTCGCGGGGCGACGCCTCCGGATTTCCTTGTTCGCACGCGGCGACCCGTTGGCGATTTTCACCTCGCACGAAAACATTGTTCATGACGCCGCACTTGTGCTAGAAGACGCCGATGCATCGCGCCGTCGTTTTTGGTTTGATCCTTTTCTTCTCCGCCTTTTGCGCGCCGGGTTGCAACAAGTTCGCGCCGCGCGAACCTGCGCCGGTCAAGCTGATGCCCGTGGCCGAAAAAGCGGCGACCGCCGAGGAGATGCTGTATCAGCACGCGGCGACCGGCGAAGCGCATTACGCCAACTCGCTCGATGAGCTGCTCGCCTACGATCCGTCGCTGACCGACGACCCGCAGATCACGTTTCAATTCGACGCGGTGAGCGAAGGCTATCGCTTTCACGTCCGCCGCGGCGCGACCGGGCCGCAGGTCGTATGCGAACCCGAGTCCGGCTGCCGGGAAGTGAAAAGTGAAAAGTGAAAAGTGAAGAGTTGGGCGGCAGGGCCGCTCTTTGTAGGAGCGCCTTTCCAGGCGCGATTCAGATCGCACCCAGAAGGGTGCTCCTACAAAATCACTGCCGAGGGTTGGGGCGTATGGCAATACGCCCCTACGATCTACAGACCCCAGACCCTAGATCCCCGACTTCTGCCCCATGGCTTCTTCGATGTCCTTGACTGATTTGGGGACCGGCGGGCCGAGCACGCGCGCGCCGTCGGCGGTGATCAGCAGGTCGTCTTCAATGCGGATGCCGCCGAAGTGGCGGTAGGCCGCGAGCTTCTCGTAATTGATGAACGCGTCGTGGCGTTTTTCCGCGGCCCACTGGTCGATCAGCGGCGGAATGAAATAGACGCCCGGCTCGTCGGTGATGACGAACCCCGGCTGCAAGCCTCGCGCGAGCCGGAGGAACGAGAGGCCGAATTGCGGCGAGCGTTCGTCGCCGGGCCCGTAGCCGACGGCGTCGCCGAGGTCTTCCATGTCGTGGATGTCCAGCCCGAGCATGTGCCCGATGCCGTGCGGGAAGAACAGCGCGTGCGCGCCGGCCTGCACCGCCTCATCGACGTCGCCCCGCATCAGGCCGATCTCCTTCAGGCCCGCGGCGATGGTCCGGGCCGCGACGAAATGCAGATCGCGGTTGGTTACGCGCGGCGAGGCGGTTTCGATCACCGCCACCTGCGCGCGCAAGACGATTTCGTAGATTTCGCGTTGGGGCGCGGTGAACCGGCCCGACACCGGGAACGTGCGCGTCAGGTCGGCCGCATAGCCGAGCGTCGATTCGGCGCCGCTGTCGATGACCAGCAGTTGCCCATTCTGCAGCAGGTTGCCGTAGAACGTGTTGTGCAGCACCTCGCCGTGAATCGAGACGATCGGCTGAAACGCCTGCTGCCGGCCCAGCGACAGCGCGACCGCCTGCATCAGGCCCGCGACCACCGCCTCGGGCACGCCGGGGCGAATGCTCTGCAAGGCGATCTGGTACATCGCCGCGCTGACCGTCAGCGCGTTTTCGATTTCGGCGATCTCCTCGGCCGCTTTGATGCTGCGCTGTTGCGCCACCGCCTGCAGCAGTTGGCCCGAGACGCCGTCCGCCACGTGCTCCGGCGCCACGTCGAGCAGCCGCGACAACGCCGCCGCCTGGTCGGCGCGATACGGCGGCAGGTAATGGACGTGCACGCCTTGCGCGATCAGCGCGGCCAGCGTTTCTTTCAACCGGGCGATGTCTTCGGTCGCCGCGACGCCCGCGCCCGCCGCCAATTCGGCCAGCCCGGATTGCGGACCCATCCAGACGATGTCGTCCATCGTCACCGGCGCGCCGAATAGAATTTCGCGGCCGTCGGGCGCCAGCAGCAGCGCCTTGTCCGGCAGCTCGACGCCGGCGTAGTAAAGCAAATGCGAATCCTGCCGAAACGGATACGTGTTCGCCGCATAGTTGCGCGGCGCCTCGGCGTGGCCCAGAAACAGAATCGCGCCTTCGCTCACGCGCTCGCGCAGTTTGGCGCGCCGCGCCGCATAGATCGCCGGCCTCATGTTTCACCTCGTGGTGACGATTCGCGACAACTTTCGACGAACGTCGGAGCAGTGTCAATCGAAAAGGGGAGAATTAGAGATTGCGATAGATTTCGCGGCGATGGCCGATCTTAACTCCAGCCGGTAGCTCACTTGAGGCCTAATTCCTTTTGCACCTGTTCCCAGGGAATCGCCTTCTCGCCCTTGGCTTCCATCTCCGCAAGAATCTTGACGGCCTCGTCCGCGTCGATCTGATCCTGCATCTCTTCCAGCGCGTCTTCCAAACGGCGCAGTTGGTCGATCGGCACCAACACGGCGACATCCTTACCCCGACTTTGGAGCACGATGCGTCGGCCGCGCTTGGCCATGCGGCGCACGGTTTCCGAACGTAGCTTGCTGGCGGCGATGCGAGTCATAAATCCTCCTGAAGAAATGTTGCGCCGTTCGCGGAAAGGAATCAAGAGGTTGGGCGACGAAACGCGACCGTGCGTTCCGTCGATCCCGCCGGCCGAAGGCCGACGCGATGCGCCGCCGCTTGACCGCTTCTCGCGCCCTCCCTACACTGCGAAGCGGTTGAGGGGTTTGGGGGGATCATGGCGACGCGCGATCCGATTCGGATGTTCCGCGATTATCTGCGTCGCAAGGGACTGCGCTGTACGGCGGAGCGCGACGAAATCGTGCAGGCGCTGCAGCGCACGAGCCACCATTTCCGCGTCGAGGACGTGGTGGCCGATCTCGCGGCGCGCGGCTCGTCGGCCAGCCGGGCCACGGTCTATCGCACCGTGCCGCTGCTGGTCGAAGCCGGCCTGCTGTGCGTCGGCGACGCGCTGCCCGGCGGCGAGTTCACCTACGAGTTCGTCCACGGCCGCGATCACCACGACCATCTGTGCTGCCTGCGTTGCCACGAACGCATCGAGTTCGCCGAACGCGGCATCGAACTATTGCAGATCGACGTCGCGCGCCACCACGGCTACCGCCTCGTCGGACACCACCTCGACCTGTTCGGCATCTGCCCGAAATGCCAGGCCCTCGAACAAGGCGGCGGGTGAAACGATTGCCGATTGCGGATTGCGGATTGCGGATTGGGGAGTGGAGCACAGGCGCCCTCGCCTGTGATTCGTAGGGGCAGGTCTTTGACCTGCCCGGCGACGAGAGGGCGAGTCTGAGACCCGCCCCTACGATTGAAAAAGGGCGGACACAAGGCCCGCCC
This sequence comes from Deltaproteobacteria bacterium, assembly GCA_003170555.1. Taxonomy (GTDB): domain Bacteria; phylum Lernaellota; class Lernaellaia; order Lernaellales; family Lernaellaceae; genus FEN-1099. The sequence goes on from PMZC01000088.1 coordinate 6,716, forward strand.
CTACAATCTAATCCATCTTAGAAGCGCACCACGAATTCGCTCTTGAAGCCTTCGAACGGCGGCATCTGGCGGCACACGCCGCCGCTGCATTTGAGACCGCCTTTGTAGCGGCCGTAGGCGAGGTTCATCTGCAGCCAGTCCACGGGTTGGATCATCGTTTCCACCGCCCAATAATGCGGGTCGTGCGACGGCTGGCCGGTCAGGGTGATTTCGCCGCCGGCCGGTTCGTCCGAATATTCGTATGACCCGGTCAGCGAAAAGTACGGCGTATAGCCGTAGGTCAGCGTCATTTCGTGGCTGACGTAATCGGTCTGCTGCATCACGCCGAAGCCGTGGAACTGCTTGACGTGATAGCCCACGGTGAGCGAGTGCGGCCGCACGATCGGGGTGTCGAAATCGAGTTCGCCGTGCACCCAGCGGCCTTCGACGATCTCGCGGTAGCCGCCCGCGCCGGACAACATCGCGCCGTTGGCGAAAGCGCGGTCGAAACCGCCGTAGGTGTGCTCGATCCACTCCTCCCACGGAATCTTGTCGCCGTAGTGGCCCGCCAGATCGAGGGGCATTTCCTTGTGCGACTGCACGTTCATGTAGTTGGCGTAGACGCCGAGATTGATCACCGGAATCATATAATCGGCGCGCGCGCGTCCGCCGATTGCGTCCTGGAAATTCGGCAGGTGGCCGAACGACACCTTCGGATAGTCCATGCTCGGCGGGTCGTTGTATTCATAACCGAAGCGGAAGTAATCGGTCCCTTCGAGCAGCAAGGTGACCGGCCCGGCGAACCACGTCGTGGCGAGGTGCGCGCCGCGTCCTTCGAAGGGGATGCTGGGGATGATCCGGCGCTGGTCGATGCGTTCGAGCCACGCGTATTCGCCCTGGAGCGAACCGACGCCGCCCATGTCCGGCGCGTTGGCGATGATCGAGTAGAGGTTGATGACGTCATCCTGCTGGAAGCGGGCGAGCGGGTCGTTATGGTCATAGCGGATCGTCCCGCCGACCCACGAACCGCCGACCTTCAGATAGCGCGGATGCCCGGCCATGAACTGCCCGCCCCACAACAGGTCGCGGCCGTTGAAGAAATCCGGTTCGCCTTCCTGGGCGCGCGCCGGCGTGAACGAGCGGTCGTCGCCGGGGTTCACCGGGCCGCCGATCGCATCGAAGTCGAAGTAGTCCGACGCTTCGTGAAACAGCAGGCCCTGAATCGTGGTGTCTTCGCCGAACTCATCGCGCTGCAGCAGCGAAAGCGTCAGGCCCTGTCCGAAGCGCACGAAGTAATCGCCCACGCGCACCAGCCATACCGATTGCTGATACTGAAAGAACACCTTTTCCGGCACGTACTTCACGAAGTATTGATCGGAGAGAAAGTAGGCCTCGGTGTCGTAACGCAGGCTGGCCAGGAAATGGCCTTTGGACATCAGCAGGTTCAGGCGGTTGACCGTGGCCCAGAACGGATTGTTCGGATCGGTCTGGTCGTGCAGCACGCGCAGCGATTCCACGATGCTCAGCGAATCGGTCACCGGCGTGTCCCATTGAAACGCGCGGGCCGACGCGGACCAGCCCAGCAGCAGCGCCAGGCAAAGCAGAATCCGGCGCATCCGCTAGGACCCCAACGCGGCTTTGATCTGGTTTTCGAGCTCGATTTCATCGCCCGGCCGGAAGCCGACGTGGGTCCACACAATTCGACCTTCCCGGTTGATCAGCACGCTGAGCGGGTAATCGCTGCGCGGGTTATACAGGTTGTTCACGCGGCTGTCCTGATCGAGCAGCACGGGGTAGGTCATGTTGTACGCGCGCTGGAGCGAACGCACCTTCGGCAAATCCGACGGCGCGTCGGCCGTGATGCCCCACACCACGAACCCTTTGTCTTTGTATTGGCCGTACAGCCGCACCAGATGCGGGATTTCAACTTTGCACGGCGCGCACCAGGTCATCCAGAAGCTGAGCAACACCACCTTGCCCTTCTGCTCGGACAGGCGTTGGTTTTGTCCCTGCAAATCCTGCAACGAAAAATCGACGGCCAATTCGCCCACGGCCCAGGCCGCGACGGACAGCGTCATCACGATCAATAACGAAATACCGATGCGGCGCATGAACGGCTCCTTGCGCGGTTTCCCCGTGTTTAGCAGACGACAGACGGGCGGTCAATGAAGGGCGGGGCAGGGATGTGGGCGCCATGGGCAATTTCGTAGGGGCGACCCATGGGTCGCCCGCAATGGGCGAGGCATGCCTCGCCCCTACGAAGACACAGGCGAAGGCGCCTGTGCCATATCAAGATCTACTTCGGCGGCTCGTCCGGCTTCTTCTCCTTGGCTTGCTTCATGATGCCGGGGATCTTCTGGATCAGGTCGAGCAAGTTGACGCCGGCCAGCGACTCGATGACCGGCGGCAGTTGCGCCATCGCCTGGGCCACGTCGCCGGTGAGCTTCGACACGCCGCCGCCTTCGCCGCCGCTATTGATGATGATCATCTTCTCGGTGCGGGTCAGCGGTTCGGCGATCGCGCGGGCGAGGTTCGGCAGCATCTCGATGAACATCTGGATCACGGCCGCCTCGTTGTAGGTGGCCCACGCCTGCGCCTTCTTGGTCATGGCGTCGGCCTCGGCGAAGCCCTTGGCGCGAATGACGTCGGCCTCGGCCAGACCGCGCGCCTTCTCCGCCGCGGCCTGCGCCTCGCCGGTGGCCTTTTGCACGTCCGCGTGCGAGAAACCCTCGGCCTTGATCGCATTGGCGTGGCCTTCGGCTTCGGCGGTCGAGCGGTATTTCTGCGCGTCGGATTCCTGCTGAATCTGATACTTCGCCGCCTCGGCCGGTTTGTTCACGCCGGCGACGAGTTCGAGTTCGCGCCGCTTGATTTCCATGTCCTGCAATTCGATGCGCTTCTGCTTCTCGACGATTTCGATCTGCACCTCTTCGGCCTTGACCGACTGCGCCTTCTTGTACTTCTGCAAATCGTACGACAGGTCTTTTTCGGCGCGCTTGGTTTCGACCTCCGCTTGGTACTGCTGCAGTTGCGCGTTGTAGTTCTTGTTCGCCTCGGCCACCTTCGTCTCGGCCAGCAGGCGCGCGGTCTCGCCCGACTGCTTGGCGTCGGCGCTCTTGATCACCGCGTCGCGGTCGGCCTCGGCCTGTGCGATGATCGCATCGCGCTTGACCTGCGAAATGCGCGGCTTGCCCAAGGCTTCGAGGTAGCCCTGCTTGTCGCGGATGTCGCGCATGGTGAACGAAACGATCTGCAGGCCCATGTTCGCCAGGTCCGACGCCGCCACGTCCTGCACGCGCACCGAGAACGCCTCGCGCTTTTTGTAGATGTCCTCGACCGTCATCGTGCCGAGGATCGCGCGCAGGTGGCCTTCGACCGTTTGCAACGCGACGTTCATGATCTCGTCGCGGCCCTTGGACAGAAACTGCTCGGCGGCGGTGCGGATCGATTCATCGTCGCCCTTCACTTTGATTTGCGCCACGCCGTCGACCAAGACCGGCACGCCCAGTTCGGTGTAGACCTCGGGCGTCGCCACGTCGAGGGTCATCAATTCCAGGCTGACGATGTCCGCGCGTTCCAGCAGCGGCCAGACGAACGCGCCGCCGCCCTTCTTGATGCGGAAGCCGACCTTGCGCTTGCGGCCCTGCGCGTCGGTGATGGTGTGATTGATGCCGCTGATGATCAGCACTTCGTTCGGGCCGACCTTGCGGTAGCGGCGTGCGATCGCCACCACCAGCAGGAAGAAGCAAAGCAGCCCCCCCAACGAACCCAGTACGACAATTCCTTCCACCGGCATGGGATTCCTCCGTCTTTACAATACGCCAATCACAAACAAACTTGTTTCGCGCTAGACTTTTTCCAGCGGAGAAACATGATAGATGCCGTTTTCGGTGCGCCGAATCACGACCCGAGCGCCGCGTTTGATCGGCTGGTCGCCTTCGTAAAGGCGCGCCGGCGCCTGGTAGCGCGACCCCGCCGAACTGTAGACGATCTCGCCGGTGCCGCCCGGCCCGATGTCGACCGTCACTTCCGCCGTTTCGCCCACGAGCTCGCTGACGTGCGCCTCGCTGGAGGCTTCGGTCACCGAGTACAGGCTGCGCACCACGTAGTAGAACACGCCGGCGATCAGCACGCCGGAGGTCAGCGCCAGCACCATGCTGCGCCACCAGACCAGGTGCAGCGCGTAGTGGCCGATGATCCCCAGCCCGCCGAACGAACCGAGGAACGTCGCGATCACCATCGGCGACAGCGGCGTGAAGTGGACCTCGCCGCTGTGCGCCGCGTGGTCGGCGTTGAAATCGAGGAACGCGCCGTGGCCCGCGCCCGCATGGTCGCCGCCGACGTGTGTTCCGAGCAGCCCGGTCCACAGCGCGTAGCCCAGGCCGATCACCAGACACGCCAGGTAGATAAGTCCGACCGACATGACCGCGCCTCACCGGCGGATAACCGCGATTGGTTTGTTGCCCATATCCTTCAGAGGTACGGCGCAATTGTGAGGCGCGCGCGTAGTAGTGTCAAATGCGGATTGCGGATTGCGGAATGACACAGAAGGCTTGAGGCTTGGGGCTTGTGGGGTGGTGGTTCGGGAAGTTTCTTACACCCCTCAAGCCTCGGCTGGGCTGAGCTCGCCGAAGTCAGGACCCAAGCCTCAGGACCCTTTACTTCCCCCAACCCCCAAACCTCAAACCTTGCCTCCCGCGCCGCTTGACCCGCCTATCGCGTTGAACCTAGAATAAATCTCCCCTTGGGTCGTGGAGGATGCCATGAAAAGCCGTTCCCTGTTCGTACTGTCCGGGGCGACCGTGGCGCTGTTGCTGGTCGGGCTGTTCGTCGTGATGCAGAGCCGGCCGGCCGTCGCCGAAAAAGACCAGTGCTCCGATGCGGTGACCAATCTCTATTCCAAGTGCGGCCTGGTCTTATCCGCCGGGGGCGGCGATTTGTCGTCCTTCAAAGACGCCGTGCAGTTCTGCCGGAACGAGAGCGACGTCGACACCAGAAACTGCTGGGTCGTCGATTGCGCGTTGAAGATTCCGGATTGCGGCGCGATGGCCAACTGTATCGACGGCTGCTTCGGCGACGAAACGCGTTGCGGCTTCACCATGCAGTTCATTTACGAAACGTGCAGCATTCATCTGATCGACCCCGACAACCACAACACGGTCACCCAGGAGACGGCGACCGCCGCTTGCGTGGCCGGTACGGGTTCGTTGGCGCCGCTGTTCGAGTGCTTCACCGCTTGCGCGTACAACGATTATCAGCATTGCCCCGACATGTTGAATTGCATCAACGACTGCTACGCCGGCAAAGTGCCCGACGATGACGTGGTCACCACCGACGACGATCAGACCGGCGACAACGGCGCGTCCGCGGCGGAAGGGCAGAAGCTGAAGGACGTCGGCGGTTCGGCCTGCGGCATGTGACCGATTCTCGACGAACACGCGAAGGCGGAATCCCCGGGGATTTCGCCTTTTTCTTTGTCCGCTTTCCAACCCGCGGCGAGTGATTACTCTTTCGTGACGGACTTTGACGCCCGAGGGTATTCATGAACGGCGAAACGACGATCACCTCATCGGCGACGACGCGAAAGGTGGAGCTGCCCGTGACCGGCATGCACTGCGCGTCGTGCGTGCTGCGCGTCGAAAAGGCGCTGGCGTCATTGCCGGGGGTGACGAGCGCCGCGGTGAACTTCGCGGCGGAAAAAGCGCTGGTCGAATACGCGGCGGACCAGGTGGGCGTCGCCGGACTGGCGGAGGCCGTGCGCCACGCGGGTTATGGTGTGGTCGCCGAGAAGATTACTTTCGCGGTGCAGGGCATGCATTGCGCCGGTTGCGTGCAGCGTATCGAACAAGCGCTGCAGGCGCTGCCCGGCGTGCTTTCCGCCGCGGCGAATTTCGCGACGGAGCAGGTGGTCGTCGAATATTTTCCGTCGGCCGTCGCGCCGGGCGAGTTGAAGAAGGCCATCGTCGCCGCGGGCGATTACCGCGTGCTCGACGCCGCGCAATCGAAAAACGATCTCGAACGGCTGCGCGAACTCGACTATCAAAAACTGCGCCGGCAGTTCCTTTTCGCCGCGATCTTGTCGGCGCCGATTCTGCTCGGCAACACGCTGGCGATGTTCGCCCCGGGCGCGCTATTGCCGGAGCGGATCATGCACTTCGTGCTGCTGGCGCTGACCCTGCCGGTCTACGCCTGGGCCGGCGCGCGGTTTCATCGCGGGTTGTGGATCAGCCTGAAAAACAAAACGGCCGACATGAACACGCTGGTTTCGGTCGGCACGAGCGCGGCGTTTTTCTACTCGGCGCTGGTTACGTTCTGGCCGTCGGTCGCCGCCGCAACGGGCGAACACCCGGCGGTGTACTACGACACGGCGGCGATCATCGTCACGCTGATCCTGCTGGGCCGTCTGCTTGAAGCGCGCGCGAAAGGCCGCACGCGCGACGCGATCGAAAAGCTGCTGCGCCTGCGCGGCCGGACGGCGCGGGTCGTGCGCGACGGCGGCGAACGCGAAATCGACGTGGATGACGTGCGCGTCGGCGATGTCGTCATCATCCGGCCGGGCGAACGCATTCCGGTGGATGGCACCATCGTGGCGGGCGAATCGGCCATCGACGAATCCATGCTCACCGGCGAGAGCCTGCCGGTGGACAAGGCCGTCGGCGAGGAGGTCTTCAGCGGCACCAGCAACCTGGCCGGGGCGGTGGACGTCCAGGTCACCCGGGCCGGGGAGGACACCACACTCGGCAAGGTCAAGAAGCTCATCCTCCAGGCCGAGGGCACGCGCATTCCCATCATGCGGCTGATCGACCGCTACGCCGGGTGGTACACCCCCACGATCCTCATGCTGGCCGGCACGGTGCTGCTGTTCACCCAGGACATGAGCCGGGCCGTGACCATGCTCGTGGTGGCCTGCCCGTGCGCCTTGATCCTGGCCGTGCCGACCGCGATGGTGGCGGCCCTGTCCTGTGCGGCCAGGCTGGGCATCTACGTCAAGGACGTGTCCAACATCGAGCTGGCCCGCAACCTGACCGCGGTGGTGTTCGACAAGACCGGCACGCTGACCACCGGCGAGCTGACGGTGACGGGTTATGAGAGCTTCCCGCCCGGTCGCGAGCAGGACGTGATCGAGCTCGCCTGCGCGTTGGAGGCCCATTCCGAGCATCCCCTGGCCCGGGCGATCGTGCGGGCGGCCAAGAGGGACCGACTCGTCCTTCCGGTCACGACCGGCTTCACGGCCATCCCGGGACAGGGCGGCTCCGCCGCGCTGGACGATCAGACGATCTATGTCGGAAGCCCCCGCCTCTTCGCGAGCCTGAATGGATGTCAGCAAGACGGCCAGACGGTGGAGGCCATAGAGGCACAAGGCAAGACTGCGATCCTGGTGGGAACGGCCGAGCGGCTCCTCGGCCTGATCGCCCTGGAAGACCAGCTCCGCCCCGAGAGTCGCCGGGCGGTGGCCGATCTGCGGGCTGCCGGCATCCGGCACGTCGCCCTGCTCACCGGCGACAATCGGGTCACCGCCGAGGCGATCGCCACACAGGTGGGCGCCGACACGGTGCGGGCCGAGCTGCTCCCCGAGCAGAAGCTGGCAGCCGTCCATGCGCTGCGGATGGAGTTCGGCAGCCTCGCCATGGTGGGAGACGGGGTCAACGACGCCCCGGCGCTGGCGGCGGCGAGCGTGGGGATTGCCATGGGTGCGACGGGAAGCGACGTTGCCCTGGAGACGGCCGACGTCGCCCTCATGGCAGATGACCTCTCGAAGCTTCCCCAGATCATGCGACTCGGGCGCCAGGCCATCCGGGTCATCCGTCAGAACATCGCCATCGCCCTGGCGATCAAGGCCGTCGCCATCGCGGCCGTCTTCCCCGGCTGGCTTACGCTGTGGCTCGCCGTCCTGGGCGACATGGGCGCCAGTGTCCTGGTCACCCTGAACGGCATGCGGTTGCTGCGATGGAACGGCGCGGCGCGGCACACCCATGGGATCGACCGGAGGGAGCATTCCTGAAATGCTTAGCCCACATTATGCACGAACAATGTCGTGGGATATCCGGTTTCAATGACCAATGACCAATTTCTAATGACCAATGGTGGTACGCGCGCCTGGCGCGCTGTCAGGGGCGCGAACGGAGACCCGTTCGTTATTGGTCATTGACCATTGGGAATTGGTCATTCCCCGGACTATTCGCGAATAGTCCG
>PMZC01000387.1 GCA_003170555.1 Deltaproteobacteria bacterium
ATTTCCATTTTCTGAGCAGTGCTTTCTCCCAAATGAGCACTGGCAAACTCCACTTCGTTTCGTGTGCCAGTGCCACCCGTCGTCCCCCGAATACGGCGGCGGCGGTGGTAGGGGCGGGGCTCAGACCCGCCCTTCCTGTGGGCAAGTCTGAGACTTGCCCGTTTAACGGACGGGTCTAAGACCCGCCCCTACTCTGTCTTCGGTCCTTCTTCCTTCGTCTCGGGTTCCCGCGGCTCTTCGTCTTCATCTGTTTCTTTTTCGCCGCGGAACAGCCAGCCGCCGACCGCATTCGCGGTGCTCTTGGCGATCATGCGCATCAGCTTCCACAGCGACAGGCTTTGCCCTTCGCCGCCGGGCGCGCCGGATGTGCCGAGCTTCAGCTTGATGTAGAGGTCCTGCGAATCCTGCAGGCGCGCCAAGTCTTCCATCGTCAGATTGGCCTTCTTCGCCTGGCGGCGCAGCTTGTCATCGGTCATGAAGTGCAGGTCTTTGTTGGCCAGCAGGTTGGCGAGCATCTGGTTCTTCGCGGCCAGGCGCAGCTTGAAATCGTAAAGCCGCTGCTGCACGCCTTGAATGTCGCCCTTGCGCGCGGCCACGGCCTTCGACGTTTCCTCACGTTCGAGCAGGAAAGACAGAAAGCCTTCGATGAACGACGCCTTGCGAAACGCCGATTCGATTTCCGCGCTGGTCGGCAGGTCGCTGATCCGCAGCACCTTCTCCGCCGCGTCGAGCGCGAAGCCCACCTCTTCCGGCCCCACCTGCAATTCGGCCGAATCGAGGTCGTCGGTTTCGATCAGCGTCGTCGTCACCTCGTTCCATTGCTTGAGCAGTTGCTCCTTGTACACCATGGCGATGCGGTCGCGGTCGAGGCCGGCGATCGACTGGTCCTTTTCGATCATCTCTTTGACTTCAGTCTGCGCGGGCTCGGGCGCATCGCGTCCGACCTTGATCATGTGCAGCTTGATCCGCCCGCCCAGCGCTTCCTTGACCGTCTCCACCTCGATGCGGTCGCAGCCGTCGGTGATGAGCAGAATCTCCGCGCCCTCCAACATGCCGTCGAACTTGATGTCCTGCACCGCGGTCAGAATGGCCAGTTGGATATCGGTGCCTTTGCCGCCCGGTTCGATGAACAGCAGCTTGCGAATCAGCGCGTCGAAGTCCGGCGGCGCGAGCACCCTCTCGAGTTCGTAGACATCGAAGTCGAACGGCCGGTAGAACAGCCGCGCGCCGCTGCCCTTCTTGCGCCGCATAAACTCGATGGCCAACACCTTGGCGTAAAGCAGGCGGTGCTTCTCCCACATCGAGTAGCTGCGATCGAGCAGGATGTACAGCTTCTGCTCGGCCGCGTTGCCGATTTGCCGCGCGCCGCGATCGCGAATCGGCGCCGTTTCGGTGTCGGCCTGCTGTTCGCCGCCGCGCAGGAGGACGCGCACGTTGAGCTGGCGTTCCTCCGCCTTGTAGAGCAGGTCGGTGAACTCTTCGATGGCCACCTCGATCGGTTTGATCTGGCCGATTTCCTCGATGCCCGCGATGCGCCGCTCGCCGAAATGCGGATCGTGCCCGGCGAAGATCGGCACGTCGCGGCTGAACGGCGCGGGCTTTTGGGTGTCGGTTTGCGCGAGGCGGTCGGTCGAGCGGCAGACGTCCCAGAAGCCCTGCAACTGCCGGGTCAGTTTGCCGTTCGGCGTTTTCAGCACGCGCGCGATCTTGAACAGCAGGAAGAACGACAGCGGCGCGAGGCCGCGCAGATCTTCAAACAGCGCGAGGAAGTCGTCGAAGTCGTGGTCCAGCGGCTGCTGCGCGGCGATGTCGGGAAGCGAATCGACTTTCGGCGGCTGTGCGAGCCGGCTCAGCGTTTCCATAGCGTGGGCTCACCGCCCGAGGCGTGCATCGCGGCCAGCTCCTTGAGCTGCTTGTGGCAGCCTTCCGCCAGTTCCTGGATGTAAAGATTGACCGGCTTGAGCTCGGCCAATACCGTGCGCAGTTTTTCGAGCGTGACCTCGACATGATCCTTGCGCCCGAGCTTGTCCGCCAAGTCCTCGGCCCACTTTTTCTGCGGCGGCAGAATGCCCAGCACGTTCAAATCGAGCGACTCGGCGCGCTTGGGATTGTTGTGCAATATCTCGATGACGTTGAGCACGGTGGTCAGCAGCACGAGCTGCTTGCGGAAGTTCTCGTCCGAGTGCATGTAGCGCAGCGTTTCCTCGGCCGTCTTGTGGAAGACGTCGACCTCGTCATCGTCGGCGCCGACCATGCACAGCATCAGGCTCATGCGCGGCAGGTCGCTTTCGGCCACCCGCGTGCGGCCTTCGAGCAGCGCCAGCGCGCGGAGGTGGTTGATCACGCCGGCCTGGCGCCGCGGGCTGATGTAATAGCCGCCCTTCGCTTTCTTCATGCGGTCGATGAAGTAGCGCAGGATGATGTTCTTCAGATACAGCACCTCGTCGGAGATTTCGATTTCCAGCCCGCCCTCCTGGCCGCAGACGATGTGGGCGAGGTAATCGATTTCGTCGCGCGAGATCGGCTGGGACGGCCCCCCATGGTCGCCGGCGCGCTTGAGGAAGCTGCGGTCGATGCGGAACTGCGTGAAGGTGTCGGTTTCGCTGGCGATGACCGCGCGGTAAGCGAAGCGGTCGACCACGGCTTCGGTCACCTCGTTCAGCCGCAGGTAGTTCGACGCGGCCATGCACGAATGCAATCGCGCGTGGTAGCGCTCCGAACCTTCGAACAACATGCGGTCGGACAAGAGCAGCATCAGGTCGCGCAGGATTTGTTCGTTGGTGTCGAACAACTCGTCGATGAAGGCGAAGTCCGCTTCCAGAATCGAGCTGCGCGTGCGGCGAATCTTCACGCCTTCGTCGCGGTAGCGTGGAATGTCGATCGGGCCGAAGTAGTTGTCCTTCGTGTCTTCCGCCGAGGCCTTGATGGTGAAGGTCTTGGCGCCCGAGGCCTTGAAGATTTCGAATAGCTCGTTGGCGAGCATCGACTTGGCGATGCCCGTGCGGCCGAGCAGCAGCAGGTGCTGGCGGGTGAGCAGCGCGCAGGCGAATTGCAGAATGGCGACCTCGCGCCCGATGACCTTCTCGCACACGCGGCCGAACTCGTGCTGGATTTTGTCGACGATGGCCTGGTAGTCGTAGCAGGTAAAATAATATTGCGTGGCGGGCGTGTGAATTCGGCGGACGTTCGAGGTCATTCTTTTCCTACGGCTCGGTGACCGCGCCAAGGCCACCATCGGCGCCGGCGCACACCGCTCCTGTTGCTTGGATTATCGGTCAGCCGACGAGGTTAGTCAACAAAAACGTTGAATGAATACTCATTCAGCGAATGGTCCGAACCACGGCCGAGGGCGGCTGTGCTCCCTTTCCGGATGGAGCGTATTGGCGCCCCCGCCTGCGTCTATCTCGGTGGGTGGCGCGGGCACGCGAAGTTTGCGCATGCTATCTCGCGAGGAGCACTGGCAAACTTCACTTCGTTTCGTGTGCCAGTGTCACCCGTCGCTCCGGCGACGCGCGGAAAAAACTCATCGCGCGCCAGGTGTCGCTCGGCGGCGGCAGCGGCGCGAACATCGGCGGGGCGGCCGATTGATCGGCCAAGGCGATCGCGACCGCCATCGCGGCGGCTTTGCGGCGAAGTGTCGCCCGGTGGTCTTCCTCGGCTTTCATTTCGCGGTTCGAACCTCCGTAGATTCCTCTTTATAACCGAAGACGAGGCCGAACGCCAATTCATTCGTGGTTGAACCGGGGTTAGTATCCAGTGTCCAAAGTTGAGTAACCGGGAGACGGCTGTTGGCGGCTGCGGATCACTTGCATTTGGCGCGTTGCCTTGGTATGTTTCACCGGTTGACCGGAGAGGGCCTCGGCAGGCTTCTGGCGCCGAGGTTTGTGGTTAGATGTATTACCTCGATGTGTTGAAGAAATACCTGTGGGTCGCCAAGCTGGCGGTCGTCGCCTTGGCGGCGTTTTTAACCGCCAATGCGGTGTCGATCAGCATCCGCGGGCGCTTGTCCGAGCCGCCCAAAGCGGACCTCGACCAGCAGGTCGCCGGCGTGTCGGCTTACATTCCGTTGACCGATTATGAGATCGTCCTCAAACGCAGCCTGTTCAACTCGGCCGGCGTCAATCCGCAGGCCAGTTTCACCAAGCAGGAAGCCGGGCCGGTCGTGGCGGCGGCGGACTACGAACTAATGGGTACGCTGGCCGGTCCGCCGCGCGACAGCATGGCCATCATCAAAAACCGGACCACCAACCTGATCGGCGTTTACGGCGTCGGCGACTGGGTGGCGGAGAATATCACCCAGGTGACCGATATCCGGCGGCAGCGCGTCACGCTGCTGCAGAACGGCGAAGAGCAGGAACTGACGATGGGCGGCGTGCTCCCGCTCGGGGTCGCGGCCGGCCGCTGGAACCGGGGCGACGGGACGATGGTCGGCGAAGGCATCAAGAAGCTGAACGAAGGCGATTTCGTGGTGGACAAGTCGGTCATCGAGCAGGCCTTCAGCAACATGGGCTCGCTGATGAGCGGCGCGCGCATCCTGCCCGAGCTCGACCGGGGGCAGATCGTCGGGTTCAAGATCATCAAGATCAAGAAGAAGAGTCTGTACGACCAGATCGGTCTGCACGACGGCGACGTCATTCACCGCGTCAACTCGGTGGAGATTCACGGCCCCCAGGATGCGTTGCAATTGTTTACCGAATTGCGCACGGCCAGCAATATTTCCATCGACATCACGCGCGGCGGGCAACGCCAAACGTTGAGCTATCGCGTACGCTAACCATACCCCGGCATGCGCCGGGGAGCAGCTAAGCAGGAGAGGAAATGACGTTCGGACGAGTTTTACGACGGATCGGCGCCTCGCTGTTGGTCGTGGGCCTGATGTGGGTCGCGGCCACTGTTCTTTTCGATGCGGCGCCGGGTCGCGGCTCGGTGGTCTTCGCTCAGGACGAGCCGGAAGGGGGCGGCGCCGAACAACAGGCCACGCCGGCGCCGGCCGCCGCGACGCCGATGGCGCCGCCCGAGCCCGCCGCGCCGTTGGTCGAGTGTCCGCGGGGCCAGGTGGCGCTGGATTTCGTCGAAGACATGGATATCCGCCTGGTGGTCAAGATGATCGCCAAGAAGCTGAAGAAGGCGCTGTTGCTGGACCACAACGTCACCGGCAACATCACCATCGTGGCGCCGAATCGCTGCATGAGCGCGGAAGCCGCCTTCGATATCTTTCTTTCGATTCTACATTTGAACGGACTGACGACGGTGCAGGTCGGCGACGTGATCAAGATCGTCAAGCGTCAGGACGCGCAATCGCAACCCATTCCGACGGGGACGGAAGAACCGACGCATCCGAACGACCGGTTCATCACCCAACTCGTTTCGTTGAAGAACATCGACGCGGTGGACATCGCCGGGGCGTTCCGGCCGCTGATCAGCGCCGACGGCAATCTCTTCGCTTACGGCCCCAGCAACATGTTGATCATCCTGGATTCGGCGGCGAACATCGATCGCATTCTCAAGATTTTGAAGCGCCTCGACGTCGAGGGCACCGAGGAGCTGGTCGAGGTCATTCCCATCGAATACGCCTCGGCCGACACGCTGGCCGACGTGATTTCGCAACTCTTCGAAGATGAAGCGCGCGTCAGCACGCCGGGCGCGGCCGGGCGCGGCGCGGCGCAGGGCGCGATCCAGAACCGGCTCAGCCAGTTGCGGCAGCGGCTGCAACAGGCGCATCGGCCCGGTCTCGCGGCGTTGGCCGGCGGGGCCGCCGGAGGCGCCGGCGGCGGCGCTTTTTCCGAGTCCATCGCGGCGACCGGCACGATCAAGATCCTCCCCGATATGCGCACCAACAGCCTCGTGGTCAAAGCGAACCGCTACATGCTCAAGCGCATTCGCGAAGTGGTGGCGCGGCTCGACGCGCCGCTGCCCGGCGGCGAAGGCAAGATCCACGTCGTCTATCTCGAAAACGCGAACGCCGACGAGCTCGCCGCGTTGCTGGCCGACCTGGCCGGCACCGGCGGCACGGGCGGCGCCGGCGGCGCGTCGCGGACGAATCAGCGCGGCAGCCGCACCCAGAGCCGGACGCAGGCCGGCGGTCTGGCCAGCCAGTTCGCCAGTCGGTTCGGCCTCGGCTCCAGCGGCTCCACCGGCGGGCTCGGCGCGGCCGGCGGCATTCAGCGCGGCACGACCGGCGACATGGGCAACCCGAACCGGGCCATCGGCCAGGTGACCGGCCGCTTCCTCGCCGATTTCGACGGCGCGGTGCGCATCACGTCCGACCCGGCCACCAACAGCCTGGTCATCATCGCCTCGAATCGCGACTTTGAAATTCTGCGCGAAGTGATCGCCAAACTCGATATTCCGCGGCCGCAGGTCTTCGTCGAAACGATGATCGTGGAGTTGACCGTCCAGCGCGGGCTCGACATCGGCTTTGAATTCCGTTCGACCAACAATCCGACGTCCGAGGGCGTCCAAGTCATCGGCGGCACGAACTTCGGCGGCATTCAATCCGCCGTCGCCAACCCGCTGGGCGTCAGCGGCTTCGCCGTCGGCGCGGCCGACGGCACGATCACTTTCAATGGGCAAACTTACTCCAATATCGGCGCCCTCTTTCAAGCCATGCAGACCGACCGCGACGTCAACATCCTGGCCACGCCGCACATTCTGACCACCGACAACGAGCAGGCCGAGATCATCATCGCCGACAACATTCCGTTCATCACCGGCCAAATCTATTCGTCCAATTTCTCCAATCCGGCCACCACCATCGAGCGGCAGGACGTCGGCATCACGTTGCGCATCACGCCGCAGATCAACGAATCCGACATGGTGCGCCTGACGATCTATCAGGAATCGTCATCGGTCACCGACAGCCCGCCGGGGCTGGCCGCCTCGCAGGTCGGCATCACGACCGCCAAGCGCAGCGCGGACACGGTGGTCGTCGTGAAGAGCCGGCAGACGGTGATCATCGGCGGTTTGATGCAGGACAACATCACCTACACCGAAGCCAAGATTCCCGTGCTCGGCGACATCCCCCTGCTCGGCTACCTGTTCAAGTCGAGCCGGCGCACGATTCAAAAAACGAATCTGCTGATCTTCATCACGCCGTACATCATCAAGGACAGCGCCGACCTCGAAGAAATCACCCGGCGCGCGAATTACCGCCTGCAGCACTACCGTGAATCGAACCACCTGGAGCACCGCATCGGCGGGCCCGATGAACGGCAGATGACGCCGGGCAATCGCACCTTCCGCCGTTCGGAGCCGGAAGTGATCGAGACCGATCGCGCCCTGCGCGGCGGCGCGACCCCGACCCCGGCCCCC
>PMZC01000205.1:0-8049 GCA_003170555.1 Deltaproteobacteria bacterium
CCGGCTGGGTCGAGCACGATCCCGAAGAGATTTGGGCGAGCGTCGAGACGACGATGGGGCAGGCCCTGAAGAAGGCCGGCGTCGGCGGCGATCGCATCGCGGGCATCGGCATCACCAACCAGCGCGAAACGGTCGTGGCGTGGGATCGAGCGACCGGTAAGCCGTATTACAATGCGATCGTCTGGCAGTGCCGCCGCACCGCCGACATGTGCCGCGCGCTGCGCGAACGCGACTTGGAAGAGACGTTCCAGGCGGTCACCGGCCTGCTGCTCGATCCGTATTTCTCCGGCACGAAGATCGCCTGGCTGCTGGAGAACGTCCCCGCGTTCGCGAAGGCGGCGGAAAAGGGCCAGGCGGCGATCGGCACTATCGACACTTTTCTCACCTGGCGGCTGACCGGCGGCGCCGCGCACGTCACCGACGTGAGCAACGCGAGCCGCACGCTGTTGATGAGTCTGGCCGACCTTACCTGGGACAGCGAGCTGCTCGACATCCTCGAAATCCCCGAGTCGGTGCTGCCGTCGATTCACGCGAGCAGCGAAGTGTACGGCGCGACGAAGGGCCTGTCCGTGCTGCCCGACGGCATTCCCGTCGCGGGCATGGCGGGCGACCAGCAGGCGGCGCTGTTCGGCCAGGCCTGCTTCGCGCCGGGCATGGCCAAGTGCACCTACGGCACCGGCAGTTTCATGTTGTGGAACACCGGGCCGCAGATTGTCCCCAGCCGCAACCGGCTGCTGACGACGGTCGCGTGGAAAATCGGCGACGAGGTCAACTATGCGCTCGAAGGATCGTGCTTCATCAGCGGCGCGGCGGTGCAGTGGCTGCGCGACGGGCTGGGCGTCATCAAGAAGAGCAGCGACATCGAAGCGCTGGCGGCGAGCGTGGCGGACGCGAACGGCGTGGTGTTCGTGCCCGCGCTGGTCGGCCTGGGCGCGCCGCACTGGAACGCCGAGGCGAAGGGCGTGATCTGGGGCCTGACCCGCGGCGCCACCGCGGCGCATCTGGCGCGCGCGACGCTCGAGGCCATCGCGCTGCAGAACAGCGACGTCTTCAAGGCGATGGAAAGCGACGCCGGCGCGAAGCTCGAACTGCTGCGCGTCGACGGCGGCGCCTGCGCGAACAACCTGCTGATGCAATTCCAGGCCGACGTGCTGGGCTGCGAGATCAGCCGACCGAAGATGATCGAAACCACCGTGCTCGGCGCGACGTTCCTGGCCGGGCTCGCGGTCGGCCTCTGGAAAAACAAAGACGAAGTCACCCAGCGCTGGAAGGAAGATCGCCGCTTCAAGCCGCAAATGCCGGCCGAGCAGGTCGCGGCGCATCTCGAGTTGTGGAACAAGGCGTTGGAGAGGGTGTAATCGGTAGGGGCGAGGCATGCCTCGCCCATTGCGGGCGACCCATGGGTCGCCCCNNCTTCGTCTTTCTTCTCTGCCGTCGGCTCGTCTTTCTTTTCCGGCGGCTTGGCCTGCTCGATTTCCTCGGCGTGGAACGCGTCGCGGAATTCGCGGATGCCCTTGCCCAGGCCTTTGCCCACATCCGGCAGCTTGCCGACACCGAAAACGATCAGCACGATGGCCAGAATGAGCAGCAGTTCGGTCGGACTCAAACCCCCAAACATGACGACCTCCTACTTGAAGTAGGGCGTAATGACACCCCATCCCAGCAGTTCATCGAACGTGGCGAAGCCCAGCAACAGGACATAAAGCAGCAGCGCGGTCAGCGCCAGGTCCGGCCAGATTTCGCCCAACTTCTTCAGCGTAATTCCCTTTCCCGCACAAAACCAGAGGGTTTGTAGCATACCCGCCGCGACGTGTCTATTCCAACGAATCGCCGGGCGGCGACGGCGTTCGACCTTTCGGCCTACCAGCCGCCGCCCCCCATCTCTATTCGGCCCGGCCCGTTGACCGGCCCGGGAAAAGGGCCAGGACTGCCGCGGCTCTCTCGCCGGGCAATGCGCCCGACGACTCCGGCCCCGGCTTGGTTGGCAGTCCCGCGAGCATCGGAACCCGATGTTGTTGTTCGTATTGTCCGGCCTGTTGTTGTTCCGGTTGGACGCGCGATTGTTCCTGGGATTGTTGTTCCAGTTACCGCCGCGCAAAACACGCGTCGTTTTCGGCCCTTTCCCCTTTCACAAAAACAAACGACGGAACCAACGCCCGTCGCAAGTTGCCGCTATCGCCATAGGAGGCGTGCGCGATCCACGATACGACCGATGCGCGTACGCGTTCCACCGTCACCTTCTTCGCCGCATAGTCGCGCACCAGCCCGCGCATCCGCACGGTGAACCGCCTGGTGTTCTCTTTTCGCACCCTCACCCGCCCCGGCAAATGACGAAAGCCCAAAAACTCCACGCCTTCCTTTACCGTGTAGATGCGGCTTTTACCTTCGTGAATCGTCACGCGATGCCGGGCCAGAAATTCCTGAATCGCTTCGCGGAGGTCGGTGAGCCGCGTCTTGTCGTCGCCGAACACGCAGAAGTCGTCCACATAGCGCAGGTACGGCCCCACGCGCAGTTCTTCTTTCAACCAGTGGTCGAAATCATCGAGGTACAGGTTGGCGAAGAACTGGCTGGTCAGGTTGCCGACGGGAATACCCCGTCGCCTTTCTAAGGGCGTGAGCAGATCGTCGTCGGGGAAGTAGACCGGCGGATTCCGGTCGTTGTAGTCGCGCGACTCGACGATCTTCTCCAGCAACCACAGCGCATCACGGTCGGCGATCTTGCGCCGCAGCTTGTCGAGCAGGATGCCGTGGTCCATGCTCTGAAAGTACTTACGAATGTCGCACTTCAGAACGTACCGGTGGCGTTTCAGAAACTCCCGAAAGCGCAGCAACGCCGCGTGTGTTCCTTTTCCCCGGCGACAAGCATAGGTGTCGGAGATGAAGATCGGGTCGAACAAAGGCTCGATCACATTCATCACCGCGTGATGAACCACGCGATCACGATACGGCGCGGCGGAGATCAGCCGCTTTTTTGAATCGGTCACGATGAAGTCGCGGTACGGCCCCGGTTCGTAGGTCCTAGACAGCAGTTCTTCGCGTAGCGTGAGCAGGTTCTCTTCCAAGTTCAGGTTGAACGCCAGGGTGCTCTCTTTGAACCGCCGGCCTAATTGAGCCTTCTTCGCGGCAACGAGAAGGTTATGAAAGGCGGCAATTTCAGGAAATTTGTTTTTGAATGTTTTAGCCACTCTTGGCTTCCGCCTGCCTCAACCAGCCGCCGATTTGTTTACCAAGGTCGTGCAACATAATCGTTGTATACTCATATCCTTTGTCGGACATTGGACCAAGATCACGCGAGAGCCGTAGCAAAACGCGCAACCGATCGAGACGGTGGCTGGCCTCGCGAAGATGCGTCACGCGGTCGGCGCCGTATCCGGCTTGAACCAGACACGTGAGCAATGTCACGACCTCGTCCACGATTCGGTCGCCCAACGTGAATTTATGTTCCCGAGGAAACCTCGCCGCTCGGGAAACCAATTCTTTGGCCGCGTCATATGCCTTCTGCACGACCGGCAATTCATTTTTCAAATGAACCCCCATTGGAGGCAGTAGTTATATTTTATGCCAAAAACCAATAGCCAATGACCAAAACAAAAATCAGTCCCGCGAGCATCGGAACCCGAGGTTGGCGAACGTAACGTCCGGCCCGGTGCCGCCCCGGTCGGACGCGCGATAGTACCCGGGATTGTTGCCCCAGCCACCGCCGCGCAAAACACGCGCCGTTCCCGACGACGGGCCTTGTGGGTTATTTGTAGGACTAGATTGATAGTAGTTACTATCATACCAATCCGCCGTCCACTCCCACACGTTGCCCAGCATGTCGTAAAGACCGTACGCATTCGGCTGTTTCTGGCCCACCGGGTGGGTTCGGCTACCGGAATTTGCACCATACCAGGCAATCGCGTCCAAATCCCCGTAGCGCGCGGTGTCCGTCCCGCCACGCGCGGCGAATTCATACTCCGCCTCGGTCGGCAAGCGCTTCCCCGCCCGGGAGCAATAGTTGTTGGCGTCGTTCCACGAAACCGTTTCCACCGGGCAGTCGGCGCAGCCGCTGAAATGGCTGGGGTTGTTACCCGTCACCCGCTGGTACTCCGCCTGCGTCACCAACGTCACGTCCATCCAAAACGGTCTCAGCGTCACTTGGTGGCGCGGGCTTTCGTTAGGATAGCATTCGCTGTCGCCGGGCGAGCAGCCCATCATGAACGTGCCGCCCTCGATACGCACCATGCCTTCCGGTTCGTTCAGCCAGCCGTTCACCTCGTCGTAATAGGGATTGTCCGCGCGCTCCGGACAGTCGGTGAGGAATTGGCGGTAGGCCTTTTTCTTGGCCGCGGCGGACAGTGACGCGTTTTGCCGGATGCCCCGCACACGCTCGTAGGTGAGCCGGGCCGCCTCGCGCCGCGTCTCGTGCTGCGACCGTTCGCGCGCTTGCCGCTCCTGCTCTTGGCGCACCAGCGCATCGTAGCTGCTCAGGTCGGGCGTCGCCGCCGGGGTTGCCTGTGCCCCGCTCATCGCCGCCGGGGGCGGCGGCGGGCCGGGGCGCAGGAAAACGAACTGCCCCGCGCCGTACATCACGCCGAAGTCGGGGGTCTGTCGGCTATTGCGCGCGCGGACATTCCGTTCGACGTAAAGACCCAGTTCGTGAAACGAAACAAAGCCGTCGCCGTCGGCGTCGGCGTTGCCGTTCAGGCCTTCAATCAACACGCTGGTGAATAGACCGTCCACCGCCGGTTGGTCCGCCAGACCCGCCGTGATGCCGTAGATGCCGCGTTTGCTCAGCAGGTCGGCGACCGGGCCGGTGTCGATCGCGCCGCGCTGCAACAGCGAGCCGGAGAAACATGAATCGAGGATGAGCAGCACGTGCTTGGCCCTGACGTAGTTCAAGAACTCGCTTTTGAGCTGCGTCATCGAGATATAATCGGCGTTGCTGGCGCGCGTCGCGTCCACCGGCACGAGGAATCCTTCCTCGGTGGATTCATCCCACGCGGCGGGCTGCGAGTGGCCGTGTCCGGCGAAATAGAAAACGAAGCGGCCGTTCTTGTCCGTGCTCCCGCCGACCTCGCGGAGTTTGTTGATGATGGCCGACGACGTGGCCTGTTGATCGAACATCTCCGTGACGGTGAAACCTTGGGCGCGCAGGGCCGCGGACATTCGTTTGGCGTCCTTCACTGCCGCATGGAGTGCCGGCCAACCGCCGGAGTATGCGTCGATGCCGATCACCAGCGCGTAGCTCTTGGTGTACCAATTCGCCGGAGCCTGACCGACGGAAAAGCCGCCGCCGCGCTGCTGCGCGACCGCGAACGTGACCACGAACGCCGCGACCAGCAGGGCCAACGGCACGATTCTGTTCCATGATTTCATGGCTGCACTCCGTCCGACTTGGATATTTCATTTTCGAACCGCCGCGCGCGCGATGTCAACCGCGGCGAGAGTGCCGTGCGCAATCAAATCTGGTATACAGGTCCGAGCAATCAATTCGAGGTCTTCATGCCGTCGCTGCCCGAACGGGTTTTGCGCAACCTGCGCTGGTTCGAGCGCCTGTGGACAATCCCCGAAGTCGAACTGCCCGCCGGCGAAGACCTCGGCCAACTCGCGGCGGGACGGCCCGGCCATTTGTTTCTCGGCTATTACAACGAAGAGATGATCGCCGAGCGGCTCGAACATTTCGGCGTGCTGCCGAAACTGCGCGAGATGGGTTACGCCGCGCCGCGCATCAAGCTGGAAACGCACGACCCGGAGCATCAGTACTTGCGCATTTACGCCGGGCCGGACGACGCGCTGCTCGCCGAGACGATCTATCACGAAGGCGAGTTCCGCACGCGCGCACCGTTCGCAAAGCTGCTGCACGGCTACCGCTTCCGCATGTTGTTCATCCAATGGATGCTGCTCCAGCGGCCGAACGCCGAATTCACACCCGACCGCCCGCGACTGCCCGGCCAGAATCACCCGGGGCTGCGCGTCGGGCGCGAGGTGATCGCCACATTGATGGCGCTGGTCGAAAAGCAGGGCTTCGACGGCATGCTGGTCAGCCCGGAGTTCGCACACAACGCGTTGTTGTACCTGGGCCACTATCAATACGTCGACCCGCGTTCGCAGGGCCGCCTGCTCGCGTTGCAGCGCGACCTCACCAGCCTTTCGCTCGCCGAAGCCGCGTGGGGCATCGAGCTGGGTTGCGTGCGCGAAACCGAGCCGGACCAGGTATTTCAATGGTTCCACGACGAGATGTGTTACGCGCGCCGGCGCCGGTTGGTCGCGTATTTCAAATCCGACACCTATCGGAAGTACGTCGAACGCGCGTTGGCGGACACGCACTTCGCCTTCGACCGCACGCTCTTCGACGAACGCTATCCGCAACGCGAGACCGTCTTCCGGACGCGCAGCATTCCGCCCGAGGAAGACCAGGAGCAGGAGAATCTGTAGAAAATCGGTGCGTCGCGATGGGTGGCGCTGGCACACGCAGCGAAACGGACGAAAACCTGCCGCGGCCCCCTATCGAACCGTGAATCAGAATAGTCTCTCAACCGCTAATTTACGCTAATAGACGCTAATGGGTCTGGATTCGCGTGCATTCGCGTTCATTCGCGGTTTTCACCGTTCATGTTTCTTCGGCTCACCCCGACGGACAAAATCCGCCGCGGCCCCCTATCGAACCGTGAATCAGAATAGTCTCTCAACCGCGAATTTACGCTAANNAATTTACGCTAATAGACGCTAATAGGGCTAGATTCGCGGCCATTCGCGGTTTTTGATCAGGGGCAAATCAACTGCGGAAACTCGTCGGGCGCGGACAGATTCATCAGGCCCAGGAAGTAGCTGCCCGCCCAGGTGATCATGCCCGCGTCGGTGAGCAGCCCGTAGCGCCCTTCCGCCGGAACGTCGTCGGCCCACGCGGTCATCTCGCCCAGCACGGCCGCCTTCGAAGCCATGAGGAATTGCAGACTCAGGTTGATGAGCAGCCCGTAGCTCGCGGCGTTCAACTGATCGATGGGAATGAACTGCCAGACCTTCGCGCCCATCTGCACGTAGTTTTCCGCGTTGGTCGTCAGGTCGGCGAGCGTCTGCCAATTCGCGTTCGGCGGCTCGCGCAGCTTCGCGATCGCGGCTTCGTTGCGGTCGATGAACGGCCAGGCGAGGCCGGGGCTGTCGCAATCGAGCACCTGCCCGGCGACGCAATCGAGCACGCCCTCCGGCGGCGCGATGCCGGGCGGCGGGTGTGCGATGATCTGTTCGAGATAGCCGCGGTTGTAGCCGTAAACGAACAACAGCAGGTTGATGTGCTTGCGCGCCGCCGCCAACACGTCGGCGTCCGCGCCCGTCGACGCCAGGTCAATCTGCTGCGCCGTGTAGCCGGCCAACAGTTCAAACGGGATTTGCAGATTCAACCCGCGCGCGTCACGCGGCGACAGCACGTTGCGCAGCCACAAGCCGCCGAAGTAGCCCGAGATGTAGAGATCGCCCATCAGCGATTCGGGCGCGGGCGAAGCTTTCTGCGGATAGAAAAGATCGAACGAGCCCATCGGCAAATCGCCGTAGAAGAAATCGTCGCCGGAGGCATCGCCCGTGTGCGCGGCGCAGTAGGTCGTCGCGAGGTCTTCGATCAAATTCTCATCGACGACGTACGCGTCGTTCGGCCAGAACGGATACGGCGGCAGAATCACCTGCGCGCGACCGGGCGTGCTGTCGTCATCGGCGTCGTCGTCGGCGTTCTGGTCATCGTCGACCGGCGTGGCATCATCGTCCGCTGTCGACTCGGCGCCGCCGCCGTTTCCGCCGCAGCCAAGTGCGAACAAAAGCAACGCGACCAGACCGAAAAGAATGGCGAGGCGTTTCATGCGTCGTCGCCGTCGCGTGCGGCGCGGCGCCATTCGGTCGGGCGGCGCACCAGCGACCAGAGCGCGAGGCCGAGTTTCCAGACGATGTAGAACG
Source organism: Deltaproteobacteria bacterium (assembly GCA_003170555.1). Lineage (GTDB taxonomy): Bacteria > Lernaellota > Lernaellaia > Lernaellales > Lernaellaceae > FEN-1099. The sequence goes on from PMZC01000205.1 coordinate 7,924, forward strand.
GCGAAAGCAACAGCGCGCCGAGCGTTTGCGGGGTCCAGCGGACGAAGGTCAGGCCGACGCCGAACTGCGCCGCCATCAGCAGCAGGCCGGCCAGCGCCAGCCCGGTCGACGGATGCGCCCACGTGG
>PMZC01000205.1:8081-10803 GCA_003170555.1 Deltaproteobacteria bacterium
GCCATCGGCAGCGCAAGACGCAGCGCCAGATCGCTCTGCCCGCCGCTCCAGCGACTTTTCTGCGCGGTCGCGTCGCGGAAATTTTTTGTCTTCGGGCTGAGGATCTTGGCCTGCGGCACGAAGCGAATCGGCACGCCGTCGTCGACGAGNNTCGTGCAGCGTGGCCGCCGCGATGGTCAGGCCGTTCATCAGCGGCGCCGGCAGCCCCGCCGCGGCCTTGCCCGCATAATGCAGGCGGTTCTTCATCGCCCCGGTGATCGCCGCCAGCGTCGCCAGGCTCGAGGCGTCCGCGTTCGCCGCGCCGTTGAAGCCCTGCGCGGCGCCGTAGCCCAGACCGAGCGCGCGATCCATCCATTGCAGGTAGTCGGGCGCCGGCAGCGAGTCGGCGTCGACGATCACCAGCGCCTCGCCGGCCGTGAGATGATTGGCGACGGCCCAGCGCACGGCCTCGCCCTTGCCCGGCAGCAGCCGGTCGCGCCGCTCGACGACCGCCGCCCCCGCCGCGCGCGCTACATCGGCGGTGCCGTCGGTGCAGTTGTCGGCCAGCACCAGCACGCGAAAACGCTCGGGCGGATAGCTCAGCCGCTGCGCGGCGCGTATCGTGTCCGCCACGCCCGCTTCTTCATTGTGCGCGGGAATCAGCACGCAGAAGCGCGTCGCCAGCAAACGCGGCGGCGGCTCCGGCGCGGGATCGAGCAACGCAATCGCGGCGAAGAAGGCGTACCGCGCGGCAATGAAGAACAGCGCGAGCGCGATCAGCGTGAGCACGACGCTGACGAAAGTCATGCGCCCTCCGGATGCACCCGGTCGTAGATCAACTTCGTTTCGCGCGCCATGCGATCGGCCGTGTACGCCGCGAGAAATCGCGCGCGGGCCGCTTCGCCGACGGCCGCGAGACGCGCCGGGTCGCGCAGCAGCTTCACCGCGAGCTCGGCCAGCTTCGTCAGATCGCGCGGCGGGGCGGTCAACTCGCCGAGGCCGGCCAGCACCTCGGGCAGCCCGCCGACCGCCGGGGCGAGGACGGGCCGCTTCGCGCGCATCGCTTCGAGCGCCACCTGCGGCACGCCTTCGCTGCGGCTGGTCAGTACGAAGACGTCGGCCGCGGAGAAGAACGCGTCGAGGTCGTGCAAGTGACCCAGAAAACGGAACGCCGGCAGCAGGTTGAGCGCGAGCGCGCGATCGTACATCGGCTGACGCAACGCGCCTTCGCCCGCCACGAGAAAGCGCGCGTTCGGCAACTGCGCGTGGACGAGCCGCGCGAATTCGATGAAGGCCAGCGGGTCCTTCACCGGCTCCAGCCGCGCCGCAAAGCCGACGGTCGGGGCGTCGGGCGGCAGCTCGAGCGCCATGCGATCGGCGTGACGGCGCTGAAGATCCGGCGGGCGATCGAACACGCCGTTGGGCACCACGGTGATTTTGTCCGCCGCGATGCGCCGGCGCACGAGCTGGTCTTTCAGAAAGTCGGCCACGGCGATGACGTGCGCGCTGCGGCGACGGATGGCGCGGCGATCCAGCCGCAGGTTCAGGCGCATCTTCAGCGCGGCCAGGCCGCGGAACTTCTCCGGCGCGCCGTGCACCGTCGTCATCAGCGGCGTTCGACTTTTGCCGCACGCCCAACCGGCGATGATGTCGGCGAGGTAGCCGTGGGCGTGCACGAAATCCGCGCCGGATTTGGCGATGATCGCCCGCAACTGCGCGATGACGCGCGTATCGTATTTATCCTCGCGCAGCAGCAGGTGGACCGGCACGCGCAGTTCGCGCGCTTGTTGGGTCAGCGGACCGCGGTCGAACAGCGCCAGATGATACTCGACGCCGCCGAGCTGCTGCATCGCCGCGATCAGGTTGAGCAGGTGCGCCTCGATGCCGGCGTAACGCGTTCCTTCGGTGGCCAGCAATACTCGGTGCATGTCTATCGCTCCCGCTTCGTCGGCTCCCACGCGACAAACGGCCGGTCGGCGGCCAACCGGCGCCACGCGTGCGCCAGCGCTATCTGCACCGTGCCGAAAAAAAGCGGCAGGCGCAAGACGCGCGGCGGGGTCATCCCGATCAAGGTGAGTATGCCCCCAACCAGCGCCGCGAACCAGAACGCGGCCTGCGGCAGAAAAAGGATCCAGCCGGGCGCCCAACGAAACGCCAGTCCGCCGCTGAAGTACAACGCGAGCGCGGCGAACAGCGGACCGAGCCAGCGCAGCACTTTGTGCAGCGCCAACCGCCAGCGCAAATGGCGCATCGCGCGCGGCAGATCGTGGCGCGCGGCGCGCAGCGTGAACAGCCCGCCGGTGAAGGTGCGCACCTTGCGGCGATACTCCTCGCGCAGATTCGCGGCGCGGCGGACCACCGCCTTCGCTGCGGGCGCCACGGTGACGCGCCAACCGCGATCGGCCACGGCCAGCGGCACGTACAGGTCGTCGACGCACGACGCCGGCACGGGCGGCCGCAGCTCGGCGCGCACCGCGAACAGACAGCCGTTGACGCCGAGCAGCGTGCCCGTCTCGGCTTCGCGGTTGCGCAGCGCGATCTCCATCCGCGTATAAAATCCCGCGCCGGCCGCCGCATCGGCCTGGTCGGCGGCGACCGAAACATCGACGCCGGTGACGCAGCCGACGCCGTCCGCCATCAATTCGCGCACCAGGGGCCGCAACGCCTCGCGCGATACGGCGACGGCAGCGTCGGTGAAAACCAGCACCTCGCCGCACGCCAATTCGCAGGCGTGGTTCTGCGC
>PMZC01000304.1 GCA_003170555.1 Deltaproteobacteria bacterium
CTACGAAGCGTCGGGCGCCACCGCGAGGTCTTGGGGATTGCCCGGCAGCGCGACGCTCCCCGACGCTTCGTAGCGCGTCAGGTCGATGCGCGTGGTGGTGGCGGCCCCGGCGTCTTGCGTAAACGCCCATCGGCCGTTCGGCGTGACGACGATCTTCTCCGGCGCCGCGCCGACCCGGATGGCGCCGATGAGCCGCCGTGTGTCGATCGCGAACACCGAGACCGTCCCCGATTGCCGGCCCGGGACGAGCAGAATCGTTCCGCCGCGGGTGAACAGGCCCTGCCGCGTCTGAATGCCGCCGAAGCCGAGTTGGACCTGCGCGCGGCCCGGCGTATTCGGGTCGAACAGGTAGATCGGTTCGAGCAGCGGCCGGGCGCCGCCGACGGTCACTTCCCACAGCCCGCTGCTCACCGCCGCCAGCCGCCCATCTTCGCGCATGGCCAGCGAACCGGGCGGCGAAGGGAACATCACATTTCCGACGACCGCGAGTCGCGCCAGATCGATCAGCACAGCCTGCGGCGGATTCGTGGCCGTGACCACCAGCCGGTCTTTGCCCGGCACCAGCGCCAGGTCGGCGACGTGGCTGCCGACCGGCAACTGCGTCAGCTCCGCGCCGGTGCTGCCGTCGAACGCGGTGAGAAAGCGCCCGTTCATCCCGATGGCGTAAACGCGGTCGCGCTTCGGATCGGCGACCACGCGATAGAGCCGTTCCTGTCGCGGCTCGCCGGCCCAGGCGAGGTCCAGGCGCACCGTGTCGACGGCGACCAATTGGTTCGATCCCGGGCAGGCCACGAAAAGCTTGCGGCCGTCGGCGGACAGCGCGAGGTCCATCGGCCGGCGGCAAACGGTGATCTGCTCGCGCTCGATGCGCGCTTTCAAATGCGTGGGCTGGGGCTTCGGCGTGTGGATGATACGCACGATCGACTTCGCGTGGTGGGGATCGACGCGGGCGCTCAAATTGTCGCAAGCGAGCGTGACGCAGAGCAGCGCCAGCGCCGCGGCGAGACCGCGCCTCATGGCCAATCCTCGCCCGGCTTCTCGGCCCACGGGCTGCAGCGGAAAATGCGTTTCAGCGCCAGCCAGCCGCCGCGATATCCGCCGTAGCGCCGCACGACCAACTCGCCGTAAACCGAACAGCTTGGGGTGTAGACGCATGAACTCGTCTTCGCCACAGTCGGTGAGATCATCTGCCAGCCGTCGATCACCAAAAGCATCACCTTCGCGCCGAGTTGTCGGTCCGGCGCGCGTTGAGCGTCGAGCGCGGCCAGGGCGATCAACAGGCACAAGATCAGCAGCCAAGAATGGCGGGCGGCGAGGGTCGGGTGCGGGTGACGGGCAAACATCGTTCTTTAATAACAGAAAGCGGCGACAATGGAAAAACCGACGGCCTGTGCTAAGATGAACTGCTCCGCCGGAGAAAGCTGATGAAGTCGGATCGACCGCGTCTGGATATGGACCTGGTGCGTCAGGGCGCCACGCTCGGGGCGGTCGGCCTCGAGATGGGGTTCAGCGTGGTCATCGGCTATGCGGTCGGGTATTACCTCGACCGTTGGCTCGGCTGGTCTCCGGTGATGACGATCATCTGGACCTGCCTCGGCGCGGCCGCGGCGGCCAAGGCCGTGGTGGCGGCGTACCAACGGGCCAAGAAAGTGGGGGAGGACGAGCGCCCTGAAGATTAAGCTGCGAATCACCGAGCGCAACACCCTCATCTTCGTCTCCCGCATCGGTTTTGTGCTGTATATGGTGTTCGTACTGATCTCCGTCGTCATCTGGCAGACCGGCCGCGGCATCGGCGTGTTCACCGGCATCTTGGTGGGCGGCGGACTCAGTCTGATCAACTACCGGCTGCTGGTCGCCATCTCGCGCAAGATTTTCGAAGACCCCAAGAAGATCAAGCTACACTACTTCGTGTTCATCTGGCTCAAGTTCCTGGTGCTGATCGTGTTGTGCTTCGTGGTCATCGTCTACCAACTCGTCAACATCCCGGCGTTCTTTATCGGGATGTCGGTGATCGTGCTGGCCATCATCCTGTCGATCATCTATTCCATCTTGCAGGGTTTCCCCGACATGGTGGACGACGAATGGAAAAAAACCGAAGAAAAATTCGTCGGTTGGGCCGACGTGGACGAGCCGGGGAAAATCGGCTATAAACCGCAGGGCAAAGAGACCCCGTTCGATAAGTTATGAGCCGCCAGGAGACCATCTTGATGAAGCTTGCTCGCGTTCTCGCCCTGGTCGTTCTGATCCTTTTGCTCGCCGTTTCGCTTGCTTCGGCGCAAGGCAGTTTCAAGATCGAGCCGCAGCAGCCGGGCGCCGCGCTGATCGGCCCGACCACCGCTAAACCTTCGCCGACCCCCGCGACGCCGGGCGCGCCCCCGATACCGGCGACCGCCGCGCCGCCGCCGGCGGTGGCGCCGTCACCGGCCGTTGCGCCCACCGCGCCGGCCGCTCCGGTCGCGGCGAAAGAGGGCGCCAAGCAAGAAGAAGAGCACTGGACGTTGTTCAATCTCATTCCGATGGAATGGACGCTGCCCATCGCGCAGACAGTGGCGGGTTGGTTCGGCGTGACGGCCGATGGATCGGGTTGGCTCTTGGGGGCCGGGCCCAATCCGCGGATGTACACCAACCACGGCTTGCTGCACGTGATGATCATGTTTTTCGTGTTCCTGCTGATCACGATCTTCTCGCTCACGGTGGGGGCGAAGTATCGCAAGATGCTCGCCGACCCGGCGCCGCAGCCGGGCGTGAGTGGTTCGAATCTGCTGGAGATGGTCGTGCAGGCGGTGCTCGGCTTGATGCAGGAGATCATCGGGCACGACTCCGAAAAGTACCTGCCGCTGATCGGCACGCTGGCGTTCGTGATTTTGTTCAACAACCTGCTGGGGCTGATCCCCGGTTTCTACACCGCCACCGACAACTGGAACACGACGCTGGCGTTCGCGCTGACGGTGATCGTGATGTACCACTACTACGGCATCAAGACGCAAGGCGCGCTCAAGTACCTCGACCACTTCCTCGGGCCGTTGGAAGGCAAGATCAAGTGGATCATGGCGCCGCTGATGCTGCCGATCGAACTGATCAGTCATATCGCGCGGTTGTTCTCGCTCAGTCTGCGCTTGTTCGGCAACATGTTCGGCGATCACAAAGTCTTTGCGGTGTTCATGGGCCTGACGGTGCTGCCGCTGCTGTACCCGCTGCCGTTTCTCGCGCTCGGGTTGCTGGTGGCGATCGTGCAGACGCTCGTCTTTTGCCTGTTGACGATGGTGTATATCGGCCTCGCCACGGCAAAAGAGCATTAGATTGTCGTTAATGACGCGGCGGATGGGCCGGCGCGTCTTGTTCGACGGAGGTTGGTGTCGATGAAAAAGACCGTTGTCATGCTGGGTGTGTTCCTGGCGCTCTCGCTCGTCTATTCGGGGGTGGCTATGGCGCAGGAAGCCGGAGGAGGCTTGTCGAGCGATGTGAAGGCCATGATTGCACTCGCAGCCGGTCTGGGCATTGCCATCGCGGCGTTCGGCGGCGCGCTCGGCCAGGGTAAAGCGGCTGCCGCGGCCATCGAAGGCATCGCCCGGAATCCCGGCGCCTACCAGAAGGTCTTCACCCCGATGATCCTGGGTCTCGCCCTCATCGAGTCCCTGGTCATCTACAGCTTGCTGATCAGCTTCCTGCTGGTGTTCAAACTGTAGCGAAGACCGACCGGTTCGGCGCGGAAAGGCCGTCCGAAAGGGCGGCCTTTTCTTTAGATCGACGCGGCATGTAGTAGGCAAGACCACGAGGCAACCACACCAAAAGACGACCTGGCGAAAGTGCGCCACCCGGCGAAAGTGCGCCACCCGGCGCCCGGCCTGTTCTTATTCCCCCGCCCGGATGATTTGGGGAACCTCCCGACGCCACAACCTTGACACCAAAGAACTGTTGGCGTAGCAATAAATGCAGCAGCCGCCTTTTTGGAATTGTTGACTGGGTTCGAGACCGGATTGGGAAATTCGCGGTCGGCTTTAGAGAGGCGTCCGATGAGTCGTTCGACATCCTGGCTTGTTCCGCTGGCGCTGGTCCTTGGACTGGCGATCGCCGCGGCGGCTTGCGGCGACAAGTACTACACGACGAACAACTACTATTATCATGGCGGCGGCGCCGACGACGACACGGCGCCGACTGACGATGACGTGATACCGAGCGACGATGACACGATGCCAAACGACGACGACACCACGCC
>PMZC01000271.1 GCA_003170555.1 Deltaproteobacteria bacterium
CTCGGTGACCACGCAGATCTACCAGGAAGTGGCGCCGCGTCGGCAGCGCAAGGTGCTGGCGCAGCTCAACGCCGCCGGCCGGTTGTCGGTCCAGACGCTGGATGAAGCGCCGACGCCCAAGCGCCCGCGCACCATCCGCCGCCGCAAGAGCGAGAAGCCGAACGCGTAATTCCATCGCGAACGATCTCAAGGGCGGGCCGCAGGGTCCGCCCTTTTTCGTTGGAGCTAATTCATTGCGCTTCGTGACTCGCCAATGATACGTTGAAGACCAAAGGGGATAGCGCGATGGTTCAAGTCGATGTCTTCTGGAGCTATGCGATCGGGGCGGGTTTCGCCGCGGCGGCTTCGCGGCAACTGACGGCGGCGAAGGGCGAGGGCAGCGGCGCGTCGCCGAGCCGATCCCTGCTCGAAAACGGACACTTCACCGCCGCGGTGATCTACCTCGCCGTATTTTTCGCGCCATCGGGCATCGGCTTGCTGTGGGCGTTTCCGAGTTGGGAAACGATGCACGTGGGCGACCGCTGCCTGTCGACCTGGCTGGTGCTGCTTTTCGCCGTCACCAACATCACGCAAGGGATCCTCGGCTTCTGGGTGACGAAAAAACTATACGAGGCCGGGCGCGACTTCCTCGCCTCGCTGCAAATGCCGCTGGGCTACTTCGCGATGTTCTTCATCCTCGTCCACGGTTGGGACGGCACGGGCTACCGGCGCTTTTTCTCGCCGAACAAAGAGGCTTTCCTCGATTGGAAGCTATCCAACGTAGCGCATTGGCTCGTGTCCGATGTGGCGCTGACGTTGTACGCCATGGGCCTGGTGCTATTGCCGGTGATGTTCGCGCTGATGAGCCGTTGGATCGTGCAAGGCAGGCAGACCGTGGCCGCCGGCGAAGACCACGGCCAATGGCGCGTCACGACCATGATTGCACGCGTCATTCTGGGCGGGTCGCTCGGCCTCGCCATCCTGGCCAGCCTCTGCCTCCGCTGGCTGGGCGGACTATTCGGGGCGCTGGTTTTCGCCGGGCTGGCGTATGTGCTCGCCCTGCGCCAAGGCGCGCCGCTGCGTCGCTGGCTGGCGCAGATGCTGCTGCGGGAAACTCTGTAGACTTCGCTCGGGCCGCGGCGCGGCCACGTATTGTAGGAGCACCCTTCCGGGTGCGATCTAGATCGCGCCTGGAAAGGCGCTCCTACAGAATCACAGCCGTTCTCCCGCCTCTCGCCGCGCCTCGCGTTGGTTGACAGTCCTCGCTCCGGCGCTATGATCCTAGTTAGTTTTTGTTGATGAACGCGGAGCGTGTCTGCTGAGACGTTGGGCCGCCATACTCGTGGTGTTGCTGGGGCTCTGGGCCGCGGCGGCGTTCGCCCAGCAGCGCACGGTCACGTTGTGGCGGTGGGTCGACGAACTGGGCCGCGCGCACTATACCGATAACCCCGAGGAGATTCCCGCGCGCTACCGGCCGACCGCCGTGCCGGGCGTCTTCTCGCCGAGCGGCGTCCACAACCCGAGCACGCCGACGCCCGAAGCGCCGCGCAGCGGGCGGATGGAGCTGCTCGAAGATAGTTACTATTTGGAAGAAGGATTCCTGCACGTCAAGGGCAAGGTGCGCAACGGGTTCACCCAGCCGGTCAACCAGGTCAAGGTTAAGATCTCGTTTTTCGACGCCAACAACCACTTCCTGATGGCGGAGACGACGCTGGTCAATCCGCTTTCGCTGGCGGCCGGGCAGGCCGGCTCGTTCCATTTGATCGTCAAGCAGAACGACGCCATCGACTCGTACACCATCGAGGTGCTCGGGCGACCATGATCATCACGCTGACCACCGATTTCGGCCTCGCGGACGGTTATGCGGCGGCGATGAAGGGCGTGATCCTCAGCCGTGCGCCGCGCGCGACGGTGGTCGACCTCAGCCACGAGATCGCGCCGTTCGACGTGCATCATGCGGCCTTCGTGCTGCGGCAGGCGGCGCCGTATTTCCCGCCCGGCGTGGTCCACGTGTGCGTGGTGGACCCGGGCGTCGGCGGCCCCCGTCGGGGCTTGGCGATCGCGGCGCAGCGGCAGTTGTTCGTCGGCCCCGACAACGGCGTCTTCACCCCGTTCCTGAATGAAGCGGCGCGGGTTTTCGAGTTGACGAATCCGGACTTGTGGCTGCCGCAAGCCGGCGCGACGTTTCACGGCCGCGATCTGTTTGCGCCGACGGCCGTACATCTCGCTCAAGGTCTGCCGCCGGCCGATTGCGGACCGCCGGTGACCGATGCGGTGCGTCTGCCCGCGTGGGAAGTGCGCCGCGAGGGCGATGCGTTCGTGGCGGCCGTGGTGCACGTCGATCGCTTCGGCAATGCGATCACCGGCCTCACGTCCGAACGGCTGGCCGAGCTTGGTGCGGATTCGCTTCGCGCCCAACTGCCGACCGGCGAAGTAGTCCCGCTCCGCCGCGCCTACGCCGACGTACTGCCCGGCGAACCCTTGACCCTCGTCGGCTCATCTGGTCTATTGGAAATCGCGGTGCGCGAAGGCAGCGCGGCCCAGCGCTTCGGCCTGACGCGCGGCGCACCGATTCGCTTCGCGCGCTGATTGTTTTCGGATCGAAGCGGAGGATTCATGGATCGCGAAGCCTTCGTTCGTCGTCTCGCCCGCTGGCGGCAATGGGCGCCGCCGTCTGTTTTCGTCATCGTCTTGTTGCCGCTGGTTTTGGTCGGCGCGGGGATCGTCCCGGTCGTGCGCTTTACCCGCGAGCAAATCGACATCACCATCCGGCCGCATTCCGTCGAGGTGAGCGGAGTCTACGTCTACGAGAATCCGCTGCCGATCGCGTGGCGGCAGGGATTGAAAACGCCGTTCCCCGACAACCCCGGTCAGACGCCGCCGGCAGCCGTTGAACTGGCCGAATCCTTCGCCCCAGCCTCTGCCGCTTTGCTCCCGCTGCACGCGGTCTGGCTGCGCGGCGAGCCGTACTTCGAAGCGGCCGTTCCCGCGCGCGGCGCGGCGTTCGTGCGGGTGCGCTTTCGGCAATACGTGGCCGGGCATCGCGGCGTGTATCTGCTCACGACGACGCGGCCGTGGCGTCGCGCGCTCGAATATGGCAAGTACGTGCTGCATTGCGAAGGCGTGCGAATCACCGGCAGCAACTATCCGCTGTCCGGCGACCCGCCGTCATTCGAACGAGCCAACTTCTTCCCCGACGCGGATTGGACGTTTACCTGGGAGGAGACGCATGCGCAATAGGAGGCTTTTCATTTTGGTGTTCGCTGCGATCGCGACATTGGTTCCCGCCGCGGCTTACGCGAACAATCCGCCAGTGCCGCAGGCGTTGTTGGGCGAAGCGCTCCTGGCGATCGCCTTGGTGACGCTCACGGCCGTCGGCGGCTATTACGCGCTGCTCGAGCGGAAGAAGCCGAAGCGGAGCGGCGTCGGTCTGGTGGTCATCGGTCTGGCGATGGTGGTCATCTCGCTCATGGCCGAATCGTGCATGGCGCTCATGACGCTGATCTTCGCCGCCGTGGCGATGACGCGCGGGGTGCGGATGATCGCCTGGAGCGCCGAGGCCCGCCGCCCGGTTGNNGGCCCGCCGCCCGGTTGAGCCGCGCGAACCGGCGCCGGAGCGCGCTCGCGCCACGCGCCTCTTGCTCGCCGGCGTGCTGCTGGTGACGCTCACGGCCGTCTTGACCAGTTGGGTGTTGGCCCTGACCGGTTGGTCGATGCGCACCTGGCGCGACCCGGAAATTCAAGACGAAATCAAGAAGATGGTTGGTTACCAGCTTCGATACGGCGAAACGTATCGGCAGCAACACGGCGTCGTGCGTTTTGAACCGTTGGACATCGGCAGCATCCCGGGGCGATTTGTGTTTACGGATGGCGACTTTAATTTTCCCTCGCATGGCAGAGAAGATGAATGGGATGCGCAGTTTTTGCCGGGACCAAGCGGGAGAACCTTCCACGTTTTTGTCATCCCGCAAGGGTTTCCATTCTTCCCTTGGAATCTTTTGGTGACGCGGCCGTCGTTTTACGCCGACCAGACCGGCAAGATTCGCGCGATTCAGGTTCATGCGCCGCGGCCGTGTCCGCCGGATGCGCCGGTCGTCGAACAAGTCGCCGCCGACGCGCCGTAATGGCGGCTACTCGAACACGGTGATCGACAAGCCCCCGGTTTTCGACGGCCAGTTGCGGATGGTGATCGGCCGGCCGTCGAAGACGAACGGCACGCCGCGCGCGGGCGTCGACGGAATCAGCAGATCGAAGAAGCGCATGAAGATGAATTTGTTGTACAGCCCGCCCGACGGCTTTTGATCGCTGACCCCGTTGAAGTTCGTGTCGAAAAAGAAAATGGCGATCGTGGTGATCGACGGATCGGCCATCGCCGGCGAAGTGATATCGAGGCCGTCGACGGTCATCGTGTCGCGGCCGTACACAAAGGCCTGGTTGATTTCCAGCCAGGCGAAGATCGCGTAATCGTCGTTGTAAGGCAGCAGGCTGAACACGAAGCCCAGCAGGCTGCGGCGCGGCGGCAGCGAGCGGAAGTAGACCTTGTTGTTCGCGCGTTGGAACGGCTCGCGGTAATAATGCACCGGCGGCCATTCGCCGCTCGCATCGATGATCGCGAACTCGTAGTACGCGCCGGGCGTCGCGGTGAAATCGCCCCAGCCGCCGTTCTCGTCGGTGGTGAATTCCGCGAGCGGGTCGGCGGTCTGGCGCTCGCCCGTCTCGGGGCTGACCTCGTAAATCTGCACCACGTGATTGGTCGCCGGCTGGTTGAGCGCGAAGACGAGCACGCGTCCCGACAGCACGATCGGCTCGGCGGGGACGATGTCCGTTGTGGTCGGCGGTTCGCCGTAGAAAAAATTGAAGAACGTGGCGAACGTTTCCGCCGAGGTGGCGACCTGCAAATGGTCGAGGTCGTCGAAGGTCACGTTTTGCGCGCCGGTCAACGTCGACGGCCCGGCGATGTGGTCGGCCGTCGACGAGATGTTGAGCGCGGGGACCGGGAGGGGCTGGCCGCCGCTGACGTCGAACGAGGCGAGGTTGGCGTAGTGCGCGACCTTGGCCGCGTTCGCCGGCGTCTTCAGGTATTCCTGGCAGACCGCGCCGCCGAGCGAGTGGCCGAGCAGGTCGACCTGCGCCGCGCCGGTTTCCACGAGCGCGTGGTCCACAAATGTTTCGAGCCCGGTCACGTTGGCGCCGTTCGGCCCGATCAGCGAGTTGTAGTCATAGGTGTAAATCCGATTGAGGCAATAGCCGTTCGAGCCGTAGCGCATCGCCTGATTCGAAAACGCGTCGCCGAACTCGAGCACGCCGTGCACAAAGACCACCGGCCGCAGGCTGTCGTCGCACGGCGCCGTGTCGTCATCGCCAACGTCGTCATCCGCGCCGGGGGTGGCATCGTCGTCGTGCGCGTCATCGTCGGCCGGCGCGGCGGAATCGTCATCGTTCTTCGCGCTGGCGCCGCAGCCGGCGAGGACCAGCGCAAAGATCAAAAACAAAATGATCAGCAGAAGTCGCTTGGGCGGCATGGCGTTCTTCCTTTTATGGTGCGCGCAAAATCCGCGAGACATGATTTTAGCATAGAAAAATTTCGGGCCAAGACGCCGGGTTTTCCTTTTCGGCCTCGCGCGTAGTAATCTGATGGACACGGCAAAGTTTTCGGGGAGGGGGCGCCGTGCGCCGTGCACTGCTCATCGCGACATTGGTGTTCGTCATCCCGACCGCCGCGTTCGGCCAGGTGACCGGCGTCGAGCGCCTGACCGACCTGTGGTCGCTGCCCGAGCTCACGCCGGGCGTCGTCGCTTTCGGCGAATCGAGCCACGATTTGCTGGGCCTCAACGAAGACGGCTTCCTCGGCCTGTTTTCGCGGTTGTATCGCGAGGGCGGCAAGGACGTGCTGTTCGACGGCGAGGGGCCGGGCTGCGTTTACCGGCTCTGGTTCACGTTCTCCCTGCCCGCGCCCTACACGCGTTTGCAGTTCTATCTCGACAACGCCGAACAACCGACCGTCGACGTGAACATCCACGATTTCTTCGCCGGCCAGACGCCGCCGTTTCTCCAGCCGCTGGTTTGGGATGACAGCCGCTCGAGCGGCGGTTTCGTCAGCTACGCGCCGGTCTGTTACCGCGAACGGCTGAAGATCGTCACGACGACCGGCATCACGTTCTACAACGTCACCGCTCATCGGTATCGGGCCGACACGGAGGTGACCTCGTTCGCCGGCGACGAGGACTACACGGCGGTGGACGCGCTGTACGATCCCGATCGCGCGGGCGCCGACCCGAAGGACACGACGGGCGTCGACTACGCGGCGCTGCCGCTTACGCTCGCGCCGGGCGAGACGGCGCCGATCTTCGCCGAGGAAGGGGCGGGGCAGATCGCCTCGGTGCGTCTGACGCCGGCGGCGATTGACGAGGCCTTGCTCAACAACGTTCGCCTGCGCGCGACCTTCGACGGCGCGAACGATCCGGCGGTCGACGTGCAGCTCGGCATGTTCTGCGGCGCGACGGCGCCGGGGTTCGAGGTGGCGGCGCTGTTGTTCGGCATCAAAGACGGCGTGCTCTACAGCTTCTTTCCGATGCCTTACTTCGACGGCGCGCGGCTCGAGCTGGTCAACGAGTCCGCCGCGACGGTGAGCCTTCAGGCCGAAGTCGGCGTGCGGCGCGAACCGCCCGACGACTACGCGGCGACCTTCACGACCGTTTCGCGGTTGGGCGCGCCCACCGTGCTGATGGGCGACCACCACTTCGCCGATCCGACCGGCCAGGGCAAGATCGTCGGCGTCATCCAACTCGCCGGCGGCTACAGCGGCCAGGGATACCTGGAAGGCGACGAACGCTGGTATCCGGACGGCCTGCTCACGCCGACGATCCAAGGCACCGGCACCGAGGATTACTACAACGGCGGATGGTATTTTAAATACGGCATGTTCACGCTGCCGACGCACGGCCATCAAATGCGGCTGGATGACGCCGGCCTCGATGTCACCGGTATGTATCGCCTGCACGTCGGCGACTCGCTCGAATTCTATCGCGGCGCCACGTTTTCCATCGAGCACGATGCGCTGAACCTCGACACCGACGAAGTCTATCGCACCACCGCGTTCGTCTATCGCGTGAACGAGGACGCGCTCATCCCCGAAGCGGAATTCGACGTGGGGCAGTCGCTCGATGAGGCGCGCTTTCAGTATCACGGCTCCGACGACCAGCCCACCGGCCCGCAGCTTTTCTTTTACGAGGGCGATCAGGATCTCGCGCCCTATGACGACGGCGGTTATCAATCGCGGGGCGAGGTCAGCTTCACCTTGCCGGTCAACCCGTTCAACGACGGCGTGCGCCTGGTGCGGCGGCTCGATCAGCTTCACGGCCGCGACCTGGTGCGCGTGCTGGTCGACGGCGCGGACGCCGGCCTGTGGCGCACGCCCGAGCACAACCCCTTCAAGCGTTGGCGCGACACCGTGTTCGATCTGCCGCCCGCGCTGACCAAAGGCAAATCGTCGCTGAGCATCACGCTGGTCAACGCGTCGGGGGCGGACGGCTTTTCGCAGTATCACTATTGGATTTATTCCTGGAAACGGCCGTTGATCTCGCGGATGCGCGACCTGGTCTTGTCCTCGCCCGCGACGCAACTGACGATCGGCGACGCGGTGCAGCTTTTCGTCGACGGCGGCTACCCGTCGGGCCATCGCGAAGAGGTGACGGGATGGGTGGACTACGAGTTGTCGGACGCGCGACTCGCTACGATCGCTTACGGGCGCTTGAAAACGAAAACGGCGGGCGAGCTCAAAGTGAAGGCGATCTGGGGCGACCGCGAAAGCAACGAGATCACCATCAATATCATTCCGCCCGCCAGCGGCGCCGATGACGATCTGGTCGATGATGATTTCATTGACGATGACGCGGCCATTCCACCCGCGTCCACCGGCGATGACGAAAGCGGCTGCGGCTGCTGAACGCCGACCGACGACTTCGTGTATCATGAGGCGACCTGAATGGAGGTTCGTTTCATGCGCTGCCGAGTAATATTGCTGCTGATCTTGTTGTCCCTGGCTTCGACCGCCGCGGCGGCGGAAATTACGCTGACCGCCGGTTCGTACCTGTTTGCGGGCAAGGCGCCGGTGCTGCATGTGACGGCCGTCACCCGCGCGGCGTCAGCGTCCCGCCCGACGGGAATTCTGCTGCCCAACGGCGACGTGTTGCGTGCGCCGAACGAAAGCGGGAACGCGATTCGCCTCGGCCGGCCGCTCACGATTCGCGGGCGGGTCTTCACGCCGGCGACCGTCGCGCCGTGGGTGGCGTCGATGCGCGTGCAGGCCGCCGCGCCTCCCGTGCGGCCCGATGAGTTGCCGCCGTTTCCGCACAAGCTGGCCATCATCACCGACAACTATTTCCTCGGCATGTTGACGATGCTCGACGCATACATCGCGGAAAAGCAGGCGCAGGGCTGGGAGGTCATGGTGGTGGGCAGCGACACGTGGAACCCGACCAATCTGATCGGCCAGCCGGCCGCCGATGTGTTGCGGGCGTGGCTCGCCGCGAATTACGAGACGGAAGGCATCGGCTTCGTGTTGCTGATGGGCAACCCCGACCCGAACTACGGCTCCGTGCCGATGAAGATGGTCTGGCCGCTGAAGGACGTGTGCGACAAAACGCAGGACCCGGTTTTCTGCGACATGCAGAACCTGCCCACCGATTTCTATTACTCCGACCTCGACGGCAATTGGGACCTGAACGGCAACGGGCTCGCCGGCGAGTATCCGGGCGACGCCGGCGACGGCGGGTACGACTTCGGGCCCGAGGTCATCGTCGGCCGCTTCCCGGCGCACTATGACCCGAACTTCCTCGACGCCTATCTCTACCTCGCGTCCGCATACGACTCCGCCACCGACTTGCACGGCCGCAACCGCGTGCTGCTGCCCGGCGCGATGGTCGGTTTCAACGGCCTGAGCCCGGGCATGGAAAACCAGGACTCGGGGGCGACGCTGAACGTGATCGGCAACCATCTGGCCGACCTCGACGACAAGTTGGTCTTTACGCGGATGTTCGAGGAAGAGGGATTTTTTAAATCCACGCTGCCCAACGACTACGCGTTGTCGTACGAACATCTCGTCAACTCATTTCGCTACGGGCACGGCCTGACGATCTGGTTCGCGCACGGCTATCCGACTTACACCGAGCGGATGATCTGGGAAGACGACGCTGACGGAAACGGTGTTTGCGAATACACCGAGTACAACCACAAGACGATGCTCGATTCGTTCGGGACCGACGCCTTCTTCGACGCGGCCACGCAGACGTTCCTCTGGCAGATTTCCTGCCTGAACGGCTATCCGGAACTAGAATACAACCTCGGCGCGATGATGCTCTACACCAACTCGGTCGGCAGCATCTGCGCGACGCGCTCGGCCTTCGGCGAATATACGCCCGGCGACACGTGGAAGCCCGATCCGGCGACCGGCGCTTCGGAGACGCTGGCTTACTACTGGGCCGAACAAATGACGACCGGCGCGACCGTCGGCGAAGCGCTGGCCTACGTGAAGGCGACGATTCCGTTGGATGGTTGGGACGACGTGTATCCGCCCAGCATGTACGGCTACAGCCTGATGGGCATGGGCCTGCAAACGAAGTGGAACTACAACCTGTACGGCGATCCGACGCTGGTGTGGACGTATGAAGCCGGCGCGCAGGATCCCGATTGGCCGTGGCCCGATGTTGACGACGACACCGTTGACGACGACACGATCGACGATGACACGACTGCCGATGACGACGCCACCGACGACGATGCAAGTCCCCAAGCCGGCGGCGGCGACAACGGCAACGGATGCGGGTGCTGAGCAGGGTCTAGACGACTGTAGGGGCGGGTCTGAGACCCGCCCTTTCGCAACGGGCAGGTCTGAGACCTGCCCCTACCCAAGCACAGCCGAGGGCGGCTGTGCCACACCCGAATCCCGAACCCCGCCTCTCACACCGGCGCGAAGTGCGCGATGTCCAGCAGCGAGCCGATCCGCTTTTCGGCGAAGACCGCCTTCACCTTCATGCCGACCTTCACCTGCTCCGGCGCGACGCCGGCGACGAGGTGCGCGAACGCCACGTCGGCCCCGTCGAGCTTGATCAGCGCGACGACGAACGGCGGCGGCAGCGGATAATGCGGCTCCTGGTGATGGACGACGGTGAAGCCGGTGACCTCGCCGGTCTGACCCAACTCCACCCACGCGTCGGACAAATCCGCGAAGCACTTCTCGCATGTGCCGCGCGGCGGGATGAGCACCTTGCCGCAGGTCGGGCAGCGCTGGCCGAGAATCTTTTGCTCGTCGCGCAGCGCGTTGAGGAACCGGCTGCCGATGGCGCCGGCGAAATATTGATAGGGCAGGGCGAGCTTGCCCTCGACCACAAAGCAGTTTTCGTGTTGATCGCTCATGGCGCGGCTCCTTGTTAGATCAGTTCGAAGTACTTGATGTCGTGCATCGAGCCCGTGCGATGCTCGTTGAACACCGCGCGCACGCGCAGGCCCCGCTTGATCTTTTTCGGATCGGTTTCGTTGAGCAGGTGCCAGAGCGTGTCGTCGCCCTGCACGCCGTCGAGTAAGACGTTGCAGGTGGTGTACGGCGCCTGGCGCGCCTGGCCGGTCAACGGATCGGGGCTGGCGTAATAAACCAGATCGTAGCTCTGGATCACGCCCTCGGGTCCGACCTCGACGAACTCGGTCACCGGCACGCGGCAGATCGCGCACACCTCGCGCGGCGGCAATTGGAAGCGGCCGCAGACGTGGCAGCGGTTGGCCATGATGCGCTGGTGGTCGCGCAGCTCCTGCAGAAAATACCCCATCACCGGCCCGGTGGCGAAGCGCATCGGGATGGACAGAATCTGGGGCAGCACGATCAGGTTTTGCTTGACGTCGCTCATGACTTCACCTCCCCGAGTCGGGGTTTGTCTTTGGACAGCAGCACCAGCACGGTCCACAGCGTGCCGCCGAAGCCCGAGGCCAGCGCGACGTCCGCGACGCTCAGCCCGGTCTCGTCGAGCAGCCGGCGCGCGAAGTGCACGCGCNNCTGCATCGCCGCTTCGGCGACGCGGATCATTGCCGTCGCGCCGATCGGATTGGTGGCGACCACGCCGCCCGACGGATTAATCGGCGTCGGGCCGTCGAGCATGATTTCCTCGTTCTCGATCATCTTGAGGTGTTCGTCGCCTTCCAGCAGGTAGAACTCGCGGAGCCAGTCGAGCCCCCACCAACTCGACGGGTCGTACATCTCGAACACGTCGATCTGCTTGCGCGGGTCGGTGATGCCGTTGCGCGCAAATAGTTTCTGCGCGGCGTAACGATGCGTGGTGGTTTCTTTTTTGTTGCCGAACAGGTTGAACGTCTCTTCGCGGTGCACGGTGATGTGGTCGACGATCCACGCCGGCTGCTTGACGCGGCGTTTCTTGATCACTTTGTCCGACGCGAAGATCATCGCGCAGGCGCCGTCGCTCTGCGAACACATGTGCACCATGCGCAGTTCGCCGACCAGCGGCGGGACGTTGTCGACCATCGCCGGAATCATGTCGTCGGTGAAATTGAACCGGCGATGCGCATTCTTGTTCTTCATCGCGTGCTTGTCCATGATCACGCGGTGCTTCATCGCCGCGAACTTCGCGCGCCGCTCGCCGAACTCCTCGATCATCGCGTCGGCCGTCATGCCGGTCAGCGCGCCGGTCTGCAACTCGCGGCCCCATAGCGGATCGGCCATGTTGGTGAT
>PMZC01000086.1 GCA_003170555.1 Deltaproteobacteria bacterium
CCCCAGACCCTAGCCCCCAACCCCCAGACCCTAGACCCTCGCTACGCGCCGCGCTACACTCCGGCCGCGATTGATCCAAGGAGCGTGTAATGAAACTGACCCTGGTCGGGGGCGGGGGAATCCGCACGCCGTTGTTCGTGCGCAGCCTGCTGCGACGCGTGGCGCGGGGCTCGCGCATCGACCGGCTGGCGCTGACCGACATCCGCCCCGAGCGCTTGGCGATCATGGGCCGGCTCACGCAACGGCTGATCACGCAGTCCGGACTGGCGCTGGCGGTGGATGTCGAACCCGAGCTCGATCGCGCGCTGGCCGGCGCGGGCGCGGTCGTCACCACGATCCGGCCGGGTTTCGAAATCGGGCGCGTGCAAGACGAGTTGATCTGCCGTGAGGCGGGCATCTTGGGCCAGGAAACGGTGGGCGCGGGCGGCTTCGCGATGGCCGCGCGCTCGATCCCCGATCTGCTGCACATCGCCGCGCGGGTTCGCGCCGTGGCGCCGGGCGCGCGAATTCTCAACTTCACCAACCCGTCGGGCATCGTCACGCAGGCGCTGGCGGACCAGGGCTTCGGCGAGGTGATCGGCATTTGCGACAGCGCCGACAACGTGAAGGAATACATCGCCACGCAATTCGGCGTCGCGCCGGCGCGCATTCGCTCACGCGTGTTCGGGCTCAATCATTTGTCGGCGACGATGCAGGTCTGGATCGACGGCGAGGACGTGACGGCGAAGCTGCTGGCCGACGACGCGTTCGTCGATCGCTGGTTCGGCATCTTCGGCCGCGAGCTGGTGCGCGAGCTGGGCGCGTTCCCAAACGAATATCTGTTTTACTACCTGCTGCCGGAGAAGGCCGTGCCCGCCGTGCTGGCCGAGCCGGAAACGCGCGGGCAGAAGGTCGTGCGGCTGACCGATCGTTTCTTCGCGCGGGCGAACGAGCCGGGCGCGCTCGACGATCCCGACGCGCTGCTGGCGTTTCACGCGGCTTGCCTGGCCGAGCGCGACGCGACGTACATGGAATACGCGTGGAAGGAAACCGCGGCGAAGCAGCGGCCCGATCATCATCTCGCCGAGGGCGAAGGCTACGCCGGCGTGGCGCTCGATGTGCTCGAGGCGGCGGAGACCGGCGGCGGCGAGATCGCGNNGCTCGCGCAGCACGACGTGGTCGAGATCACCTGCCGGGTCGACGCTGACGGCGCGCATCCGCTGCCGCCGCCGGTCGTGCCGTCGCGTCTCGAGGCGCTGGTGCGGCAGGTGAAGATTTTTGAGACGCTGACGGTGCTCGCCGTGCTGCATCGAAGTAAGCAAACAGCGGAGTGGGCGCTGGCCGCGCATCCGTTGGTCGGCCGTGTGGACGCGGCGAAGAAGGTGCTGCGTCGGTTCATGAAAGCGCACGCGGCGCTGGGCGGGCTGCGATGATCGACGTGCTGATGCCCGGCACGGGCCGGCCGTATCTCGACGTCATCTTCACCGGCGTGAAGCAGGCGCCCGAACCCGGCGGCGAGGAATTCGGCGACGACCTCGCCTTCGTACCCGGCGGCTTTCTGAGCGCGGCGTTCGTCATGCACCGGCTCGGACTGAACGTTGTGCTCGAAGCGACGTTCGGCCGCGATCTCGGCAGCCGTTTTCTGCTGGAGAGCATGGAGGCGGCCGGGTTGTCGCGCGAGGCGGTGACCGTCCGCGACGATCTGCGCGCGCACGTCACCGTCGCGTTCCACAACCGGACCGACCGCAGCTTCTTGTCGTACGAGCCGCCGTGGTATCCGCCGCCCGATCCGGCGCTGGTCGAACGGCTGCGTCCGCGCATGGTGTTCTTCGGCGGGTTGAAGCTGCGGCCCAGCGAACCGGCGCGGGAGATCGCCCGCCGCGCGAAAAAAATCGGCGCGCTGCTGCTGGCGGATATTTCCGAACAGCCGCTCACGCTGGCCGACGAAGATATGCGGCAGATCATCGGCGCGGTCGACGTGTTTCTATGCAACGAGCGCGAGGCGCGGCATCTGACGGGGCTGGCCGACGCCGACGCGGCCCATCGCGCGCTGGCGGCGGTCGCGCCGGTCGTGGTGCTCAAGCGCGGCGACTGCGGCGCGCGAGCGCTGTGGCCGCACGGCGCGGTCGAGCTGCCGGCGATTCCGACTACCGTGGTCGACACGACCGGCTGCGGCGACAGCTTCAACGGCGGATTCATCTACGCGCTGCTCGACGGCTGCTCGCTCGACGAATGCGTGGCCTGGGGCAACGCCGCCGGCTCGCTCGCCGCCGCCGCGCTCGGCGGAACCTCCGCGCTCATCACGCGCGAAAAACTGCTCGCGCTGGTCGAACAACATTACGCCGGCAAGCTCACGCCCGATCCGCTGCGAAAATTCACATTCGATTAAAGCTACATTTTTTTGATAGGATAACAGGATTGGCAGGATTTGCAGGATCGAGAAGAATCTGTCCTGTCTATTCGGTCGATCCTGCGTTCCAGTTCAGAAAATGAGAATCTACAAACCGGGATTCCCATGCCGCGAGCCCGCCGTGCGGGCGACAGTTCGGTAGCCAGACGCGTGAGCGTCTGGATCAAGGCGAAAAAGAAAACAGCCCGTGAAACGGGCGGGAGACGGTCGCGGTCGATCAAGAAGCATCTGCCGCCCCGTTCCGGGGCTCGTTGTCGGCGACGATCGGGTTCCAGGGACTCACGTCCCTGGCTACCGAACTGTCGCCCACCAGGTGGGCTTAGCTGCACCGAATTTTCATCCGTCGGGGTGAGCCGAAGGTTCATGCTCAACTGTCGATCCTGTCTGAAAAAATCTACCGCCCCAACACAAACCCGCGCACGAAGCCCCACGCGGCTTTGAGCAGCACGCGGCGGGCGCTGGGTTCGCGCAGGCGGCGCAGGTAATGCGCGATCACGCGCCGGCGCAGATAGAAGCTCCGGTAGATTTGGCGGCGGACTTTCGTGAGGGTGCGCGCGTCGAGGCCGTTCGGCACAAAGACGACCTCGTGCTCGCTCATCTGGTCGTAGCCGCCGATCAGCTTGCCTTTCTCTTCGATGCCCGCGGTGAGTTCCGCGCCGGGAAACGGCGTGTAGAAGCCGATCATCACGTCGTCGAGCGGCGCACGCAGCAGGAAGTCGCGCGTCGCGGCGAGCGTCTCGCGCGTCTCGCCCGGCGCGCCGAGCATGATGAACGCCTTGGTCGAAATGCCCGCCTGGCGCACGGTGGTCACGGTTTCGAGCGCCTGCTCCACGGTCGCGCCTTTGCCGAGCACGCTGAGAATCTCGTCGCTGCCCGACTCGACGCCGAACGACACCTGCCAGCAACCCGCCTTGGCCAGCTCGCCCAGCGCGAACGGCGTCAGCTTCTGATCGACGCGCCCCTGGCACGAGAACGACAACGGCAGGCCGGAGCGCTGCACGTGCCGGCACAGCTCGACCAGGCGGCCTTCGTCGAAGAACAGGCTTTCGTCGTGAAAGGCGAAGTCGACGATGGAGTAATGGCGGTACAGGTGCTCCATCATTTCGAATACGCGCGTCGCGCTGTGCGACCGCAGCTTGCGGCCGAAGACCGAACGATCGCAGAACGTGCAGCGGTACGGGCAGCCGCGCGAGGTGAATAGAATCGTCGAGGGCAGGCGATAGGTCGATTGCGGACTGGGCCGATAGCGCAGCGGCAAATCGGGAAACAAATCCCACGCGGGCAGCGGCAGGCTGTCGAGGTCCCGGATCTGCGGACGCGTTTTCGCCCGCCGCACCGCCCCGCCGTCGCGATACGCCACGCCCCGGACCGCGCCGACGTCGCCTTCATGCTCCACCTCGGTGAAGAGCTCCAGCGCGGTGACCTCGCCTTCGCCGAACGCGACGTAATCGATCGAGCGGTAAGTATCGAGCGTCTGCTCGGAAGAGCTGGTCGCGTGCGGACCGCCGACCACCGTCACGCAATCCGGCGCCAGTTGCTTCACCTTCGCCGCGATTTGCGCCGCCAGATGGATGCTCATCGTCGTCGCGGTCAGGCCGACCACCAGCGGATTCTGCGCGGCGATTTCCTGCGCCGTGCGCGTCACGCCGTAACCCAGGGCCGCCGCGTCGATCAGCGACACGTCGACTTCGCGCGCGCGCAGATACGCCGCGATGTACGCCAGCCCGAGATTGGGCAGGCTGTTGCCCACCGCGGCGAGCTTGCCGTAGCGCGCCTCGGCGGTCAGCGGCGGATTGACCAGGACAAAATCAGCCACGCGGCGCCTCGTGGGAGGTAAACCAGGTTCTCGACCGACGACCCCGGCGGTCGTTTGTCATCAGGGGAGAATTGCACGGCCGCGGCGGGCTGCCAAGTCCGCGGCGTTTCGCTTATCCNNCCGCTTATCCCGCGGGCAAGACGCAGCGGCAGCCCAAAGCGGTTTCGTTGTATTGGCGTTCGAGCCCGGCGAGGCGCGTCAGTTTCGCGCCGGCCTCGTCGAAGCCCGACGGCGTTTCGCGTTCGCTGATCTCGCGCAGGAGCATCGCGAGGTCCGTCCAACCGTCGGCGATGACGCGCATCTGTTCGATCAGGTTCAGGCGAACGATGTCGGGGCAATAGCCCGCGCATTGGACGAGAAACTCGGCGTACATCTTGCGAAAATGTCCGCCGCCGGTGCCGCGCTTCTCGATGACCTGATAGCCGAACCGCGCGCACCACTGCCAATCGCGCAGCGCGCCCCAGGTCGGCAGATCGTGCGCCGCCGCGTCCATCGCGATCAGGCCGCAAAACGGAATGCGGTCGTCGAGCATGCGGCGGGCCATCGTGACGATCGCCTCGGGCGCCGCGCGTTCGAGCGGGATCAGCGTCGCGGGAATCTGCACCTCGTACCAATCGTTCGCCAGATCGAACGGCGGGATCGTCTCGGTGCGCGCCCGGGCCAGGCTGGCCAGCGGCACTTCCTGCGGAACGGGGAACTCGTTGTCGCCGACGACGGCGATCTGCGCTTCTTCGTCGTAACCGATCACCAGCACCTTGTGCCCGGCGAAGTGCGTCTTCGTGTGGTAGTAGTCGAGCCAGCGCAGGTCGACGCCGATCAGCGCCGGGCGGCCGCCGTCGACTTCGCCTTTCACCCACGCCCACGCTTCGGCGTTGTCGTGCGTGCGGCGAATGGTCACCGGCACGCCGAGCGCCTGCAGGCAATCGGTTTCGAGATCGGGGCCGCGGCCCATCCACAGGCGCGACGGGCTCGCCGCGTCGTTGGCCTGGTAGTAGAAGAACAATCCCGCGCCGAGGCCCAGGCACATCGGCTCGGAGACGTGATGGCCGTAGAAATGGAGCAGGCGGCTGATCGCCGTCGTGCCGCAATGTCGCCCCGGGGCGTGTTCGTAGCCCCTGACCATCACTCGCATGTTCCGGTTTCCCGCGCGTGTTGCTTCGCGGCCAATGTACGGCGGCGACGATTCGCGCGTCAAGTTCCGATGGACTTGGTTTGACAGCGGAAAACCCCGGTGTTAGACAAAACGAGCTTCGGCGGAGGGGCCGCCGGCGGAAAAACAGCAGACGATGAAACATAGGGCCGGTTTCCTTTTTTTGCTTATCCTGTTCGCGCTTTGCCTGGGCTGTGGGGCGAAGAAGCCGAACATCGTCATCGTGCTGATCGACACGCTGCGGGCCGACGAGGTCGGCGCCTACGGCTGTCCGCGCCGGGTCACGCCGAATCTCGATGCGCTGGCGCAGAAGTCGGTCGTGTTCAAGAACGCCCAGGCGCCCGCCAGTTGGACCGTGCCGAGCGTCACCTCGCTGTTCACCGGCGTGTACCCCTGGTCGCACGGCGTGATCTACGCCGAGGTCGGCAACGGCAATATCAAGTCGCAGCAGAAACTCAGCGAGAAGTTCGTCACTCTCGCCGAAACGCTGCACCGCACGGGCTATACGACGTTTTGCATTTCGGCGAACTACCACTTGCACCCGCAGTACGGTCTGGCGCAGGGCTTCGACTACGACAAGGTGTTTTTGTTCACCGATCGCGAACCGGTGGACCGCCAGTTCGCGCTCTGGCTGCCGGAGATGCAGCGCCTGCAGCAGCGCGGCGCGCCCTACTTCCTCTACGTCCATTACTTCGACCCGCACGCGCCTTACAAGTACCACGACGACTTCACGCCCCTGGTCAATCCCCGCATTACGCCGAAAGAAGCGGCCGATTGGGGCTCGGTCGACTACAACAACTCGATCCACAACGGCATCTACTACGATCAGCCGGACAAGATGGGGCTCATCCGCGACCTGTACGACGGCGAGGTCATGGCCGCCGACGATTCACTGGGCAAGCTGCTCAAGGGGCTGCCCGACCTCGACGATTCGCTGGTCATCGTCATCGCCGATCACGGCGAGGCGTTCGGCGATCACCACAACCTCAGCCACGGCTTGGATCTGTATTCCGAAACGCTGCGGGTGCCGCTGGTGGTGAAGCTGCCGAAAAACGCGCACGCGGGATCGTTCATCGATACGCCGGTGAGCCTGATCGATCTTTATCCGACGCTGGCCGCGCTGGCGGGCGCCGTATTGCCGAAGTATCTCGAAGGCGCGGACATTGCGCCGCTGTGGCTGGGCGGCAAGACAGCGCAGCGGATGCTGTTCGGCATGACCCAGCGCGACGCCGCGCACATCTGGTACGCCGCGGTCGGCCCCCGCTTCAAACTGCTGTTCCACGACAGTGCGAATCGCTACGAACTCTACGACATGCGGCTCGATCTGCGCGAACAGAACAACGTGATCAAGACGAACATGGATCTGGCGCGCGATTACCGCCGGATCCTGTCGGGCGAACGGCGGCGCAATCCGCTGTTCAATCCCGGCGTCGTCGGCGCGCCGATGAGCGACGAACTCCGCAGCACCCTGCACCAGTTGGGCTATCTGTAACGACGCCAAGTTGAACAAGATTGGGCGCACCAACGAAAAGGGCGGGGTTGCAACCCGCCCTCAGCGAAAAGGAATCGCCGGAGTTTAGTGGTGCGGCGCCGGAGTCGCGGCGGCGGCCGGAGCTTCCGCCGTCGTCGGCGCGGCGTGGGTCGATTCGAAGTCCATCAACTCCCACGCCACATACGAGCAGCGGTTGACCAAGCCCTTGCCGACGACATTGAACGGCACCGAAGCGCCCGGGGCCATCTCGCCTTGCGTCGCGACATTCACCAGCTCCGTGCCGATGGCCTGCCGTTTCGCGTCGAGGAAATAGATCGTCAGGCTGACGTTACGGATGGGGCGCTCGGCTTTGTTCAGCACCTGCCCGGCGATCAGGATGTCCTGCTGGTAGATTTCGATTTTCAGCACGACGTCCAGCGCCGGCGCCGTGAGGTTCCAGAAAGTCGACAGGTCTTCGGCCTTGCTCTTGACGGACGATGCTTCCACCCAGCCGGAGCGGTTGTTGCCCCACTCGACGCGGACGAAGCCCGGCACTCGTTTGACTTCGTACAACCGATCCGAAATCAGCACCTGCCCGATGACGCCGGCCTCCATGCCCGGTTCGCGATACACCGTGACGGTTTCCTTGCTCGGTTTGACGACTTTCACGATCGCGGGGACGTTGGTGGTGTTCCAGCTTTCGAAGGAGCCCGACAGGCTCAAGATCATCAGGATAAAGAAAGCCACGACCAGTACGACCAGCAAAATGATCAGCACGTAGCTGGAGCGCTTGAGCCGCTTGATATCGGCATCGATATCGTAATCCTGGTTCAAGGGCGCCTGTCGGCTGACCTTTTCCCCTTTGCCGTTGTCTACGTTCGCCATGAGTCGACCCTCGTTTACCGGCGGAGCCGGTACGTTACGACTTGGTGACGTATCGCTCCTTCACCGCGCGTTGTTCCTGGATGAGGCGCACCAGCTCGTCTTTGGCCCGCTGATCCAACCCGCCGAGCGCCTGGACCTCGCCGATCAGTTTGTTGTAGAACGCGACGTCGTCGTAGATGCGCTGGCGCAACGCCTCGACCGTCAGATTGAACACGCCGGACAGATTCTGGAACTCATCGCCGTGGCGCAGGTGCAGTTCGCCCGTATAGTCGCCCTGCTGCACCTGTTGCAGGTTGCGCCCGAACGCGTAGATCGGACCGACGATTTTGTTGCTGAACCGCAAGCCGAAGTAGATCACGCCGATCAGAATGAGAATGGTGGCCAGCAGCAGCGTGACGAGCATCTGCACCGGCCCGATGCCGGGTCCGTGGCCGCCGCCCCGCTCCACGATGATAAAAGCGACCATCACCGCCAGCACGACGAACGCCAACAGACGAATGAAATGAAACTGCACCGGTCGATCGACCAACAGCTTCTTTCGTCGGTTGACGTTGCCTGCGGATTGTGTCGTCATAGTTAACTCCTTTTACCGCGTGGTCCCATCCGCCGCCGGGAAGCGGCGATTCGCCGGATCAGGTGGCCGACCGCATCACCATCAGGCGGAACTTCTCGAACGAGATCGGCCGGCCGATCCCTGTTTGGTCGCCGGTCGCCTGGCCCGCCGAATACAGCACCTGGATGATGACGTGATACGGAGTGTCCTTGTCGGCCAGGATCGTCAAATTGCCTTGGAATTTAAACTTGTCGCCGAATTTCTCCAGGCGGACCTGGCGCGTGACTTCTCGGCCGACCGCCGCCTCGAGGTTCGTGATCAGATACTTGTTGCGGGCGTCGAGGAACTTGTCGGGGACGGACCCGTTTTGCACCTCGGCGACCCGCTTGTCTTCGACGACGATTTCCGACTTGGTCACGAAGATCTTCACGGTCTCCAATGGATTGATCTGGGTAGTCGAGTAGGGGAGGGCCAGTTGGTCGGTGTTGGAGATCGAGATCGTGGAGAACGATACGCTCTTGAGCAGGAAGACCAGGATGATGGTCATCATGTCCATCATCGCGACGATGTTCAGGTAGTTGACTTCCTCCGCCTCGCGCTTGGCCTTGCCGACGCGGCGACGCCGCCGGCGAAGCATCTGGAGGGCCTGGATAAAAGTGGGCCCTTCTTCCTCGATTCGGGCCGGTCCCACGCGTTCGTCAGGCATTCGGAATAATCCTCCGGTCCGCTGCTACAACATGCCCGGCGAGAGCTTGACCTGATCGAACAGCAACTGCTCGCCGTTGGCGCGCAAGACATCCATGGTCTTGATTAAAATCTCGTAGCGGATCTCTGGTTCGGCCGCAATGATGATCTGGCGTTCATCTAGGTACTGACGTTTCAATTCGATGGCCTTTTGCTGCAAGGCCTCGAAGTCGTATTCGCCGCCCGGTTTTTTGGGAATCGGCGGCAACACGCCGCCCACGCCGGCCCAGGTAAAACCCTGCGCGGTGATAAACACGGAGAGGAAACGTTCGGGTTTCGGAGTTTCCTGGGGCTGGCTCGTTGGCGCCGGATTTTTGTTGCTCGTCGGCGGGAAAATGCTCAGGATGCCGAGGGGCACGAAGGCGGACATCGCCACCATCATGAAGATGATCAGGTTCACCATGACGTCGAGGTACGGCACCAGGTTGATTTCATCCGCCATGTGATAGAAGGGAATCCGCTTTTTGGCCCGGTGGACCAGCAGGTCGATCATCTCGCGATCGACTTCCTTCTTCTTCACGACTTTCTTGGTCACGATCTTCATTGCCGCAGGTTCCCTTTATCCGTCATCCCGGGCGGCCCGCCCGCTGATCATGCTACTTCTTCTCGGCTTGGTACTGCTGCACCAGATAGTTCTCCAGGGAAACCGCGGAGGTTTCCAGATCGCCCACCAGCTTCTTGCTGATGTTGGAGAGGATCACGTGCCCGATCATGCAGGTCACGGCGATGGTCAGACCGACGGCCGTGTTGTTCAAGGCCTCGGAAATACCGCGGGCCAAGAACGCCGTCTTCTGTTCCGGGCTGACCGAAGCCAAACCGGAGAAGGCGCGGATCAGACCGAAGATGGTGCCGATCAGACCGATCAGGGTGGCGATGTTGGCCAGCGACCACAGCGTCGCGATGCGCTTTTCCAACCCGGGCATCACGCGCATCAACTCTTCGTCGATCGCCGTCGAAATTTCCATCGACCCGCGGTTGGCCTTCAGCAGACCGGCGCGGCAAACCTTGGCGATCGCGAGCTTGGTCGATTCGCAGTACTTCAACGCCCGATCGATCTGCCCGTTCTTGATCAGATTCAGAATCGCCCGGAGAAAGCTCTCCATGTTGATCCTGTACTGCATAAACAGGGCGATGAGACGTTCGGCGATCACGGCGATGACCACTACCGAAACGCCGAAGTTGATGTACATCGGCAAACCGCCATGCTGCACCAGACTACTGAGCGTATTCATCCGTGTTCCTCTTCCTCGTAAAAAATCGGGCCCAGGCGCCCTCTGTTTGATTATGATCAAAGAGCCGTCACTCTGCAAGCACGGGCTTTGACCTCGTCCGCCCCCTCCGTTCGAACACACCGGTTCGCTGTTGTCGAGGAGAAAACGCTTGTCAATCGCGGCGATTGGTTCCGGAATAATCCGGAACCATCCCCTGAGAAAACGCCCGCCCCCCGGGCCCGCGAAAGCCCGTTCGGGTCATTCGGAAACCGTTTTAGGCCTGCAGGGTTGGCAGTATAACGGAAAACTAGAACGCGTTTCAAGCCGAAACTGAGAGGCTGGAAAATTGGGAGGCTGGGAGGCTGGGAGGCTGGAAGAAGGGCGAACAGCCGGCCTCAAGGCCTGAAGCCCCGAGTCGGGCGGGTCTGAGACCCGCCCCT
>PMZC01000335.1:0-175 GCA_003170555.1 Deltaproteobacteria bacterium
GGCCGGCGCGATCTTCGTGCTCTTCGCTTTTCCGCTAAAAAACTTCGTCGACGCGTTTCCGATCGACGACAGCTACATCACGTTGACCGCGGCGCGCAATCTGGCGGAGCACAACGTGCTGGCGGTCAATCTGCAATACCCGCTCGCCGGCGTCACCAGCCCGCTGCACGTGGCG
>PMZC01000335.1:206-20912 GCA_003170555.1 Deltaproteobacteria bacterium
GACCACCGCCGCCGCGGCCGCGGCCATTTCGCTGCTCGGCGGCCCGCTGGCCTTCGGCGCGCTCAACGGTTTGGAAACGACGCCGTTCGCCGCGATGTTGATCTGGACCTTCTACGTCTACGAAGTCGCGTGGCGACGGAACCGGTTCTGGCTGCTGGTCGGCGCCATGATCGGGTTGACGATCCTCACGCGGCCGGAAGGCTGGTTCGTCGCGGCGGCGCTGTATATCGCCGCGGGCTATCGTTTCCGGCGCGACCAGTCGACGCGCGAGTGGCGTCGATTCGTTTTCGTCGCGCTGTCGATCGCGACGGCCGGGGTCGTGTTGGCGCCCTACCTGCTCGCGAATCTGCATTACGACCATCAGCTCTTTCCTTCGACCGTGTCGGCGAAAAAATATTTTTTCGCCNNTACGTTTTCCTGACGCCGCTTCTTTTTTGGTCCCGCACCTTTTTGCGGCGCGTCTATCCCTGGCTTTTCATCTTGATTTTTTACGCCGCGTATACTTCACAATTCGTCGGCGCGCTGACGCATTACTGGGGCCGCTACCAGCATCCGCTGCTGCCGGTGTTGCTCGTCGGCATTTTGCTGGG
Organism: Deltaproteobacteria bacterium; assembly: GCA_003170555.1. Lineage (GTDB taxonomy): Bacteria > Lernaellota > Lernaellaia > Lernaellales > Lernaellaceae > FEN-1099. Next base: position 797 of record PMZC01000335.1, read on the forward strand.
CGCGGAAAGCTTGTTCGCCGGCCTGACGCGTTCGCGCCGGCTGTTCCCGCGGGTCGTGGGCGCGGGTCTGGTGTTGTTTATTTTCGCCACCGCGGGAGTAGGCGGGACGATCGATCGCCGTCTTTATCGCAAGGCGTTGGTCAATTCGCAGGTGTTTTTGATGAGCGCCTCCGACTACATCCGCGCCAACACCGCGCCCGGCGAGATGATCGGGGCGCACGACGTCGGCGCGTTGTATTACTTCGGCGAGCGGCCGGTGCTCGATTTGGTCGGTCTGGCTGATCCGGTCGTGGCGAAAATCTACCGCACGGGCCCGAAAAGGTGCAGCAACTTCAATGCGCGGCGGGTGCGGATTTATCAAATGGTGAAGTCATTTCATCCGGCGCTGGTCTATCTCAGTCCGCTGTGGGAAAAGAATTATATCGGGTTGACGACGACCGATCGCGGCCGGCACCTGCGGCCGGTCTGGCATCTCTCGCAGTACTTTCAACTAGACAAAAACAACGACGTGAAGGTGTATGAATACGACTTCTATCGCTGCGATTGGGACCATGATCTGCTTCATGAGCCACACTGAGCCGGGACGGCGGTAAGGCGGCGGCCGTGTCTTATCTGCTGGTCATTTTCTGGTTGATTTACCTCTGGCGGTGGGCCGCGGCGGACAGCGTGTCGGCGCGCAGCCGGCTGCTCACCCTCGGTTTGCTGGCGGCGACGTGCGGGCTGATGTTCGTGCGTTTTGTCTTTCCGCTGCACGGCTACCTCGACATTTTCACCATCGACGACAGCTACATCACGCTGACGGCGCAGCGCAACCTGGCCGAGCACAATCTGTTTGCGGTCAACCCGGCCGCGCCGTTGGCCGGCATCACCAGCCCGCTGCACGTGGCGGTGGTCGGCCTGCTGGCCAAGCTGATGCCGCTGGGCGTCGCCAGCCGGCTGTTCGGACTGCTGGCGTTCATGGCGCTGTGTTTCGGCGTGTTCGTCTGGGCCGAGTTGCTGGGTGCCGATACGCGCCTGGCGACGGCCGCGGCGGTCGTCGTGGCCGTGTCGGGCCAGATGACGGCCTACGCGCTCAACGGGCTCGAGACCATCTTGTTCACCGCGGCGATCATCTGGTGTTTCGCCGCGTATGAGCTGGCGCGCCGGCGAACCGGGTTTTTTTATTTGCTGGGCTTCTTGCTCGGCCTGTCGATTCTGACCCGGCCCGAAGGTTGGTTTCTGGCCGGGGCGCTTTACCTCGTCGCCGTCGCGGCCAACCTGCGCCGGTGGCGTGTGCTGTTGCACGTGGCCCTGTCCGGCATGTTGGCGCTGGCCGTCGTCGCGCCGTATCTGATTCTCAACCACGTGCTGCTCGGCGCTTTTTTCCCGCTGACCGTTTCCGCCAAGAAGTACTTCTTCGCCGAAATGTGTCGGCCGTGGAGCGATCGTTTCCGCACCCTGGGCGACGCGCTGGCGATTTTGCTCGGCGCGTTTGTCTGGGCGGCGCCGTTGTTGATCTGGTCCAAAGCTTTTCTGCGGCGGATCTATCCGCTGTTGTTCATCCTCATTTTTTACGCCGCGTACCTCATCGAGTTCGCCGGCGCGCTATTACACTACGGCGGTCGTTACGAGCATCCGCTCGTGCCGGTGCTGCTGACCGGCGCGGTGCTCGGCGCCGACGGTTTGGTGCGTTGGGCGCGGCGCTTTCCGAGTTGGATCCCGCGATTTCTCACCGGCGGGTTGATTGTGCTCTTCGCCTGGCTGACCGCCTTCAGCGGCGTGACGCACCAGCACCTCTATCGATTTCGGTTGGAGCACACCAAGAACGAGCTGCTCCCCGTGGTCGATTGGCTCAAGGCCCACTCCGCCCCCGGCGATCTGATCGCCGCGCACGACATCGGCGCGTTGTACTACTTTGGTGAGCGCCCCGTGTTGGATCTCGTCGGTCTGACCGATCCCGAAGTGGCGCATGTCCATGCCGACCTCGCCGACCCGTGCCGCGATCGGGCCATGCGCAAGATCGCGCTTTACATGCTGCTCGAAGAACGGCGGCCGAAGCTCATTTCCATGTTCCAAAAATGGGACGTGAACTATCTGGGATTACGGCATCACGACGAAGGGCGGCACATTCGCGAAGTCGGCCATCTTTCCACCGGCGCCGGCGGCAGCGTCTACTATTTCTACGAATGCGATTGGGAGCGGAATCTCAAAAAACACGAACCGCCGGCGCCGGCCCTTAGTCAGTGATCACGTATTGCTGATCGCCGCGCCGGTGGGTCGTCGTAAAAGTTTAGCCGGAGTGATTACAACGACCGAAGTCAACCCGGTTTTAGCGGCCGTATAGTCCGGTCAGCGTAACGGACGCCAGGGCCGCCTGCTCGATCTGCGGCAGCACCTTGTCGAGTTCGACGTTCCCGCCGGGATTGTCGATTTTCTTTTTCAACGCGATCAGGGTGAAGTTATAACGATGGGCCTGGGCGCCGTGCGGCGGACACGGCCCGGCGTAACCGACGCGCCCGGAGTAGTTCAGCGTCTGCCACGCGCCGGGCGGCAGCGTCCCGAGCGGACTGACGCCCTCGGCGAGCGAAGTCATATCGGCCGGGAGGTTGATCAAGCCCCAATGCTTCGTGTCGCCGGTCGGCGAATCCGGATCGCGCACGGTCAACGCAAACGCGACCACGCCCGCCGGCGGATTGGTCCACGCCAGCGGCGGCGAGAGGCCGGTGTCGGGGCTCGGGTTGTCACAGGTGTTCTGTTTCGGAATGGTCCCCATCGAGGTGAACGCGGTGGAAGATAATTGGAACGAGGTGGGTGACGCGTCGGGCGTGGCCGCAGCCGGTTGGTTGTTTCCCGGGTTGCTGCTGCACGCGAAACAAACGAACGACAGCGCGACCAGCAGCGCAACGAAAACCAAACGTTTGTGGCGCAACATCTTCGTTTCCTCCTTTGCTGGAGCAGCTGGGAGTGCCTGGGGCCGGATTCGAACCGGCACGGCCTTTCGGCCTGGGGATTTTAAGTCCCCTGAGTCTGCCATTTCTCCACCCAGGCGTGATGGTGTTTATTAATACCACGAACGACGGGCCGGTCCCAACCAGCTTTCTACTTCGGGTAGGTGAACGTCACGGCGTAGATTTCCGTCGGGTGCAATTGGCCCCATAACCAGAAATAGTCGGGGCCGTCGAGCGGCGAAGTGTAATTGTAGATCAGGTCGGTGTCGTCGCTGAGCGGAACACGCCCCGCGAAACTCGTATCGCCGCGCGAAGGCAGGTCGAGCACGAACGAGACTTCGAGCGTGTCCGGGTTCACCTCCCACAGCGACGTGCGTTTGGGCGCGATCCAGAAGGCAAGTTCGTAGATCAGGTGTTGCAGCGCGGGCGCGAGCGTATCGTAGCCGAGATCGTAGTATCCGTCGGCGGTCACGTTGCGGCGGCCGATCAGGTAGATATGCGAGCCGTGGCGGAAGAGCAGGGGCGAGTCGTACTTGCGCCGATCGTTCACGCATTGCCAATGGCCCAAATCGTCGGCGGCGGCGCGGCAAATCTTCGAGCCGAAACCCGACGCGTCGCCATCTTCGTTGCGCGCCACCGCGATCAGCGAGCCGTCGTCGAGAAACACAAAGTCCGTTTCCGACGCGCCGCCGAGCAGCACCACCGGCTGGCCGGGGACCACCGCTTCCCAATTGTAGCCGTCGGTGGTGGTCAGCCAATGCACCTCGATTGGTTTTGGGTGCAGGCTGTAGATCGCCGCGCCGCCGACGTACGTGAGCATGTACGGCGTGTCGTCGATCACTTTGGTGCGCCACGGAATGAAGCCTTCGCCGTAAAAATATTGTTCCTTGGTCCAGTCGCCCGGGCCGAGGCGTTCGGAGACCATCATCCCGCCCGGCTCGAACGCGAACGGATTGGTCCCGAGTACGGCGAAGTAAAGAAAGAGGCGGCCGTTCCACGACAGGAAACGGCATTCGCGCACATCTTTGTCTTCGTTGAACGAAGCTTCGAAGTCCCACGTTTTTTGATCGACGGTGCTCAGCACGTACATCGTCGCCTTCCTGCTGGCGAAGTGCGTCGGCGCCGTGCGGAACGCGAAGAACAACCGGCCCTCGTGCTCGACGATATCGAGGTTGTTGTTCGCGTGTTGATCGACAACCTCCGGCGGCAGATTGTCGGCCGGGACGATGATCTGCGGCGCGGAGACTACCGGCGTCGGCTGCGCGTCATCATCCGTCGCATCGTCATCGGTCGTATCGTCATCGGTCGTGTCGTCATCGACCGCGTCGTCGTCACAATTACACGACGTGGTTTCGTTCGTGGTGCAGCCGATCCAGCACAAGCACGACAGCAGCAACAGCAGGCAGATCAGGAGACGCATGATTCTCTCCGGCGTCGTTTGGCCGGCGGATTGTACCCTTCCCGCTGGTGGAACGGAAGTTGGAACTATGCTAGCTTCAGCGGAACTTCCCCGGGGCTCCATCAATGGCCGAAACACAGGCGCCGTGCAATCCCGCGGTCAACACCGACGACCAGACTTGTCTTTCCTTCACGCAGAAATTCACGTACGCCTGGGGCCAGATGGCCGTGTCGCTTTCGCCGGCGCTCGTGGCTTCGTGGTTGATTTATTTCTACACCGGCCGCGAGGAAACCTGGAGTGCGTTCCCTTATTCGTACACGCCGGGGCACTCGGTGGTCGCTACGATCATGCTGGTCTCGGCGACGGCGATGTCGCTGGGCGGATTGATCCCGCGGGTGCTCGAGGCCTTCGTCGAGCCGACGGTGGGCCACCTGTCGGACAAGCATTCGTTCCGCTGGGGCCGTCGCAAGCCGTGGATCATCTTCGGCACGCCGCTGTTGATGCTTTTTTCGATGATCATCTTCTTTCCGCCGAGTCGCGCTACTTTGGGTCCCGTGTGGCTGAGTTTCGCCGGCCTCGATGTTACGCCGAACTTCTTGTTTCTCTTGTTTACGCATACAGGCTTCTGGTTTATGTACACGGCGGTCGTCGCGCCATATCTATCGCTGCTTCCCGAGATCACGCCGTACAACAACGAGCGCATCAACGTCTCGGAATATATGGCCTATTCCGACGTGATCGGCTCGTTGCTCGGCGCGGTGGGCGTCGGCGCGTTGATCACGGTGTTCGCCCACGGCCTGCAGTTCGGGCCGATCCATCTGGCCAACTCGTTCGAGGTCTCCGGGCTGCTGATCGGGGTTTTCTTCGGCATCAGCTTTTTCATGAGCATTGCGTTTATCCACGAGAAACCGGCGGGCGAGATCAAACAGGTTCATTTCAGTTTCGTCGAGTCGATGGTTCAATCATTCAAGAACCCGACGTTCCCCACCTATGTCATCTCCTCGGCGGCGATCCGCATGTCGACCGATGTCATCTTGGCGGCCATGCCGTTTCTGGTGGCGAATGTGTTGGGCTTGGACGTGGGCTACGCCGGCGGCTTGCAGGGCGTGGTGCTGGTCGGCGCCGCGCTGATGTTCCCGTTGGTCTCCCACCTGGCGACCAAGTACGGCAAGAAGAAGATCTACAACGTCGGCATGGTGTGGTACGCCATGTGCCTGGGACTGCTGGTGCTCATGCGCTACTTCCCGTTCCTCGGCTACCCGGTCTCCTGGGTGGCGCTGCTGTTCGGCAAGACGATGACGCCGCAGTGGATCGGGTTCTCGCACGCCATCGTCACGCTGCTGCTCTGCTCATTTTCGATCAGCGTGATTTTCGTGCTGCAGCGGCCGGTGCTGTCGGACGTCATCGACTACGACGAGAAGCTCACCGGCTATCGCCGCGAGGCGATGTACAACGGGATGGAGGGACTCATCTCCAAGCCGGCGTCAGGCCTGGCGTACTTCATCGTGCCGCAGCTCAATGCCTGGCTGGGCCAGACCGCCGACCGCCCCTACGGCATCTTGGCCGCGCTGGTGGTGTCGGCCGGCGTCATGCTGATCAGCTACGCCGCGTTCCGCCGCTACCCGATCGAGAAGTAGCCCACGGCGGAGCCGGGGGACCGGCTTGTAACCAACGTACCCACGGTTAATGGTTTTGCAAAAAACAATATACCTTTCTCGTTTGCCCCGACCGTTTGCCGCTCGCCCCGCCAGGGGCGATAGAAAATAGCCCAGGGTTTTCAACCCTGGGGCCGGAGCGCCCAGCATTGAAAATACTGGGCTAACTTCTAGCGCCTGATTCACGGGCGTGGAGGGCTGCCGTTGAATGGGCGACTATTTCTTGCAAGGCCATAAACCGTGGGCTAATGACTTTCACCCGCTACGCGGGTTTTTGCGGCAAGAGCCCCAGCGATAAGTCGCTGGGCTAAGTTCGCTCGTCCCTTCGGGACGACTGATCTTAGCCCACCGTTTTGACAGCGGGTCGGCGCTTTCAGTCTTCCTCGTTGGCCTCGAAGAGCATGTCGAATAACAGACGACCGGTGGCGGTTCGATCTTCCAAAACCAGTTGCACGGTTTGACCGCGCAAATCGGCGACCCGCCAGATAATGTATTGGAGGTGCTCGCTGTTGTTGCCGGTGGCCCGCCGAACTTCTTGGCCGTTGGCCATCAGCTTCGCGACGATGTGCGATTGATCGCGCGTACCGCCCAGCAGGAAACCGAGTTCGTCGCCTTGGACGACAAACGGCGGAAAAATGATGCGCCCCGTTTTGTGCGGGCCGTGCGGCGAGGCGATCAGCGTTTCGCCTTGATAATTGTCGATCAGGTAGTCGCGGTCGGCCGCCGGGCGCAACAGCGGATGCGCCAGCGAGCCTTCGGCGATGGTTCCGGGCGGCAGACCGCCGTCTTCGAAATCCCACAGCCGCACGAAACGGTCGGTGAAGCGGCGGCGGCGTGCGAGATCATGATTGAGCGAAAAATAGTAGTGGTCGAATTCCTGCAACCGCTGGGCGACGATCAGGGGCTCGCCGCGCGCCAAATTCGTGTTGCTGTCCAGATAAGCGGGAAAATCCGTGAAGGTAAAGTCCGGCGCTTTTTCGGCGATCCGCTTCAGCAGCACGGCGTTGTAGCGGTAGAGTCGCAGTTCCATCGAATTTTCGCGGCGAATGCGAACCAGGGTATACGGCGCCAAGCGGTCCCCGGCGCTCGCGCGAATCAGCAACACCTGCCGGGCGTCGAGATAGGCTTGCGTCGCGAGCTTCTCGTGGCCGATGCGTCCGCGGCGCCGAATCGGCATGTGGGCGATGGTCGCGTCGGTCAGACCGCGCCGATCGATCACCGGCAGTTCCGCGTAATACGCGAGAATTCCCAGACCCCCGGTGGCCAGCACCGGATCGAATCCGCGATCGACGAACACCCGCTTCAAATCCAGGCCGGCGTCAAGGCGGTTGGCGGTGAGCCTGGCGGGCGAAATACGCAACGGCCGCAGCGAGCGGACCAGATACCAGGTGGTCTCGTCGGCGATCTGCATCTTCGACGTCATGCCGTAAGATTTCGCGATCGGCAGGCCGTAAAGCGTCGCCATCAACGCGGCCGCGACGGCGATGGTCTGCCAGCCGAGACGAGAAGTCTGGCGCGCGAGAAAATGCAATTCCTGTTCCACGGCCAGCATGATCAGCGGGAGCAACACCAGGAAGAAACGGCCGTGCATAAAATCGCCGCCCACCCGGATGACGTACAACGTGTACACCGGGACGCTGAGGCCGACGAACCAGCGAAACCCGGCCGTGGCCTGGTCTCGCGGCCAGATCAGCCACAGCAGGAACACCGGCAGAATCAGCAGCAGGTGCGTCGACAGCAGCGTGGCCGCAGCGTAAACGAGGCCTTCCGGCCAGTACGAAAGGTTCGCCGCTTTGGCGTAGGCCGTGTTGGGCATCAGCGAGCCGTAGTAAGACCATTTCCAAAATGAGTAACCGACATAGATGGCGAATGGCGAGGCGAAGGCGAGCAGGTCTTTGCCGCCGGCGAGCAGCGAGGCGTTCAACGCGCGCCGGTCGCTTCGCGTTCGCCAAACGGCGCGGACGTGTTCGGCGACGAGGGTCAACCCCATACAAACGTAAAACAGGCTGTGGTCGGGGTGCGTCATCGTCGCCAGAATGAGCAGCAGCCCGGACCAGAAAGCGCTCTTCACGCCGGCGCGACTGAGGCGGACATACACGGCCAGGTTGACCAGCCAACTGGCGAACATCGTCTCCATGCCGCTGGTGCCGTACGAGGTGAAAATGAAATTCGCCGCCAACCAGAGCGTCGCGAGCGGAAAATACGTCTGCTCCGGACGCGACGCGCTCAAGCGCCGCCCGATCAGCCAGACCGTGATCAGGTTGGCGACGAAGCACGCCAGGCAGAGGAAGAGCGCGATGTACGGAATATCAACCGGAATCACCAGCCGAAGGAGCGCCAGGACCATCGTCCAAAGAAAGTTGGTATAGCCTTCCACGCGCTCGCCGATATTGAACACCAGGCCGTGCCCGGCCAAAAAGTTCTTGATGTAGCGGAAGGAAATGAACGCGTCGTCAAACAGCGCGCGGCGCCGCCAGGCGAGCGCCAGTCCCAGCACCAACGCCGCCGCCAAGACCACACGCGGCTGCCATTGCCGGACTCGCTCTCTTTCGTAAAACGGAAATCGGCGCAACACCACGCCGGCCGCGAACGTGATCACGTACAGCGAGATAATGAGCGGCCAGAAATGGTGCAGGTCACCGCGCCAGTATTCCAGAACGTACTCCATGCCCGGCTCGAAACGCCCTTTCACTCTTGTCTGACTGGTTTCTTTCCTCGGACGCCGAAAACTTACGCTAGGTTAAAGAAACAGCGCGGAAATATCTAGCCGGTTGACGGGTTCACCGGGGCTCGGTAACTTCGCGGCACAAGCGACGTGTTTTCTCAACGGACAAACGCCATGAAAATCGCCCACGTAGTGTCCACGTTTCCTCCCTACCGGGGCGGAATGGGGAACGCCGCTTTTCATTTTGCGCGGGAACTCAGCGTGCGCGGTCATGAGGTGACCGTCATCACCATGCGCCGCGGCGACGAAGGCGGCCTCGCGGCTGCGCCGTTTCGCGTCGTGCGCCTGACGCCGCTGCCGCGCTACGGCAACGCCGGTTTCTTACCGCAGCTTCTGTGGCGTTTGCGCGGCCAGGAAATCATTCATCTTCACTATCCGTTTTTCGGCGGCGATTATTTTGCGGCGTGGCGCCGGCGATGGGGGCGCGGCGCCGCAAGCCTGGTGATCTCGTACCAAATGGACGTCGGGGCGGGCGGCGGCTTGATCGGACGTTACGTCGGCTGGCACAACCGCCGCGTACTGCCCTGGGTCGTTCGTTCGGCCGACCGCGTGATCGTCACGTCGTACGACTATGCGCGAGCGGGAAACCTGCGGCCGTTGATAGAGGCCGAGCCGGATCGTTTCCGCGAAATTCCGTTGGGCGTGGACCTCGCGTCGTTTCTTCCCGCGCCTCCCGACCCGGACCTCCGCCGGCAATACGGCATCGGGCCGGACGACCGCACGGTCCTTTTTGTCGCGTCGCTCGATCGCGCGCATTTCTTCAAGGGTCTGCCCGAATTGCTGAAGGCGGTCGCGCCGTTGGAGCCGCGGGTGAAACTGGTGGTCGTCGGCGAAGGCGATCTGCGGCCGCAATATGAGAAGCTGGCCGCGGACCTCGGCATCGGCGAACGGGTCAAGTTCGCCGGCGCGGTTTCGGATCGCGACCTGGTTCGCCACTACAACCTTTGTGACTTGTTCGCGATGCCGTCGGTGCAGCAAACGGAGGCGTTCGGGTTGGTGTTCGTCGAGGCCGGGGCGTGCGCCAAGCCGGTCATCGGCACGCGGCTGCCGGGCGTGCGCACGGTCATCGACGACGGCCGCACCGGGTTTCTCGTCGCGCCGCGCGAGGTCGATGAATTGCGGATGAAGATCAGCGCGCTGTTGAGCGATCGCGCGCTCGCCGAGCAATTCGGCCGGGCCGGGCGGCGGCGCGTGGAAGAAAAATACAATTGGGAAAGCAGCGTTCGGCAGTTGGACGCGCTCTATCGCGAAGTGCGTGCGGAAAAACCAAGCTGATCGTAAATCGTCTGCAGCGTCTCGGCGACCCGCTTGTCCCACGACAGCCCCGCCGCGATTTCCATCGACCGGCGCGTGTTGTCGCCGTCTCGCTGCGCGAGCAATTCCGCGATCGCGCGCTCGAACTCCGCAACATCGCGCGCAATTCGCACGGGCGGAGCGAAGTTTTCGATCTCCGGCAGCGGCGTCGAAACTACGGGGCGACCGGCGGCCAGGTACTCGTAGACCTTGAGCGGGTTGGCGTGGATCGTCAGCTCGTTGCGCAGAAACGGCACGAGGCAAACGTCGAAGCCGCGCAGGTAGTCGATCACCTGATCGCGCGTGCGTTCACCGAGGAGGTGAATGTTGGGCTCGGCCCGCAGCGGCTCAATTTCAACGTGCGGACCGACCGGACCGACGAAGCAGAACCGCCACTCGCGATGATTCCGCGCCAGCGCGGTAAGCAGCGAGTAATCTAACCAATGGGCGAGCACGCCGACGAAGCCGATGCGAGGCCGCGGAATGTTCGCGAGGTCGGCCGGCTCGTCGCCCGCCTGCGCTGCGCGCGCGAACAGATCGTAGTCCACGCCGTGCGGAGCGTAGTGCACGTGCGGATGCCGCGCCGTCAGACGCTCGGTCAGCGCGCGTGAAATGGCGAAGATCACATCGGCGCGCCGAATCGTTTCGTCCTCGATTCGTTCGACCGTGCGCGGGTTGGCGTACGGAATGCGAATCTCGCTGAACAGATCGATGCAGTAATAGACGAACAGGTCGGGTCGCACGATGTCCGCCACATGGGCGGCGTTGTAGACGAACGAAATCAGAACGAGCTTCCGGTACGCGAAGCCGGCCAGCGTTTTTTCGACGAAGCGGCCCAGGCGGCGTTGGTTCCAGTCGTCGAGAAAACGCCAGCGCGTGTCGAGCGCCTGGCGAAACGGCGGCGGGCAGACGACGAGCGGCTCGCCCGCGCCGAGTCGTTGCACGCCTTTACGCCAATCGAAGTAGCGGCCGCGTTCGGCGGGCTTGACCAGCGGGTCGAGGGTCAGCGGCGGCGGTTCGACGTAGAGCACCGGATGGCGTCGCGCGATCTGCGCCGCGACCATTTGCTTGCTGGTGCGAATCACCGCGCGATAGGGCGCGTTGCCGAGCACGACGAAGAGCAGATCTTCCGGCGACACGGGCGCTCCTCGCGGTTAGAGCGTTCGAACCTCGAACCCGGCCGCTTCCCAGAGCGCGCGATCCACCGAGCCGAACGGATCGAGCACACGCCTGGAGCGCATCAGCCGGCCCAGGCGCTCGGGATGCAGGTATTTGAAGTCGCTGTGGTCGGCGAGAATCACCGCCAGATCGGCGTCGCGCAGGGCGTCTTCGAGATTCATCAGGTCCTTCTTGAACTGCTTGACGTGCGGGTCGTACACCGCCACGTCGACGCCGCCGCGCTCGAGCTCGTCGATGACGATCTCCGCCGGCGCGAGCCGCACATCGTCGACGTCGCCCTTGAAGCTGACGCCGAGCACCGCCACTTTCGCGTTGCGCGCGCGGCCGAGCATTTTTTTCGCCAAGGCGGCGACGACCCGCGGCCGCTGGTTGTTGACGCGGCGCGCGGTCTTGAGCAGTTCCGCGTTTTTCGGCGCGCACTCGATGAGAAACCACGGATCGACCGGAATGCAATGGCCGCCGACGCCGGGGCCGGGCCGCAAGATGTTCACGCGCGGGTGCATGTTCGCCAGCTCGATCACGCGGGCGCTGCGCACCTGCTGGGCGAGGCAAATATTGCTGATCGTGTTGGCGAAGGCGATGTTCACGTCGCGGTAGCTGTTCTCGACCAGCTTGACCATTTCCGCGGTGCGCAAATCGGTCAGCTCGATCCGGCCTTGCACGAACGAGCGATAGAGTTCCGCCGCGCGGGCGGCGCAATCGGGCGTAAGGCCGCCGATAACGCGGTCGTTCTGAATCAGCTCCTTGAGAATCTGGCCGGGCAACACGCGCTCGGGACAATGGGCGACGTGGAAATCGCGCCCGGCTTTCAGCCCCGACGTTTCCAACACCGGCACAACGTGCTCTTCCGTCGCGCCGGGCGGAATCGTCGACTCGACGATCACGATGTTGCCCGGACGCAGATGCGCCGAAATCGTTTCGGCCGCCGACCGCAGAAACGAAAGGTCCGCGCGGTCGTTCTTCTCCGGCGTCGGCACCGCGATGATGAACGCGTCGGACGGCGCGGGCTTCGTGCTCGCCGTGAGGTTGCCGGAGTTGACCGCCGCGCCGAACAGCGTCTTCAGGCCCTTCTCCTCGATGTGGACTTGCTTCTTGTTGATCAGTTCGACGATCCGCCGGTCGATGTCGACGCCGAGCACGGTATGCCCGCTCGTCGCCAACACGCTCGCCGTCGGCAGGCCGATGTAACCCAACCCCAGCACGCAAACCTTCATGCCATCTCCTTCGCGAGGACTTCGCTCATGATATGGGCTTGGCCTTGGAATTCAAGGCGTAGCCGGGGCGTCGGGCGGCGCGACCGCGCGGAACAAATAAAACGTATGTGCGCCGGCGCGGCGTCCGTCCGCAAAACGGAAGCCATCCATGGTTTCTTGCCCGGACGCGGCGAAGCGTCGCAGCCAGTCGCGCCAGTACAGCGCGGACTCCGCGTCTTGAAAAGTGAGCAACAGCCAGTCGACCTGCGCGCGACGCCGCAACACGGTCAGGCTTTCGCGATCCACCGGCGTCCAGATCGACGTGCGGTCGCCGCGCCACGCCGCCTGCCACGGCACGTCGCACACCACGACATCGTTGCGCGACGTACGCCGGCGCAGCAATTCGCCGAGCGTGTTCATGGCGGAAGCGTCGGCATACTTGAGCCTGCTCGCTTCGGGGTCGGAGATCACATCGAGCGTACGCGAACCGGCGGTCAATGAAAACGGATAGAGACAAACAACGGCCAGCGCAATCAACGCGATCGTGCGCCACGCCCGGTGCGAAGTAATTCGTTCGCTCAACGAAACAGCGACCGGCGCGGCCAGCAAAATCGCGAACGGCAGCGCGGCGATCAGGTAGCGGTACATTGAAAACAGAAACACGCACAGCGCGAAATACGCGCCGAGCAGAATCATACTCCACGCATAAAGGCGCACGAGGAGCGGCGAATATTTTCGGCGCACCAGCGGGAAAGCGACGAAGAGCAGCAGCAGCCACGGATTGAAAAGGTTGCGCCACAGATTCCACGCCGTGACGCGCAGGTTGGTCTTCCACTTGCTGATGACCGCCGCGGCGTCGTGCTCATAGAAAGCGGACTCGCGCACGGGATTGATGGAGCGCTCGAAGGTGTGGCCGGGGTACGCCGAGGAAAAGAGCAGCAAACCGCCGCGCCCGAAGCGCTCGATCACTTTGCCGACCAGCGTCGTCGGCGGTGAGGCGACGAGCCGGGGGTCGTCCCGCCCTCGCGAAACGACGATGTTACGCTCCGGCCTGTCGTAGAACGTCGGCTGCTGGCAAAGGGCAAGGGCGAAATAGCCGGCCACTAGACAAGCCGCGGCCAGCAAGGTCGCCGCTATTTTTTTCTTTTGAATCAGCAGCGGCATTCCGGCCAGCGCGACCGCCACGAAAACCTTGGCGAGGTCTTTGGTAAAAAGCAGCGCCGCAAGCGAGAGGCCGACGCCGATCGCGAAGGGCAGGCGCTCCGACGCGCGCAAGATGAAATAGAAGGTGAGAATCACGAGCAGCAAGAAAAGCGGCTCAGCGAGACCGGAGACCGCCAGCGCCATGATCTTGCCGTGCAGTCCGAAAAGCGTCGTCGCCAGCAGCGCCTCTTTTCGCGGCAACAGCCGACGCGCCGTCAAAAAGAAGAACAGCACGGAAAGGACGTAGAGAAACGCGGTCGAGATCGCCGCGACGTGGTCGCTGATGCCCAGCGCCGCGAAGAAGACCGCGGTCACTAATGGCGCGAGAAATTGCGGAAACGCGCTGGTGATCGTCGGGCGCGACGCCACGAAGCCGTCGAGCCGGTTGGCGAACTCGCGCGGATACGCCACCTCCTGCGCGAACCACTCGCCGCGCAGGAAGTTGCGCGCCATCTGCGCATACTTCATCGCGTCCGGTTGATCCAGCGCGCGGAAATTCGTGACGAAGAAAAACGCAATGACCAGCGTCGCCAACGCGGCGACGAGCAAGGCGTCACGCCACGCGGATTGTTCTCGCTCGGCGTTTGATTCGTTCATGAGCGCAAGGCCGCCAGCACCTGGTTCGCGTTCTGGTCCCACGTATAGCGTTCGAGCACGGTTCGCCGCGCGTTCGCGCCCAGGCGCGCCGCGGCCGCGCGATCGTCGTACACGCGGCGCAGCGCGGCGGCGAGCTCGTTCGCCGATCCCGGCTCGACCAGCAGGCCGTTTTGCTCGTGTTCGATCACCTCGGCGAGCTGGCCGATTCGGCTGGCGATGACCGGCTTCCCCACGGCCAGGTATTCGAACAGCTTCGTCGGCGATCCGTGAAAGGTCTTGCCGATTAAAGGCACCTGCGGGCTGACCAGCACGTCGAAGCAAACGAGGTGGCTCGGCATCTGGTCAAACGGCACTGTACCCAGGAAGGTGACGCCGTCGGCCAGGCCCATCTCGCGCACCTTCGTTTCATACTCCGCTTTGTTTTCCGAACCGCCGATCAGCACGAGGTGCGATCGCGCGCCGGTCTCGCGGAAGCGGCGATACGCTTCGAGCAGCACGTCAATGCCGTGCCACGGCCGAAAATTACCGGAGAACCCGACGAGAAAAACGTCATCGGCGATGCCGAGCTCCGCGCGCAGATTCGCAGGGGGAATATCGGGCGAAAACATTTGCGGATCGACGCCGTTGGGAATCGTGATGATCTTACGCACGTCGACGCCCGCGTAGTTGGACCGCAGGATGTCGCGCGTGACCTCGCTGACCACAATCATCCGTTGCGCCAGGCGAAACGCGACTTTTTCGAAGAACTTGAACAGGAACAGGCGGCTGATCAGGCCGCCGTCCATCAACGCAACCGGGCTGTTGACTTCGAGCACTTCCGGCACGCCGAGCCGATGGGCGATGAGGCCGCCGGAGAAAACCAGATTGGTGTGCCGCTGGTAGATAAACGCGATCGGTCTTTCGCCGACCAGGCGCAGCGCGTCGCGATAGAGTTGCCGATGCCACGGCAGGTAGTCCACCAATGGTAGCTCCGGCAGCGTGCGCTCAGGCGCGATGACGTGTTGGATGCAATCCGGTTGATCGAGAAACGGAACCGCCTGGGTGGTCAACACGTGTACTCGATAGCCCGCTTTGGCCAGACCACGGATGACACCCAACACGTGCGTGATGTGCCCGCCGACCACGTGGTTTGCGTCCTTGAAGAAGTCGATGTTGGCGATGATGTACAGAATCTCGCGTTTGTCTCGCGCGATCGGCGCCTCGCGCGCCGGGGTCGCCATGTAGCGGAGGCCGTCCAGCACGTGGCGCGCAAAGTACCAAAACGAAAACGCGACGCAGTAGAGAAAACGCAGCGGGCGGCGGTAGGCGAGCTTGAGAATGGCCGGAGTCTTCAACGACCGCCTCCGGTCATTGCGGCGCTCCGCCGGTGTTCTTCAGCAACCAGTACTCCTGGTTCTTGCAGTACGAAAAGGGCAGGCGGTTGATCACGCGCCCGAAGCGCAGCAGCGCGTTCTTGAGGAACGGCGTCGCGAGCAGCCAGAAGCCCCACTCGTAAGCGTGAATTAACGGTTGGCGTTCCACGCGCCTGAACCCCGCCGCCGCGCATTCGGCCGCGATGCGCGTGCGAAACGGTCTGATTGTCGCACTTTCGGTCGGCAGATGGCGCAGACGCTGATAGAGGCGAATCGCCACGCTAGGCAGTATGAACGGGTCGTAAAACGGTTTGTGCACGACGACATACAACCAGCCGTTGGGCTTCAGCACGCGCGCGGCCTCGTGGAAAATGTTCGCGGTGTCGATCGACTCAAAGAGCATGGCAATGATCAGCACCACGTCGAAGTGCCCGTCCGGGTAGGGCATGTTTTCGGCGGGCGCGCATACAAACGGGACGTCGGGCAGGCGCCGGCGGGCGAAATCGAGCGCTACCGACGACAGGTCGAGACCGTGGTATTCGACGTGCCGGTCTGGCAGGGTCTCTCGCAAACGTTGAATGAAAAACCCCGTGCCGCAGCCGCAGTCGAGCACGCGGTCGCCGTCACGCACGATGCGCCGCCAGGCCGCTTCCTCGGTCCGGCGTCTGGTGGGGTCGGCATAGCGTGAGTTGCTAATCCTGAGGCCGAACTCATCGGTGCGCGCCTCGGCCCACAAGTCCGTGGCGTCACCCTTCGCCTTGGCGTAGATGCCATCCACCCATTCTTTGTGTTTGGCGACGCCGTCGTCGTTCGAAATCAAGCGGCCTCCTCACGACCGAGCACTATATCGACTTCATTTCACCAGTTCAACGTGACGCGGCGCACCACGGGAAGCGCAAGTTCTTCTTCCACGCTTACGGCGAAGGTCGGCGCGCGACGGCCGTACTCGGGCGAGTACCAGGTCGACGCGACGATCGGGTGCGCTCCTTCTTCGAAGGCGAGGCTCGCGGAACCGCTCTCCCACGCAAGATTCACGCGGTGGGCGTCCGTCGTGGGGGTCACACCGGGCGCCAGGGTGAAGTTGCGTCTAACGCGATGTTGTCCGCCGCCGCTCAAGCGGTCTTCGATTTCCAAACGACCGCGCGGGTCGCACGTGATGACTCGCTCGTGAATCACCGGCGAATCGAGCCGCTCGTAACCGCGATGCAATCCGCGAAAGTACACCACGCCGTCGTTCAACTTCCATTCGATGCACCGCGCGCGCGCGTCTTCGATCATCCCGAAGGCCGTGCCGGGCAGAAAACGATTTTGCTCCTGGCCGTCGATGGTCACCGTGTTGTGCGCGCCGGTCGAGCGAAACGCGTCGCGCGCCGCCGGATCGGGCGTATAGATGTACGCGCCCGGATCGACAATCAGCTCTTGCCCGGCGACGGCCAACTCGAACGAAAGCTTGTCGTTGTGTCCGTGCGCGCCACGGCCGCGCAAACCGATCGGTCCGCACGAGATGAGCAGATACGCGTTTGCGTCGCGATAGACATACCAACCCGAATCGGCGAAAGCGAACAAGCCTTCGCGCATCGGGCCGGCTTTGCCGATTGCTTGCTCGCCGCACAACCACACGGCGTCAATCCAGGCGTCGGCGGGCAAGGGTGGCGGAATGAAGTCGTCAAACAAACTGGCGCCGAAGGCGAGCAAATGACCGGCGTCGAGCCCCGCATGGCCTCCGAGCGGCAACATGCGGCCGCTGTCGTAATCGCCGATTTGCGGCAAGCGACCGGAAGGTTTGACAAGAATGGCGACGGTCTCGACCATCTGCCTGATTTGGCGCAGCGTCGAAGCGGGAAACGATTCGCCGCCCGCTTTGGTCAGCAGCATCGACAGCAGCGCCATTTCCGTCACCAGGGCGTGGTAGCCGGTGGACGCTTCGTGCACGGCGCCGTCCGGCGGCACATCGCGCCGCATTTCCGCGACGAGTTTGCGCTGCGCCAGTCGCCGCCAACCTATTGCCGATCGCGCCGGCAGCGCCACGCCGAGCGCGAGCAAGCCGACGAGATCGGCGAAGTGATGGTTCGTGCCGGGCGCCTCGAGGTTGGCGCGAATGTGCCGCGCATGAACCAGCAGCGCGCCGACCAGGCGGCGTACTACCGCGGGCGTCAGTGCATCGGCGCCCGACAACAATTCCAAGCCCGCCAACCAGTTGAGCGCGCGAATGGCGACCTCCATCGTGCAATTCCAATTGACGCCCTTCGCCGGCGGGTTGGATTCGATCCAATGCAGCATCAACTCGACCGCTTTGCGCGCGTAAGCCGCGTCGCCGGTGAAGCGAAAAGCCTGCCCGAGCGTGAGCAGAAAGTGGCTGCGCGACAATTCCCACGGCGCTTTGATGTCGCCGCCGGGCCGCGACGCCGTCTCACGCACCCGCCGGTAATCCGCGTGCGGATCCCAACGCACGCCGCTGTTGAAATCGACGTGCCAATCGAGCGGCGTGGGAAGTTGCGCCATACCCCAGCCGAGCAAATCGAAGCGATGGGCCATCACGTCGGCGGCGCGTTCGAGTAAACGATCGACGTAGCCGGGAAAAAGATCGCGCGTGCTAACCGCGATGTCCGGCGATTGCGCGCCATGCAAAATGACCGGCGAGATTGTCGGCGCGGTTTCGGTGAGGGCTTCGCCAAGCTCGCGCTCCGTCGGATAGCGCGTTGGCGTGGGAAACGCCCAGCGTCGAACGCGCTCGTGCACGATATCGATCACGCGACCGGGGACGCGGTGCAGCGGCGGCGCCAGCAGCAGGCGGAACTTGTCACGCCAGGCGGTCATGGCTCTGCTCAAACGCGCGAAGAAATTCCGGAAACGTGCTGAAGCGAGCGCGGCCGGTGTCGATGAAATGCCGCTTCGTCAGGCGCAGAAACAACTCGAACTCTTCCGGCGCCTGAAAAACTTTCGGGTGGCCGATCATCACCAGCGGATTGACGGGCCGGTCGCACGCCCGCGCGAATTGCTCCAACAGGCGAAACAGGCGGCGGCCGTTGGGCAGGCAGTAATCCCAACCGACGTAAGACGGCGTGAACAAGCGCGCCAGCCGCGTGCCGAACGAAAGGCGATCGGCGGACCTCGAGGCCGGCGACGATGTCGTTTGTTTGGTCGACCGGCGCAGCGCGCGAGTGAGATCTCGCCACCTAAGATGGCGAATCACCGGTTCCTCGGCGGACGCGATCGGCGCCTCGAACAACCGCCTGTCGCCGGGTGCGGCCTCGCGCGTGATATCGCCCGGATCGACATACCAGGGCTGATGGTGATGGTGCGCGGCGCGGAAATCGACTTGCGACAGCGCGTCCATTTTCACCAGGCCCTTCGACACCGACGAATCGATGCGCAAGCCGCACGCCAGCGCGGCGCGGATGAAATCGGCCGACGGCTGCACGCAGTAGGCGCCCGCGCGAAACGCCAGGCATTCGTACCCCGGCGCCACTGGGCGCAGCATTTGTTCGAGCGTCGACTTGCCGCGCGACAACAGGCCGACCAGCGAGTGAACATTGTCTGCATCGCCGAAGGGCAGGGAGCTCGTTCGCCACCACTGCATGTTCAACCGCCACGCGCCGTCGACGAATTCCGCGTCGAGCCACTGCGGATGCGCGTGAAGTTGCGCGTCGTGTCCGCGCGCCGCCGCCTCGCGCACCTGGCGGGCCATCTCGGCGGCCGGATCGTAGCCCAACGCGTTCTTGAGCCGCTCTCGTTCGCGGACGAAGGCCCAATATTCAGCGACCTCAAAGAACAGCGTCATGCGCGCGCCGTACGCTTCGCACAGCGAAAGAATTTGCGCGGTCGGCTCGATCAGCACGCGACGCACGTCGCCCGAACCATCGCCGAATATCTCGTAGTCGGAGGTGAGCAAAATGTGGATCGCCGGGTCGGGCATCGCGGTCCTGGCCTGCTGCGGCCGCCAGTGGTTGATGTCCGCAATTCTAGATGGTGGTCCGGTGGGAAACAACCGCACGCCTGTATGCCGCCGGCCAATCTATGTTATAAAAATACGGGTGCGCGCCGAAAACGAGGTGAGACCATGGCAAGCAACGTCGCCGATGCCGGGTGAACGATGACCGATAACGTCGTCATCCGCGGAGAAGGACTCAGCAAGCGCTATCGCATCGGTACGGCGCGAGGGAAGTACGGGACGCTGCGCGATTCCGTGACCGAGTTTCTCGGGCGCCGCGGGCGGGCGAAGACGGAAGATGACCTCGCGGCGAAAACCATCTGGGCGTTGAAAGATGTTTCGTTCGAAATCCGGCAAGGTGATGTCGTCGGCATCGTCGGACGCAACGGCTCCGGCAAGAGCACGCTGCTCAAGCTGATTTCGCGGATCACTTGGCCGACGGAAGGCCACGTCGAATTTCGCGGCCGGGTAGGCTCGTTGCTCGAAGTGGGCACCGGTTTCCACCAGGAGTTGACCGGCCGGGAAAACGTCTACCTCAGCGGCGCGATCCTGGGCATGACGCGCGCGGAGATTCGTTCGAAGTTCGATGAAATCGTCGCCTTCTCCGAGATCGAGAAATTTCTCGACACGCCGGTGAAACACTATTCCAGCGGCATGTACGT
>PMZC01000198.1 GCA_003170555.1 Deltaproteobacteria bacterium
GCCTTGGCCTTGCGGCCAAGACTATGGCGCACGGCGGCAAGACGACGACGCCCCAGAGTGTTCTGAACAGTCTCATTCCCTGTGGTTGTATCCGCGATCTCGCACACGTATAATCCGACAAATTTCTATCCCAACGGCGGAGCACTCACATGCGACAGCGTGAAATCTCGCGGCGAGAATTTCTGAAATTGGGCGTGGCGGGAATGGCGGTGCTCGTGCTGCCGATCGGTTGCGGCCGACCGGGCGCGGGCGGGGCGCGCGGAAAGATGAACCGCGAGGGCCAGCCGTCCACCAACGATGACGGGCGCTTCTTCGACGACCACCAGTACGCGACCATTCGCGCGCTGACGGGCGTGATCATCCCCGAGGACCAGGACCCGGGCGCCGTTTCGGCCGGCGTGGTCGATTACATCGACTACATGCTGGGCGCGTTCGAGGTCGATCCGCCGCGCATCTACGCGGCCGGTCCCTTCAGCGGCCGGCACGGCGGCGAAGCCAATTTCGGCGACTACCTGCCGCTGTCGCGCGTGCAGGAAATCTCCTGGCGCATGTACATCCAGGGCTCGCAGGGCATCGCCGAGCGCGAATTCAACGGCCCGGTGGTCGGCTTGCAGGAAATCTACGCGACCGGCGTCACGCAGCTTGATGCGCTGTCCCAGACTCAATTCGGCGCCGATTTCGTCGACCTCACTCCCGCGGAGCAGGCGACGATCAAGAAAGCCGCCGACAAAGATTTCATCAACGTCGTATTTCAAAACACCGTCGAAGGCATGTACGCCGCGCCGGAATACGGCGGCAACCAGGAGATGATGGGCTGGAAGTACGTCAACTACGAGGGCGACCGGCAGCCGATCGGCTACAGCCGCGCGCAGATCGAATTGTCCGACCCCACCGGCGTGCTGAGTTCGCGAGAGTTGGACGAGGTGGTGCAAATCCTGCGCCTGGCGTTCGCCCCCTACAAAGATCAGTTGCTGTAACGAGCGGCGGAAGGAGCGACGATGAAATCCGGCAATCCCGACGTGGTGGTGATCGGCTCCGGCGCGGGCGGCGGCGTTTCGGCGAAGGTGCTGGCCGAGGCCGGGCTGAAGGTTTTGCTGCTGGAAAAAGGCCCCAACAATTATATCGGCCTCGACAACCCGGACGGCATCACCGGCAACCACATGGGCAACGACGAGTTGAAGTTCTACGTGCGCAACTTCGTCGACATGGACCGGCGCATCGAGCCGCGGACGTTCCGCACATCCGCCGGCGACGACGCGGTCGTGACCAAAGTGAACACGCTGGCCACCACGGTCGGCGGCGGCACGATTCACTACGACGGCAACTCGCCGCGCTGCACCCAGCGCGATTTTCGCATCAAGTCGATCTACGGCGCGCTCGAAGGCACGATGATGGACGACTGGCCGATTTCCTACGACGAGCTGGAGCCGTACTACGACAGGGCGGAAAAGGCCGTCGGCATCCAGGGCCAGGCGCTGATCAATCCGTACGAAGAGCCGCGCGCCAACCCGTATCCGATGAAGCCGGGCTATCAGAAGTACCACAGCCTGCTGCTCGCCGACACGGCGACCAAGCTCGGTTACCATCCGTACCCGACGCCGATCGCGCTCAACTCCGTGGCCTACGGCGGTCGGCCGGCCTGCGCCAACTGCGGTTTCTGCGGCAGCCACGGCTGCGCGATCAACGCCAAGGGCAGCACCGCGGTGACCGTGGTGCGCGACGCGCTGCTCACCGGCAACTGCGAGCTGCGCGCGAACTGCTTCGTCTACAAGCTCAACGCGAACGCCAACGGCACGGCGATCGAGAGCGTCGAGTACATCGACCCCAACGGCCAGAAGGTGACGCAGGCGGCCGGCGCGTTCATTCTGGCCGGCAATCCGATCGAAAGCGCGCGCCTGTGTCTGTTGTCGGCGACCAATGCGTTCCCGCAGGGCCTGGGCAACAGCAGCGGGTTGGTCGGCAAGAACATCATGTTTCATTCGGTGTACAGCGTCTTCGGCCTGTACGCCCAGCGCGTGCACAACTACCGCGGCCGCGTCGGCACGCTGGGGATGGACGATCTCAACAAGCCGCCGCAGCCCGGCGATCCGAATCCGCCGTTCGGCGGCGGCGTCGTCGAGTTCGGCGCGCAACTGCATCCGATCGGCGAGGCGCTGTTCGTACCGCTGGCGGGCAAGCTGCACAAGAACCTGATGCGCTACAGCCCGTTCCGCGATCACATGGCCGATATCACCTTCATCGCGGAAGACCCGCCCGTGCCGACGAACATGATCGACCTCGATCCGACGGTGAAAGACGTGTACGGCTTCCCCGTTTCGCGCATCACGTACAAGCAGCATCCGAACGACCAACTCGTCGCGCAGACTTCGATTCCGAAGTTGAAGCAGATTCATCGCGAAACCGGCGCGTATTTCATTCTGGCCGTGCCGCTGGCGATCACCAACGGCGGCGTGCCCGACACCAAGCACATCCTCGGCACGCTGCGCATGGGGAACGACCCGACGACCTCGGTGACCGATCCGTACGGCCGGTTCCACGATTTGAGCAACCTGTACAACTCCGACGGCGGCGTCTTCGTGACGTCCACCGGTTTCAACCCGACCTTGACCATCCAGGCGTTGGCCTGGCGTCAGGCCGAGCGCATCGCGGGATAAATCGCCGGCGCACCGCGCGCCAATGGGGTCAAACGAGATGGGCAAAAAGACCGCGACCGGATTGTGGCTGGCTCTGCTTCTCGTTTTCGCTCTGGCCGTGATGGTCGGGTGCGAGAAAGAGGAAAGCTGCGCGACGTGCAGCGCCGACGACGACGTCGACGACGACACGGTCTCTCCCGACAATTGCCAGGCCTGCCACACCGCACAGGCGACCGCGTGGAAGAACGCCTCCTCGCATCGCTCGCTGTACGACTGCGCTTATTGTCACGAGCAGGTGCTGGATCAGCCGGGTCCGGGCCACCACGCGAAGCCGGGGTGCGACGACTGCCACAGCGAAGCGACGCATATCCCGACCTACTATCCCGACGGCGAATTTCGCCTGATCGCCTGCACGACCTGCCACGAGCCGCACGGCTCGACCAACATCTATCTGATTCAACCCAAGGTTCTGGTGGAGCCGGGCGCGGAAGCCGCGATCAGTTTCCAGAATCTCGCCGGCCTCGCCGCCGACAGCTACGCGATTCCGGCGCCGGACGCGGGGACCGGCCTGTGCGAGGTGTGCCACGTGGGGACGACGTTCTACAA
The DNA here is from genome assembly GCA_003170555.1 of Deltaproteobacteria bacterium. Classification (GTDB taxonomy): domain Bacteria; phylum Lernaellota; class Lernaellaia; order Lernaellales; family Lernaellaceae; genus FEN-1099. The sequence goes on from PMZC01000198.1 coordinate 3,240, forward strand.
TCGCGGCGGCCAGGGCGAAGCGCATTTCACCGGCCGCTGCACGCAGTGCCACGACCACGCACGCGGATTCATGCCGCCCAGCTAAGCGCAATCGCGCACCCCGATTTTTGTAGGAGCACCCTTCCGGGTGCGATTTCAATCGCGCCTGGAAAGGCGCTCCTACAGCCGGCCCAGCCTTGGCCTCGCGGCCAAGTTAGGAAATCAGCCGTTCTTTCAGCGCGTTCATGAAACGCTCGGCGAGGTCGCGATCCACCACCTGCCGGTTCACCGACAGCCACGCGCTGAAGCGGCCGTTGAAGGTATGCGAGATCAAGCCGTGGCCGATATTCTCGTCGGTCGAAAAATTGTAGCCGTACTCGATGAGCTCGAGCCCGCCGGCGTGGGTCAGCACGCTATACGGCGTCATCTTGCCGTTCACGCGTTTGGGCCACAGGACGCCGAGGTTGGACGACATGAAGGTGGTCGGCTGCGCCATCAACTTGTTCATCCACGAGCGCCGCCAGCGATACGGAATGAAATGCACGACCGACAGGAGCGACCGCAGCAGGCGCAGGTTGACGTACGGCCGGCCCGAGGCGAACAACGCGCGGCGGCGCTCGACAAACAAGCCGAGCAGCCGCGCTTCGTCCACCCGCTCCGCGCGGATCAGGTCGACGTTGACCGCGCTCGAGTAATTCGCGTGCGAAAGGTCTTCCGGCGAGGTGCGCACGTTGGCCGGAATCCAGAACGAGATCGTCCCGTCCGGCGCGCCGAGCACGGAATCGAGGCTGCGAATGGCCTCGACCGAAAGCAGATCGTTGACGGTGGCGTCGAGGGCCTTCGACTTTTTCACCATCGCCCTGGTCTCGTCTTCGCTCAGGTTGAACCCGAGGATGTCGCGCGCAGCGCAGGTCGGACGCACGTCGCGGCCGAAGCGGATCAACGGATGTTCGCGCCGGCGACGCGCTTCGGCGCGCATCTCGCGCAGCACCGGCCAGATGGGGAATTTCTGCGCGGTGCGCGCGCTCGACGCCAGGTCCTCCGCCTCTTTCCACTCCGGCGGTTCGCCTTTCACCAGCTCGTGGTAGTGGGCGAACAGCGTGCGCATGAAGCCCATCGTCGTCGAACCGTCGGCGGCCGTGTGATGGTTGTAGCTCACCAACGCATGTTCGTCGTCGGAAAAGCAAAACAAGAAAAACTGCGCGGTGGCGCCTTCGAACACGCCCAACCGGCAGGTGTAATACGGCTCGAAGTAGTCTTGCAGGATTTGCCCGGGCTCGCGGCCGTCGGCGTTGGTCGCCTCGACGACTTTCAGCGGCAGCGGCTCTGCGACCGGGATGCGCATGATCAAGCGGCGCAGTCCGACGCGCCGTTCGGCGAAACGCGAAGCGAGCGACGGATAGGCGTACTGCGTGCGGCGCGCCGCTTCGCGCAGCAACTCGTGGTCGACGCGCCCGTGAAAGCGCAGGTAGCTGTAACCGCTGCGCGGACACTTGTCGGTCTCGGCGTACAGCATCGCTTCGGAGAGGGGACCGCACGGGCGTTCGGGCAGCTCGCGGAAGTTCATCAGGCGTCCTTGTTTTTCTCGTCGTGACTCACCGGCGACCGCCGGACGCTCGATTCATCTCGGCGGTCGGCTGACTCCGCGGCGCAGACAAGCCGCTGGTCAAAACCGCGCGCGATTATGTTACAATGCGCGCCACGAGGTCAACTCGTTCCGCTTCGCCCGTCGTCCACAGGAGGTTGGGTCGATCTTTTCGCGCGGCAGCTCACCACGTGGGTATTCCATCACTGTCGTCATCTCGGTGCTGATCGCCGTCGCGACCGTGCTGGCCGTTTACGTTGCGCCGAGCCGCGCCGAGAACGAGCCGACCGAAGAAGCGACGCCGGCGCCGACCCCCGAAGCCACACCCGAAGCAACTCCCGAAGCGACTCCCACACCCACGCCCGAAGCGACGCCCGAAGCGACGCCGCCGACCGAAGGCGGCGAAACGTCGGCGACGGAGCCGAGTGAAAACGCGCGGACCTTCGCCTTCTCCGGCAACGTGCAAAGCCGCACGAGCATGGAACTGGACAACCAGAACCGGTACTCGGACTTCACCGTCGAACATACGATGTTGTATCTCCGCGGCGTGTACAACTACTCGGAACGCTTCTCGCTTACGCTGACCGGGTTGGGCGAGTATATGCTGCGGGCCGATTTCTACGGCCGCGAAAACGGCGCGCGTTACAGCGCGAACGTCGAGGAGATGTACGCCGATCTGCATTTCGGCCGCTTTGATTTGCGTCTCGGCCAGCAGATTGTCACCTGGGGGCGNNTGCACCGATGTGTTTTCGCCCACCGACATCATCAACTCCGTCGACACCACGCGGATGATCGACACGGAACTCGGCCACTATAAAATTCCCAACCTCATGGCGCGGGCCCGGTACTATTGGACGAACGTCAACCTCGACGCGATTTTCATTCCGTTCTTCCGGCCCGACCACATCCAGTTCATCGGCAGCAACTGGGCGCTGCTCGGCAACCACGTGCCGGTCAATCTGCTGATCACTCCGCTGCAACAGACCGCGCTGGGCCGCGACTTCGTTTCGCTGCTGAACACGAGTTTCCCGGGTTGGGACGACAGCCTGGAGAAAGCGCTTTCGACTGAACGACTCAACGCGCTGGGGCCGACGATTCCCGAAGACGATTTGGAGCATTGGGAATTCGGCGCGCGCTTCAGCTACAATGCCGGGCCGGTCGCCGGGTCGGCGTCGTATTACAACGGCTACGATAAACTGCCCACCTTGTATTTCAGCCGCGACGCGGTGCACTTGTTCGAGGCGCTGGCCAACAACGCGCCGGTGGCGGAGATCATGGATCGCGTGCTGCACCTCGACCCCGACCAGTTGATGGTGTCGCGCTACAAACGCTTCCAGCAGCTTGGCGCGGACTTCGAGGCCAACCTGGGTCCGTCGGTGTTTCGCGCGGAGGGCGCGTACGCATTCGACCAGCCGACCTACACCGATGAACTGGAGGTGGTGGAAAAACCGATGCTGACCTGGACGGCCGGCGCGGACTACCAACTGCCGTTCGACATCGACTTCAATCTGCAATACATGCAAATTTACACGCCGAACTGGACGCCCGACTTAATCATGCCGCGGTCGCTCTCCTTCGTCATCGCCTACGCCCACTGGTTCTTCCTCGAGAACAAACTGGAGGGTTACGCGCAGGCGTTGTACGACGCGAGCAAATGGAGCATCGAAGGTTGGCGCCACGGCCATATTGTCAACGACGATTTCCAATTTTCGAGTAAGATGAGTTACGAGTTCGTTCCGGATTTGCGGATCGGTCTGGGGGCGATTGTCTTCGGCGGTCCGCGCACGGAGCTCTTTGGCTTTATTCACGATCACAGCTTCGGGTTCCTGGATATCAAGTACAATTTCTGATCCCCGGCGGCGGGGCGAGGGATTCGGCGACGGAACGCGGGAAAGCGAAACGAAGCATCGGGTGGCTGCTGGCGGCGGCGCTGTTGTTGCTGCTGCTCCCGGCGTCGGCCGCGGCGCAGACGATGCAGACGTTCGAGGAGTACGGCGTCGGCCCGCGCGACTCGGCGATGGGCAACGCCTTCACCGGCGTCGCCGAGGGTTTCGCCGCGGCGTTTTACAACCCGGCCGGCCTGTCCCAGACCGAAGGCTTCCATCTCACCCTCGGCTACAAGTTCATTGCGCCGGAAGTGACCGCGAAGCTGCCCGGCTATTCGGCTGATCATTTCACCGGCTATCCGCAATCGCACTTCGGCATGTTCGGCCTGGCCACCGACCTGAACGCGCCGAGCATCATCAACCCGAAGTACACCGAGCCGTTCACCTTCGGCGTCGCGTTCGCCATCACCGAGTTCCTGCACTCGTACACCAACTATTACGATCAATACACGCCGTACTTTTTCCGCTATCAGGATCGGCCCATCGCGCTGCTGCCGCTGTACGTCACGCTGGGGATCAAGTTCGCGTCGTGGTTCTCGATCGGCGGCGGGATCGTCGTCGCCCCGTCGGCCACCTACATCGACGCGCGCGTGCACACCGATCTCTATTTGCCGAAAGCCACGTTCAATTCGCAGCAGGGGCTGGTCAATCGCGCGCACAGCATCGTCAAACCGCTGGCGGGCATTTTGTTTCGCATTCCGCTCGCCGGGATGGACGACCGCCTGCGCGTCGGCCTCACGTGGCGCGACGAAGTGACGGTGATCGACGGCCGCGGGCACGCGCTCAACCTGATGGTCATTCACATTCCGGGCGTGACGCAGCCGCTCAAACCGATTCCGCCGATGAACGTGCCGATCCGCACGCAATCGGGTTTCACGCCGATGCAGGCCGCGTTCGGCCTCGCGGTTCGCGCGACGCGCGGCACGCTGATCTCGACCGACACGATCTGGAAGCGCTGGCACACCTGGACCAACTACTTCTTCACCAAACCCGATCCGCCGTTCCACGACACGTTCGAACAGCGGGTGGGCGTGGAGCAGACGTTCTTCCCCGGCGCGACCTGGCTCGAATCGTGGACCCTGCGCGGCGGCTGGTACTATCAGCCCACGCCGACGCCGCCGCAGAACAACGAGTGGAACATTCTGGACAACGACACCCACGTTTTTACCGCGGGCTTCGGCCTGCGTTTCGATCGCGTACTGGGGATCATCAAGACCCCGATCAATTTCGACGCCGGTTTCCAAGTGCACTACCTGATTCCGGAACACATCGAAAATCAGCACGACCGGTTCCCGCCCATCGACACGGGCGGCCTGGTCTACTCCGGAACGGCCGCCGTGGAACTGGCGTGGTGAGGTGAGGCCATGAGACAAGCGATTGGCATTCTCTGCGCATTGCTCTTGATTCCGCTGCTCGGCATCAGCTCCAACTGCTCGTCGGGCAAAGAGCCCGAGACGGTCATCGTGCCCGTCGGCGAACCGAGCGCGGACGGCAGCGATCCGTACGGCAGCGGCGGCGCGCTCGGCTGCGGCGGCTCCAGCGCGGCGGCCGTGACGCTGACCGATCAGACGAGCGACGGCGAGTCGATGGTGCTGCTGATCTTCAAGGGCGCGAACGACCTCTGGCTGACCTACGTCAAGCTTTCGGAGTTCCGCGCGCTGCAGACCGCCCTCGAGCAGGTTTACGACGCGGCGGACTTCACGAAGCTCAAGCGCGCCGACGTCGACCGGTGGCACGGCGATCTTTGCGCGCCGCCGGCGCAGCAGAGCCAGGATGCAAAAACGCTTTACGACATTTTCCGCCAGGTGCTCGGCAGTGATTTGGCCGGGATGGAGGCCGACGTTTGTGACTGAGGCGAAGCCCAGAAAGATGCGCGGATGAGACGACCGCGGTACGCCGGGATCGCGCTGCTCGCGCTGCTCGTCGGGCTCGGCGTGTTGGTCGCCGCGCCCGCGCACGCGCAGATGCCGCAGTTGTTCGAAGACTTCGGCGTCGCGCCGCGCGATGCGGCGATGGGCAACACCGGTACGGCCGCGGCCAACGATTACGCCGCCGCGTTCTACAACCCCGCCGCGCTGGTGCGGGCGAAGGGCCTCGGGCTGCACGTCGGCTACAAGCTGGTCGATCCCCAACTCCACATGAAGATCGGCGACTACAACGATCGCCGCTTCACGCAGTACCCGACGACCAACTACCTGGTCTTCGGCATTTCGTGGAACGTGATCGCCGAACCGCTGATCGATCCGAAGTGGACCGAGCGCGTCACCTTCGGCATGGCGCTCGCGCTGTCCGACTACTACAAGAGCTTCGCCATTCCGTACGATCAGAACTCGCCGTATTTCTACCGCTATCACGACCGTTCGCTGAATCTGCTGTCGGCGTATCTGTCGGTCGCGGTGCGCATCACCGACTGGCTGTCCGTCGGCGGCGGTCTGGTGCCGGCGCCGTCGGAAACCTGGAGCCGGGCAAGCCGGACTTNNACGCGCACATCTACGTGCCGAAATACAAATACTCCGCGACGCAAGGCACGGTCACGCGTTCGTGGGGCCGCGTCGAACCGCTGGCCGGCCTGTTGCTGCACATGCCGCGCGACAGCGGCGGCGGCGATGTCTTTTCGTTCGGCGTGGTCTGGCGCGACGAGGTGGTGACCATCGACGGCAACGGCTCGGCCACCGCGCGCATGAAGGTGCATTTCAACGGGATGACGCTCTACGCGCCGCCCGCCGTGACGCCGATGAAAGCGCTGACCGGCTGGACGCCGATGCAGGTCGTCGCCGGTTTCTCGCTCAGCCCCGTGCCGGAACTGACGATTTCCGCCGAGGAATTATGGAAGCGGTGGTCGCACTGGAGAAATTTCTTCGGCGTCCATCCCGACCCGGAATTTCACGACACCTGGAACACGCGCGTCGGCGCCGAGTATGTTTTCCGCCCGGAATGGTGGGCGCTGCAAACCATCGCCCCGCGCGGCGGCGTGTACCGCGAACTGTCGCCCGTGCCGAATGAAAACGGTCCGGGCAATTACCTCGACCCGAACAAGTGGGTCTTCACCGCGGGCTTCGACAGCGGCTGGTTCCTGCCGAGCCTCGATGTCTTCCGCGTGCCGGTGCACTTCGAGATCGCCGGGCAGCTTCACCTGATGGACCACGTGAGACTCAACAACAACAACGACCCGAACTATCCGCCGCTGAGCGCGTGGGGCAACGTGTACAGCCTCACCGCCACCCTGGGCGTCGGCGAACACTAGGTCACCGCGATGCGACGCAAGACGCTGCCGGCCGCGCTGCTGTTGGTGATGCTGCTGGTCGGCGCGCGGCGCGAGATGGTCGCCGCCGACACCTGCGATGACGCGTTGCGCGACGGGCTGAGTCACTTCGCCCAACTGCATCTGGGCGCGGCGCATTTCGACCAGGCCGAGAAGGCGTACCACCAGGCGGCGGAGAACGCGGCTTGCGCGTACGAGGCGCACTGGCGGCTGGCCGATCTCGAACTGGTGCACGGCAGCATCGAGACGACCAAGAAAAAGAAGCTGGAGCATTTCGAGCGGGGCATGAAGTACGCCGCGCGGGCCATTGAAATCAACCACGACGGCAAGGAAGGGTATTACTTCCACGCGCTGAATCTCGGCCGCACGGTCGAGCTGCGCGGGATTCTGCTGTCGATCACCAAGGTCTACACGATCAAGC
>PMZC01000164.1 GCA_003170555.1 Deltaproteobacteria bacterium
ACCAGGATGTCGCCGTTCAAGCCGTGCATCGGGCGGCCGTCGGCCGACTTGGTTTCGGTGACCCAATCATCGTAATCCGCGGCGCGCAGTTCGTGCGGGTAGCCGTCTTTCAGCACCCAGCCGATGCCGATAATGAACACCGCCGGGTACTCCTGCAGAATCGCGGTCTCGCGCTGCTTGCGCGGCAGCTCGGGGAACATGTCCAGAATTTCTTCCGCGTGCAGGAATTTGAGTTCGTCGGGCAGATCGGGGTATTTCTTCGTCTTGAGCTGAGGGAACAGACGGTGGGCGTGCTGCTCGGCGCCCTTGAGCACTTTCCAGATTTTGCGCACCACGTCCTTGAGAAAATCGAGATTGCGATCGGCCGCCGTCATCGCGCGTTCCCAGTCCCACTGGTCGACGTACGCGCTGTGGTCGTGATCGAGGAAGTAGTCCTTGCGCACCGCGCGCATGTCGGTGCACAGACCCTCGCCGGGTTTCATCCCGAACTGCTTGAGCGCCACGCGCTTCCACTTGGTCGCGGCCTGGACGACCTGGGCGTCGACGGGATGCTTGTCGTGGTCGTTCGTGATGTGGAACTGGATGGGCGTGCGGGCGCCGTCGCGGTCGAGCATGTCGTTCACGCCGCTCTCCNNGCCGCTTTCCACGTCGACGATCAGCGGCACCGCGACCATCATCAGATTCAATTCTTTGCACAAGTTGTCTTCAATGTACCGTTTGACCTCCATGACCGCGTGCTGCGTTTCCTTGGGGTCGAGCAACGATTGGTAATCCTGCGGCAGAATGCGTTCGATTTCCTCGTAACTGCCGATTCCCGGACCCGCGAGGTCCGCTTTTTTGTCCGCCATAATGTTCACCTCTTTCGGTTTATTGGTTTGACGTATCGTTAAGTCGAAGTAGTCGCCTTCAAACAAACACCCATGGTCTTCGCTTGCAGTGGCGCGAGGATAGCACGGCCGCCTCGACAGTCAATCGCCGACCGCCAATTGACCCGTACCGGCTGCTCCGGTTACATTGCCGGTTGACCACTTCCCACGGAGTCGCGATGAACGCGCAGGATCAAACTAGGTCATTGCTCAATCGCGGAACGATCGCCCGCGAAATTTGGACGTATCTGCCGATCTGGTTTGTTTACCTCCAGGCGGTGACGATACTCAACTTTGTCATGGCCAACGTGCCGAGGGCGCAATTTACCGCCGCCGGTTTCTCGCGCCACTGGTTTGCTTTTACCGCCTTGCCCGCTCTGCTGTGGTTTTACTCGTACTACCGTAAACGGTTGAACCTGTCGACGATGCCCATCGACAAGGAGCGCGTACATCGTTGGTTGCTCAAACTGACCTTCGGCGTGCCGCTATCGATCTGGCTGCTCTACACCATTCTGCCCTTTCTCCGCGTGGAAATGCACGCCGATTGGATGCGTCGCTTTTTCGAAATCATGCAGTTGTGCTGGGTGGCGCTGATGATCGTTCACGTGCTCTATCACGGCGGCGTCTCGCGTTTCGCCACATTCTTCCTGGTTGCTTGGTTCTACGGTTTGTTGCTGGAAAACGCGGGCATCATTCTCGGTTACTTCTCCGAACCCGGTTATCTGCTGTACTTTGGGCGTTTGCCGGCGCCGTTCGCCACCATGATGGGCTGGAGCCTGGTGTTCTACTGCTGCATCTGGATCGCCGCCTACTATCGCCAACACTCGCCGCGACTGCAGAATTCGATTGTGCTGTCGGCGTTGTTCACCACGGCCATCGCGTTGTCGCTCGACGCACAGATCGACCCGCTGGCCAGCCTCTCCAAGTACTTCTGGGAATGGAACAAGCTGCTGCCCAATTGGTGGCTGAATGTACCTTTCTGCAACTACGCCGCGTGGTTCGGCGCTTTCATGGCGTTCTCGCTGGTCTACTACCGGATTTTCGACAAGGCGGAACTATCGAACGGACAGAAAAACATCAAAGTATTTTTATACACGCCCATGATCTGCCTATTGGCCGGCGGGTTCTGGAACCTGCTGATGGTCATTTACGAATGGGGTTTCAGCGGACCGACCTACCAGATTCTCAACAAGTTCATATACAAGATCATGCCCTATTAGAGCCCGCGCGAGGTTACGCGCAGCTTCTGGTCCCGGATGTTCATCAAGTCCGTGACGCGATCGAGCGTGAAGTTGTTGACCTGATACATCACCGACACCAGCGTCAGCTTGCCGCGCTTCACCTGATCGAGGTGGGTGAGCTGGTAGCCGATGTCGCCGCATTCGCCAGGATCGTCTTCGGGCGGGTCCAAATGGTTCTTGTCGTCGTTGTAGTACAGCAGCGGCACGGCCGGCGACGCATGGTCGTAGATCAGTCGATTAACCCACCCCGACTTGCGGTTCGCTTCCAGCACGGCCGACCAGGTGTAAGGCGACAAGTCGAGTTTGCGTTCCGCTTCGCTCATCGCACCATCGACGATCACGCCCTGCGTGTTGCGGCTGTTGTAAAACACGCGCGGCAGCCAGCGGCACAGGCCGTCGGTGCTGACGCGAAAGGTCGGATCGTGCGACAACAAGACGCCGGGGTTGAACGGCACGTTGACCTCGGTCGGGAACTCGAACGAGTTGAGGTAGTAGACGTTGTTGAGATAGGCGGAAGGCGTTTTGATCTTCCACAGTTTCATCTGGTTCGCCGTGCTGCGCACGACGCGCACCGGCCCGTCGATCCAGCCGATCGTCCGACTGGTGAACTGTTCCTCATTCTTGTCGATCGTGCCCAGCCCGCCGCGAATCTCGGCTTTGAAGCGAATCTTCAGCCGGTCGACGATGTTCTGGCCGTTGCCGCCGCCCGCCGGTTTGGTCGCCAGGTAACCGATCGACAGCGTGGCGATCGGGTGAAAACCCATCGCGTAGCGGGCGGTATCGACGCGCGTGTGCTCGTTGTCGAAACGGACGTAATCCTCCGAAGACAGCGGCGGCGGATGATTGGGATATTGCGCCAGATAGACCCACGCCTTGCCGCCGTCGACCGGATCGGTGATTTGCAATTCGACCGCGGCGGCGAAACCGGCCGGCAGCAGTTCCTTGCCGCCCTGATCGCCCGCGTCGAAGATCATGAAGACGAGTTCGTCGTTGGGGCTGATGCGGCCGTCCTCCACCGAACGCTGCGGGCCGTAGGTCACCGCGTACTTGCCGTCGGCGTTGACTTCATCGATCTGAAACGGGATCGCCTGCGCCCGCCCCTGCTTGATGGCGAACATCCGCGTCTGCGCGATCGGCCAGCCCAACGCCGCCGGCATCATCTTACCCGCGACCACGATCTCGTCCTCGGTGCGGCGCATCGTTTTCTGCGACGACGCCGACAGGCCCATGACCAGCACCAACACGACCAGCGCCGCCACGAACGCGGCGCGCCAACGAACGACCGTCATCGAAATCCTCCTGCGCGAGAACGGGACAAGGGTAACAGAGCGGGCGAACCCGGTAAACCGACGCGCCTGCTTCATTGACGCGGTGGGTGCTCCGGGGTAAAGATCAGGCAAACGGCTGCGGAGACTCGAAATGACCGTGAAGGTCTATCACGCATCGATGCGCGCCAACGTGCGCCGCAATCTGCTCGACAAAATCGACTTGCTGCTGAACAAAATCGGCCTGCCTTCCGCCTTCGAGAAACACCACCTCGTCGCGGTCAAAACGCATTTCGGCGAGGAAGGCAATACCGCGTTTGTGCGCCCGGTGTACCTGCGACAGGTCGTGCAGAACGTCCTGAAGACCGGGGCGCGCGCCTTCGTCACCGACGCCAGCACGCTTTATCGCGGCAGTCGCGGGGACGCCGTGGCGCACCTCGAAACCGCGTTCCATCACGGCTTCACCTACAGCACGCTGGGCGCGCCGGTGGTGATCGCCGACGGCCTGCGCTCCGCCGCCAGTGTGCCGGTGGACATCGACGGCCAGCATTACAAACAAGTGCCGATCGCGGAGTCCATCGCGTTGGCCGACGGCCTGGTCGCGGTCAGCCATTTCAAGCTCCACGAAGCCACCGGCTTCGGCGGGGCGCTCAAGAACATCGGCATGGGCGTGGCGCCGCGCGAAGGCAAGCTGTCAATGCATTCATCGGTCTCGCCCGTGGTCGACAAAAACAGATGCACCGGCGACGCCCTCTGCGTGCAGGCTTGTACGTTCAAAGCGATCAAGCTCGTCAACCGCAAGGCCGAAATCAACCCGGCCTTGTGCACCGGCTGCGCCGAATGCCTGGGCGTCTGCCCGGTCCAGGCGATCGGCATTCGCTGGAATCAGGCTCGCGAAGTGTTGCAGCAGCGCATGGTCGAGTTCGCCCTGGGCGCCGTCAACAAGAAGGACGGCCGCTGCTTCTACCTGAACTTCGTGATGCGCGTTTCACCGGGCTGCGATTGTTTCGGCATGAACGACGCCCCGCTGGTCCCCGACCTGGGCGTCTTCGCTTCGATCGATCCGGTCGCGGTGGACCAGGCGTGCGTCGACGCGCTCAACGCCGCGCCGGGTTTGCCCGGATCGGCGCTCAAAAAAGCGCTGGCGCCCGGGACCGACAAGATCGACGATGTCTATCCGGGCCTGGATTACAACGCCCAGCTCGAGCACGCCGAAAAACTGGGATTGGGCCGTCGTAAACATGATTTGGTTTCCATTGGCTGAGAGAGAAGCGAGGTCAAGATGAACATCGCTAAACGTCATCTGGTGCTGGTCGGGCTATCGCGCGACGCGGCCAAATCCATTCGCGAAGCCGTCGGGACGCACGGCACCGTCTACCACGTCGCCGCCAATCCGCTCGAGGCGATGCGGCTGGTGGACGAGATCGAGCCGTCGGTCGTCCTCTCCGCCGAAGACCTGTCGGACGGCGACGGCTTTGATCTGTGCGAAAAAATCAAAAAGGGCGCGCGCGCGCAATCAATCGGCTTCATGATCCTGACGTCATCCGCCGCGTCGTATAATCACGGCAAGGGAATGTTGGCCGGCGTCGACCGCTACCTGGAAACATCGGCGCCCGAAGACATCCTCTCCGAAGCCGTGCTCGAGCTCGCCGAGAAAACGGAAAAGCAGCAGCCGCTTTACGCCCGGCGCGGCAACCAGGCCGCCGACGCGCCCAGCGAGAAAAAAGACACGTCGGAGCTGATTCTGTCCAATCAACAATACGACCAGGGCCAAAAGGCGACGTTCTACAACGTCAACGCCAAAACCCTCGACGCCCGCGCCGGCGAATCGACGCCCGGCTCTCCGCTTTACCACGGCTATGGCGACGACGAGTCGGCGACGGCGATGAAGGTCGAGCACGATCCGCTGATCACGCATGGAATCGATGATCTCGTGCCGGAAACCGAACCGGTTGAAACCGCGACGAGCAAGGAAGCCTATGCCGATCCGCTGGACGTTTTCTTCGCCGATGAAGAAGAAACTTCGGTCGGCGGTCTGCCCAAGTCGTTGGCGCCCACGGCCGACCTGTCGCACCTGGCGGTGAAAAAAGCGCCGCCGCCCGATCTCGCGGTCGCCTCGGTCGTGCAGGACAACGTCAGCCGGATGGGCCCGCAGATCGCCGAGCTCGTCACGCGCGGCGTCGATGACTGGCTGCAGAGCGTGATGGGCCGGCGGGTTGATGAAGCCTTGCGCAGTGACGCGCGCAAAACCCTGTCCGCGTTGATTTTACGTACGGTCGATCAAGCGATTCGCCGCTCGATCAAGGATTGATCGCCGCGCATGTGTCCCGCTGCCGACTCCCTGCAGGAACTTCTGAAGCTGGCGCTCGCGGAAGACCTCGGCGCCGGCGACGTGACCAGCCTGGCCACGATCGACCCGCAGGCTGCCGGCGAAGCCGCGATTCGGACCAAGCAGGAGGCGGTGGTTTCGGGATTGCGCGTGCTGCAACCGCTGTGGGCCATCGTCGATCCGGAAGTGCAAGTGGAAGTCCATTGCGCGGACGGCGATCGCCTGCGGCGCGGCGCGCTCGTCGCCACCTGCCGCGGAAAGATCCGCTCGCTGCTGGCCGGCGAGCGCGTGTGCCTCAACCTGCTGGGGCATCTGTGCGGCGTGGCCACGGAAACCGCCCGCTACGTCGCTTTGGTCGGGCGCCACAAAGCCAAGATTCTCGACACGCGCAAGACCACGCCGGGTCTGCGTCTGCTCGAAAAAGAAGCCGTGCGCCACGGCGGCGGGCACAATCACCGGATGGGCCTCTTTGACCAGATTCTGATCAAAGACAATCACGTTCGCGCGTGCGGCGGCGTGACGGCGGCGATTCAGAAATCGCGGGCGTCCCAGCCTCATCTGCTCGTCGAAGTCGAAGTCACCAACGAGCGGGAATTGCGCGAGGCCATCGCCGCGGGGGCCGATATCGTGTTGCTGGACAACATGAGCCTGAAAGAAATCGCTCGCGGCGTGCAGATTGCGTCCGGCGCCGTCGAGATCGAGGTGAGCGGCGGCATCAAGCCGGAGATGATTCGTCCGCTGGCTGAGATCGGCGTGGATCGCATCAGCGTCGGCGCCTTGACGCACAGTGCGCCGTCCGCCGACCTCCACATGAAACTGACAACGGTGTCATGAGTCTCCCCGTCGATCTGCAGCTTTCTCGCCTTCAACCGTTGCTTCGCACGAAGTTCATCGGGCGGGAGATGTTGGTCGTGCTGGAAGCGGCCGACAGCACCAATGCGTATCTGCTGGAGTCGGCGTCACGAGGCGCACCCCACGGCGCCGTGGTCGCAGCCGACTACCAAACCGCCGGGCGAGGACGTCAAACACGTTCGTGGTTCAGCCCACCCGGCGCTGCCTTGTTGTGCTCGATTCTGTTGCGGCCTCCGGTGGCGCCCGAGCAGATCGCCGGCCTCGTGCTGGCCGCCGGGCTGGCGGTGTTTCAGGTGGTCCGTTCCGCGGTCGGAGATATAGTTCGACTCAAGTGGCCGAACGACGTGCTGATCAACGGCCGGAAGGCGGCCGGCATTCTGTGTCAGGCGGTTCTCGGGGACCAACCGGCGGCCGTCGTCGGCGTCGGACTCAACGTCAACCTTTCACCAGGCGAGTTCCCGATTGAGTTGCGCGACACGAGCACGAGCCTGTCACAGGCCGCCGGCCGCACGTTTGACCGCGGCTCGCTTTTGGCCGAGCTTCTTTTCCAACTCGAAATGCAGTATGAGAATTGGCTTAATGATCGCGCCGCGGTGTATCGCGCCTGGGAACAAGGCGCGGCGATTCACGGTTCGCCGGTCCGAATCGTCGAAGCCGGCGAAACCTACGACGCCGTGGCCGAGCGGCTCGATGACGAGGGGCGGTTGATCGTCCTGGTCGAAGGTCGAACGCGGGTGGTCGCATGCGGCGACGTTCACCTGCAGGGGGTTTAGCGATGCTGTTTGTGATAGACATCGGCAACACCAACATCGTGCTGGGCGTGTTCGACAACGAAACCATTCGCGCCCAGTGGCGGGCGGTGACGGAGAAAAGGAAGACGGCGGACGAGTACGGCATCGAGATCCGCGATTTCTTCCACTACGACGACATTCACCTCGAACAGATCGAGGGGTCGATCATCTCCTGCGTGGTGCCGACGCTGCAGGCGAGTTTCGAGCAAGTTTGTATGAAGCTCTTCGGACGCCGGCCGATCGTCGTCGGCCCGGGGATCAAAACGGGCATGCCGATCTTGTACGACAACCCGAAGGAAGTCGGCGCGGACCGCATTGTCAATTCCGTCGCCGCCTATCATCGCTTTCATGACGCGCTGATCTCGATCGACTTCGGCACCGCCACGACTTTCGACGTCGTCAGCCAGAAGGGCGAATACCTCGGCGGCGTCATTTGCCCGGGCATCGGCATCAGCCTCGAAGCGCTGTTCTTTTTCGCCAGCAAGCTGCCGCGAATCGAAGTCGGGAAACCGCGCAGCGTCATCGGCAAGAACACGGTCGAGTCGATGCAGAGCGGCATTCTGTACGGCTACACCGGCCTGGTCGACGGCATCATCCAGCGCATCTGGAAGGAATATGGGCGGAAGATGAAAACCATCGGCACCGGGGGCCTGTGCGAGATGATCGCCGCGGAATCGGAGACGATTGAAGAGGTCGATCAGTCGCTGACCTTGCAGGGTCTGCGGTTGCTCTATCAACTCAACAAGCCAACCGCGAAATGAAAACAATTTCGACGGTCGCGGGGTTGCATTTTTCGGACAGTTACCCTATTTTTGAGGGCCTTTTGGAAGCCCAAAAGGCGGCTTGAAACATTCGTTGCTGATGTTCAACGCGCGGGCTGATTTTTTGGCCGCGCACGGGAGTGCTGGATGAAAGCGATCGAAGCCGACAAGCTGCGCAACGTCGGACTCTTCGGCCATGGCGGCACCGGCAAAACCAGCCTGGCCGAAGCTCTGCTTTTCACCGCGAAAGCCACCACCCGTCTGGGGCGGGTGGAAGAAGGCAACACGGTCATGGATTACGAGCCGGAGGAGATCGCGAAGAGCGCGTCGATCGGCGCCGGCATCGCCTGGACGGAATGGAAAAAAGTGCGGGTGAATATTCTCGACACGCCGGGCGAAGCGAACTTCGCCGCCGAGAGCCGCAACGCGATGACCGCGGTGGATACGGCGGTGATCGTCATTGATGCCGCCAGCGGCGTCCAAATCCAAACCGAGAAGTTTTGGGAACTGGCGACCCGCTTCAAGACGCCGAAAATCGTGTTCATCAATAAGGTCGATCGCGAGCGCGCCGACTTCTTCAAGGTGCTCGAGGAGATCAACGATACCTTCAAAGTCACGCTGACCCCGCTGTTCGTTCCGATCGGCCGGGAAGACAAGTTCGAGGGCCTCATCGATCTGTTGAAGGGCGTGGCGTACACCTGGCCTCGCGACGGTTCCGGCGCGATGACCGAAACCGCGATTCCGGCCAATCTGCAGGACCAGTACAAGATCTACCGCGTCAAGGCGGTGGAAGCCATCGCCGAAAGCAACGAAGAGTTGATGATGGCCTACCTCGATGGGCAGGAACTCACGGCCGAAGCCCTGGCTGAAGGCCTGCGAGCCGGCGTGAAAACCGGCGCGATCATTCCGGTGCTCTGCGGTTCGGCTTCGAAGAACATGGGGCTTCAGCCCCTGCTCGACCTGATCGCCGACGCCGCCCCCAGCCCGCTCGATCGCGGCGCGGTGGAAGGCTTCAAGCCCGGCGCCCCCGAGGAAAAACTTCAACGCAAGCCGGGTGACAACGAGCCATTTTCGGCGATCGTCTTCAAGACGATCATCGACCGCCACTCCGGCAAACTCACGATCTTCCGCGTACTGTCCGGTTCGGTCGGCGCCGACTCGACGGTGTACAACCCCAATCGCGACACCAAGGAGCGTTGGGGACAAGTGCTCAAGTTGATGGGCAAGGACAAAGAGGCGGTCGATCAGGCGGTCTGCGGCGATATCGTCGCCGTCGCCAAGCTGAAGGAAACCCTGACGGGCGATACGCTGTGCGACGAAAAAGAAAAAATCCAATACGACCTGGTGCAGTTTCCGCCGTCGTCGCTCAGCTTCGCCATTCAACCCAAGAGCAAGGGCGACGAGGATAAAATCCAGACGGGTCTTGCCCGCCTGTGCGAAGAAGACCCCACGGTGCGCATCCGCCGCGACACGCAAACCAAGGAGTTCATCCTCGAGGGCGTCGGCCAGGGCCACCTCGAAATCACGGTCGAGAAACTGAAGCGCAAGTACGCCGTGGAAGTGACCCTCACCACGCCGAAGGTGCCATACAAGGAAACCATCAAGCTGGAAGCGCGCGCGCGCTACCGGCACAAGAAGCAATCCGGCGGGCGCGGACAATTCGGCGAGTGCGAACTCGTGGTCCGGCCCCTGCCGCGCGGCGAAGGTTACCATTACGCGGACAAAGTCGTCGGCGGCTCGATTCCGCGGCAGTTCATTCCCGCGGTCGACAAAGGCGTGGTGGAGCGGCTCAGCCGCGGCGTCATCGCCGGCTACCCGGTCGTCGATTTGGAAGTCGCGGTGGTCGACGGCAAGTACCATCCGGTGGACAGCTCCGAAATGGCGTTCAAGATGGCCGGCTCGATGTGCGTCAAACAGGCTATTGAAGCGGCCAAGCCGATTCTGCTCGAGCCGATCGTGGACATGGAGATCACGGCGCCCGAGGCCTGCACCGGCGACATCATGGGCAACCTGTCCAGCCGCCGGGGCCGACCGGGCGGCATGAGTTCGAAAGGCAAGAACACGATCATCAAGGCGCAGGTTCCGCTGGCGGAGGTGCTGAAATACGAACCCGATCTGCGTTCGATGACCAGCGGCCAGGGCACCTTCACCATGGAGTTCTCGCACTACGAGGAAGTGCCGGGCGAGATCGCACAGAAGATCGTCGAGGCGTCCAAGCGCGAGGAGGAAGAGGAAGAATAGTCTCCCACCATCTAACTTATCCGGCCGACGCGGGATGCATTGATCCGGCGTCGGCTTTTTCTTAGACTGTTACTCGATTGTGAGGGCGCGCGATGAGACCGTTTGAGCCGTTGACCTGGGAAGAGCTTCCGGAATCCGCCAAGACGATGCTGCCGCAGGACTCCACGCCTGCGGTGAAGATGATGGCCGCTCGCTCCTTGCTGCCGATGGGCACCAGGGACTTGATCAGCGTCCTGTTCTTCCTCGCCGCCGACGAAGACCGGGCCATCCGCCGCGCCGCACGGCAAAGTCTGACCGACCTGCCGAACGAACTGCTGCGCAACCTGCTCGCGGATGTCATCTCGCCGAAGATCCTTCATTGGTTCGCCCATCGCGGACTGACCGAGGAACTCTACGAGCGCATCTTGCTGAATCGCGCGACCGCCGACGAGTCGGTGGCTTACCTCGGCGAGATCCTCGACAACCAGCGGTTGCTGAACATCGTTTCGTACAACCAGGAACGCCTGCTGCGCGCGCCCGAGATCGTCGCCACGCTCTTGCATAACCGAAACACCTCGTTGGAAGCGCGCGAGCGCGTCCGGGCGTTTATCGAGCTGAGTTCCGGCCGATCGATCGACGAGTTCATCCGCCTCGCCCAACCGACCGAGGCCGCCGCCGAACCGGAAGAGGAAGCGGCGGCGCCGCCCGAAGGCGCCGAGGCGCGACCGCTCGAGGCGGTTCCGCCGGAAGGGGTCGCCGAAGAAGGCGCGCCGGAGGAATATGAAGCGCTGCCCGACGACGAACTGCCGCCCGATTTCACCATCGAAAAGCTGATTCGCGAGGTCTTCGAAAGCGAGGACAATTTTTCCCAGGAGTTCCTCGTCGATCCGGATGAAGAACTGTCGTCCAACCGCCGCGTGAGTCTGACCAACCGCATTCACAAGATGCGCGTGCTCGACAAGATGCGGCTGGCGTTGAAGGGGAATATCGAAGCGCGGCAGATCCTGATCAAAAACGCCAACAAGATGATTCAAGAGTGCGTGCTGCGCAACCCGCGTACGACCATTGAAGAGGTGATCCGCTTCGCCAAGGACAAGACGATGCGCGAGGAACTCATTCGTGTGGTCACCCTCCACAAAGAATGGACCAAGAACTACGAAGTCGTCCATCAACTGTGCTGGAATCCGAAAACGCCGATTACGACCGCGCTGAAGTTGCTCAATCGCCTCAACATCAAAGACGTCATCGCGATTTCCAAAAGCAAACAGGTGCCCGGCATGTTGGCCGTCACCGCGCGAAAAATCGCCGAAGCCAAGCAGAAATTCAGATAGATGGATGACCAGCGATTGCGAGACCTCTTGACGCCCGCGGCCCCGGCGGAGCCGGATGCGCAGCTCAAATCCACCGAGGAAGAACTCTGGCGCAAACTGCTGGAAGACGTGGACGACGAAAAACGGCATCGCGAGTACGTCGGCTTCGTGCTGCGCAACAACCTGGTGAAAATCGGGTTACGCCATTACGGCGAGATCGTCGAAGCCAAAGACCGATATTCGATCGAGGCGCGCCGGCTGGCCAAGCGCTATCAAAAAAGCTTAATGGACATTCTATTCTTCACGCCGCGACGCGAGGAACGAACGAAAACGAGTTCGCTGGAGTTGCTCGGCATCATCATCATCGCCCTCGCCATGGTGACCGGGTTCTACATGTTCACCGTCAAGAACGACGCCGTGCCGCCCGTGGTCATGCTCATCTTGCGCTTACTCTGTCCCGCGGGGCTCATCGCTCTGATTGTATTGATTCGGCGGAAAGTCCTGAAGGCTCGGGCGATGATGAACCGCCCCGGCGAGCGCTAATCACTGCCGCTTCAGCTTCTCCTTGATCAAACGCCAGAAGTCTTTTTCCTTTTTCGGCGCCGCCGCGCTCCAATCGGCGATCGGTCGAACCTCGCTGGGCTTCGTCTCGGCGCGGGGCGGCCTGGTCTCGATCGGCGCCGGCGCCGCGGCTTTCGTTTCTGGAAGTTTCGGCTGACGAAACCCCATCGGATTCAGCGCCTGGATGTAGCCTTCGCGAAGTTGACCATGGCTGAGAATCTGCAAGGCCATGGTGTACAGGTCGACCAGGTCATCCACCAATCGCTGGCTGATGGGGTCCGGCTCGACAAACGCCTCTTCGCTGACGTATTTCTCGACCGCTCGTTGATACGCCGTCTGCACGTGCGTCGAATCCGCCTGCCGCGAAACGCCGAGGCGGTCAAATAGATTCTGCTCGGATACCGTTTGATATTCGGCCGCCAGCAGCTTCTGTACGTCGTTCGGTCGAACGTCCAATTCCGACCTCATCGCCGGCCCG
>PMZC01000196.1 GCA_003170555.1 Deltaproteobacteria bacterium
GTGCTGGAGGTGCTCGAAGGCCCGCTGATTCCGGTCGATTGTTTTTCCGACCAATCGCAGTGCAAGCTGCGCGACCGTTGCATCACCCACGAGTTGTGGGTGGAGCTCGAAGATTGCATTCGACACACGCTGGCCAATATTTCGCTGGAAGACTTGCGCCAGCGCTATCTCGAGATGGCGAAAAACCAGACGCAAATGTACTACATCTGAGAAGGAGCGGTCGATGTACAGCGCCAAGGTGATGGACCATTTTTCGAATCCGCGCAACGTCGGGGTGATCGAAAACGCGGACGGCGTCGGCGAAGAAGGCAACCCGATCTGCGGCGACCTGATGACGTTCTACATCAAGGTCGAGGGCGACCGGCTCGCGGATATCAAGTTCAAGACGTTCGGCTGCGGCGCGGCCATTGCGGTGTCCAGCATGATCAGCGAAATGGCGAAGGGGAAGACGATCGCGGAAGCGCTGGCGCTGTCCAACAAGGACGTGGCCGAGGAACTGGACGGCCTGCCGGCGCGCAAGTTGCATTGCTCAAATCTCGGCGCCGACGCGTTGCACAAGGCCATCGAGGATTACTTCTCGAAGCATCCGGCGGCGCGAGCGCGCGTGGTGCAGCCGGTCAAGTCGCGTGATCAAGTTTACGAAGAACGATTCGGCGGCGTCAGCGGACCCGACCCGTCGTGTAAGACGTGCGACCCGCCGGAGGGGCAGGTTTGCTGTCCGTTCTGCAGCGCCGTCATTCAGAAAAACAGCAAAGTCTGCGAACCATGCGGCATGGAACTCGACACGTGCCCGCGCTGCGGCGCGCCGATGGCCAAAGGCGCGCACGATTGCCCGGTGTGCGGCTTCGACATGGAACACCAACACGCCCGGAATACGGTCTCGAATTCCTGACACTCACGGAATTTGGAACCTCGAATATTCGCTAATGAACGCGAATGGAAAATAATTATCCGAATGAACACAGGTGCTTTCCTTTCAGCGTATATTCGCGTGTATTCGCGGTTAACTCTTGTGACGGAAGTTGAAACCGCTAATAGACGCGAATGAACGCGAATGAAAACAAACGAACACAACTCTTGTTTCATTAGCGTATATTCGCGTGTATTCGCGGTTAAAAAATCACTCCCGGCGAACGCGCTCCACGATTTTTGTCGTCGACTTTTCCGGCACGAGCGGCACACGCACGACCTTGCCACCGTGGGCCTCGACGAATTCGCGGCCGACGATCTGATCCGCCGCCCAGTCGCCGCCTTTGACCAGCACATCGGGCTGAACTAATTCGATGATTTGCAGCGGCGTCGGCTCATCAAAGATGGTCACGTAGTCGACGGCGGTGAAGGCGGCCAGCATTTCGGCGCGTTCGTGCTGCGGATGAATCGGCCGGTCGTCGCCTTTGCCCAGTGCGCGGACCGATGCATCCGAGTTGATCGCCACGACCAGCACGTCGCCCTGCGCGCGGGCCTGTTGCAACAAACGCAGGTGCCCAACGTGCAAGACATCGAAGCAGCCGTTGGTGAAGACGATGCGGCGGCCGGCGGCGCGATCATCCGCCAGATGCGCCAGCAACTCCGCGAAGGAAAAGATTTTCCGGCGATCGACTTTCATTGCAGATAGATGATGAATTCGATGCGGTCGTTTTTGCGGCGACCGGCGTAAGTTTCGTTGTCGGCGATCGGGTGTTCCGCGCCGAAGCCGAAGGCCGTTATCCGCGCGGCCTCGACGCCGAAGGAAATCAGCGCGTCACGGACTTTCTCGGCTTTTTTCTTACTCAATTGCTGTTCGGCCGCCGCGTCGCCGCGCGCGTAGGTATAGCCCTCGATGCGCACGCGCAGCTCCGGATGCGCCATCAGCCGCTGCGCAAACACGCGCAGATTGTCGATGGACTGATAGGTGAACGTCAGCGAATCCGCTACGAACTGAACTTCGGGCAGGGGAATGAACTTTCGCCGCGAGGGCGGGATCGGTTCCGGACGGCGTTCGACGTCCACGAAACCGTTGAACGGCTCGGGTTCGCCGGGAGTCGGGCCTTCAACCTCCGGCGACGCGCCGGTTTCGTTCGGCTCAGCGGCGCCGGCGGGCTCGTCCGTGGTCCCGGCTTCTTCCTCCTCGTCGCCAGCTTCCTCCGGCTCGCTCGTCGCGGCGGCGGTCGGTTCGGCCGCGCTGCTTGGACTGGCGGGGGTTGTCGGCGGAGCAACCGGCGTCTGGCCTTGGCCGCCGCCTTCGCAGTCGTGGCGCGCCTCCGCCAGCTTCGCCTTGGCCCGCGACAAATAGACTTCCGCATCCAGACGATCGCCGCACTGGTCGGCGCCGTCCGCGAAATCCAGATACGCTTCGGCCGCGGCGAAAGCCTGCGGGGCGCACGCCGGCGCTCCGTGCGCGCGGGCTTGCTCGAGTTGAGCGCGAACCGGCTTGATCTGCGCGCCGAGTACGCCGCCACAGCCGGCCAATAGCACCGCCAACAGCGAGCCGACCAGCAGATACATACAGCAGCGGCGCCGGTTCATGGCGCGCTCCGTGGTTTCTTCGCGTTGTCGATGGCGGTCATGGCCTGCTGGTAGGCGCGGGCCAGATATCTCTGGGCGAGTTCGTGGTTGCCGTTGTGTTCCTCGACCAACGCCTGGTCGTAGTAGAGCTGCGCGCTGTAAAGTTCGTAAGGGCTGCGCGCCTCCGCGCCGGCGTAGCGCGCCAGATTCAACGCCTCGCGCACCTGCGTCGCCGTGATTGCGGGCGCGACCTGCACCGAGCGACAGGCGACCGCCGCCGTCAGCAGCGCGAAGCAGACGATCAAACTACGTTTCCACATGGCAAGGCGAATATACGCCATTGCGGCGGCGGAATGTCAAGCGACGGGCAAAAGCGTCGGTTCGGCCGGGCGTCGGTTTACGGCGCTGCGGCGGCCGTCTATCATTCTCGTTGCGATCCGCCACCGAGGAGCGGCAAAATTGATCGTCCGAACGTCGAGAAGTTTTTGGTTGCGCAGTCGCCGGCATCCGTTGTTGTCGGTGCTGGCGGTGTTGTGCCTGATCGAACTCGTCTTACAGATCGTATTGGTCAAGTGGCGCGAACACACTTACTTCTTCCCGGAGCGCAACGTCCCTCCCAGTTCACGTTACGCGGAGGACGCCGACCTGTTTTGGATGCCGAACGACGGTTTCCGTTCGCTGGATCGGCAAACCGAACAAACGAAGCCGGAGGATCGCCTGTTTTTCTTCGGCGACAGCGTGGTGTACGGCCACCGCGATCCGGCCAATAGCTACCCGGCGTGGCTGCAAAAGCGTTTGGACGCGGACCCGCGCCGCAAACACTTTCGCGTGCTGAATTACGCCTACTTCGGTTATACGTCGCAGCAATCCGAGTTTCTCGCCTCGCGCGTTCTGCGGCGCTTCAAAGGCCGCATGGTATTCTTTTCGCACGGGGCGAACGATCTGGCGCGCGTGCGCCTGAGCGATCGCCAGGTGCAGGAAATGAACCACGGAGCAGGCAAGCGGCTGCTCTACTGGTTCAACCACGTCAAGTTGTTTGCGCTGTACCGCCACTGGCTGCTTTCGCTGCAACCGGCCGAGGTTTTTTTCAGCAGCGGGAAAATACCCCGCGGGATACCGCGCGTCTCGCCGGACGAGTTTCGCGAGAACCTGACGACTTTCGCCACGCTTTCGCGCGAAGCGGGCGCCAGGCTGGTGCTGATGAGCGAGGAAAACGAGGCTCCGGGGAACCGCGCCACGTTCAGGAAGATGCAGCGCCGCATATCGCTTCAAACNNATCCCGGGGTCGTCTATCTCGATATTCGGCCTTACTTCCGCCAACTCGCCGGGTCGGCCGATCCGGACTACAGCCGTCTTTCCGCTTTGCCGATTTTCGTCGATGTCTGCCATTACAGCACGTACGGCAATCAATTAGTCGCCGACTATCTTTATCGGGAGTTGATCCGGCAAGGGTTGCTGGATTGAACAGCCGCGTCTACGGGAAGTTGATCGAGACTTGCAGCGAATGAGCGAAATCGCGAATCTCGTCCACGCTGCCCTGAAAGGTATAAGTGAGGGAGCCCAGCGGGTCGACGTAGCCGATGCCCACCGAGTACATGCGCGTGTTGTCCACGAGGTCCCAGTTGAATCCGCTGCGTAGCGCGAGCACCTTGGCGACGATGCCTTCGACCCCGATCGCATAAACAAACGTGCCGGGTACGTCGGTGACGTCAAACACTTTGGTTATGTCGAAGGCGACGGTGGCGTAGTCGAGCAGGAATCCCGCCAATCCCAGCGCGACTTCCCGCCGCACCAGACGCGGGTGGTCGTTGCCGAAGATATTGCGTCCGACCAGGCCGATGCCCATGAAGCCGCCCGGTTTGATCATCACGCCGAGGTCCATGTCGAATTCGCCGGTTCCCGGCTGCAGCGTCGAGACATAGCGCAAGGTCGTGCCCATGGAGAAGTAATCGCCGCCGCCGGCGATGGCCAGGTCGGCGCTGTAGTCGGTGCCGTCACGAAACGTGCGGTTGGGGAAATTGAGGCTGGTGAAGGCCAGCCCCGCCACCAACACCTTGGTGGTGTAGCCGTCCACGATCGCGGCCCGATACCAGTCGCGAATCATCTCTTTCTTCAGATTGACCGTCGTCGTATCGTCGAAGAAAGTTCCATTGTGATAAAAACTATTATCGCTCGTGGTTTGTATTGCGTCGGGGTTCGTAAACGGAAAATCACCCAGCAGGTACTGATGCCGCTCCCAGTTGAACATAAAGCTCGCTTTATTGAGCGTGTTGAAGATGGTCAGGCCGGCCGGATTCCAACTGATCGCGTTGTCGTCATCGGCCACGGCGGTGAAGGCCCCGCCCATGCCGAGCGGCTTGCAGCCCCAGAAACGGTAGGCGAAGGCCGGGGCCGCCGAAAACGTGATCAACCATGCGCAAACGAGCGCCACCGCAACCCGTCGAAACATGCCTACTCCAACTTAGCCAAATCGGCGCAACGCTATCTGATATCCGCCTTGAATTCAAGGTACGAACGGTTTGCATTGGCCGGGGCGCTTTGCTACATTGCCGCGCCATGAAAATCGCGACGATGGACATCGGCAGCAATACGGTGCGATTGTTGCTCGGCGACATCACCGGCGGACAACTGCGGCGCGATACCGTGCAGCGGCAGATCACGCGCCTGGCCGGCGGTTTTCAACATGGCCGATATCACCCCACATCCTTCGTGCGGACCGTGCAGGCGGTGCGCGAGTTCGCCAACCGGGCGCGGGCGTTCGGCGCGGTGGAAATCCGCGCGGTCTGCACCGGCATCACGCGCAAGGCGGACGATCCGCGCGTTTTCCTAAAGGCGCTGCTCGAAGAGGCCGGTCTGTCGGTCGTGATGATCGAAGGAAAGGTGGAAGCCAGACTCAGCGCGTTGGGCGCGGTCAACGAATTGGGAATCAAGGACCAGCCCATCACCCTGATGGACGTCGGCGGCTTTTCCACGGAGTTCGCGCATGTTCGCGGGGCGGAGTTGCTCGACGCGATCAGCCTCGAACTGGGCGGCGTTTCTTTCACGGAAAAGTATCTACTCACCGACCCACCCGCGTCAGAGCAGGTCGACGCCTGCGCCGAGGCCATTGGTCGCGTCCTGCGCGACAATACGGATTTGGCGCGCTTCGGCGGCCCGCCGACGCTCGTCGGCACCGCGGGTACGGTCACCACGCTTGCGGCGATGGATCTCAAGATGGAGCGCTACGAACCGTACCGCCTGAATCGTCACCTGCTGTCGCGCGAGGCGATCGGCTCGCTGCTCGAACGCATGTTGCCGCGTACGGCGATTGAACGCTTGTCGATGCCGGGCCTGGAGAAAGGCCGCGAAGACGTGATCGTCGCCGGGGCGTTGATCTGTCTGGCGGTGCTGAAGTTCTTCCAGCGTGAAGAGATGCTGGTGACGGAGGGCGGCGTGCTCGAAGGTTTGGCGTACTGGGCGACCTGGCCCGTGGACGGGTTTTCGATTGACCGCGCATAGGCCGCCAATTATAATCAGCCGCAACCTTGAGCATCGGCCGGACGGCAGGCCGCAGCGATTGTAACTTTTCTGAATACCAGGGAATTCCGGCGCGAGGAGGGGAAGTGAAGGTACAACCGCATTCGAGCGAGCAGGGCGGCTTCAATTACGTGACCGCCATTATCCTGCTCATCTTGGCGGCGATCGGCCTCGTGTGCATCTACGTGATCCCCAAGTACTTCGCGGATTTTTCGCTGAAACAAGATATGTGGGCGTTGATGGTCAGGTCGAGCGAACTGACGGACCAGGCCATCGAACAGAAAACGGTGGAAGCCGCGAAGACCCGCGACATCCCGTTGCCGCCCACGCAAATTCAATGCACGCGGTCGAATGAGTCGATCACCTGCCACTACGAATACGATTGGCCGCTCGGCATTCCCGGGCTGGATTGGTCGCTCAAGTTTTCCGAAACCAAAAGTCGCGAGGTCGCCCGGATCAAACAAATATGACCGGCGCCAAGGCGTAAGGAGTATCGATGCTCGACGACAACATCCCGACCGCGTTGACCTTTGAGGACGTCTTGCTTTTGCCCGCGCGCAGCGACGTGCTGCCGCGCGAGGTGAACCTCGTCACGCGCGTCACCCGCGGTCTGCGGTTGAATATGCCGCTGCTGTCCGCGGCGATGGATACGGTGACCGAAGCCAACACGGCGATCACCATGGCGCAAGAAGGCGGCCTCGGCATCATCCACAAGAACATGGCGCCCGAAGAACAGGCGGCGCAGGTCGACAAGGTGAAGAAGGCCGTGTCGGTGATGATCGACGACCCGATCACCATGTCGCCGCGGGATACGGTCCGGCAGGCCAAGGCGATCATGCGGGCCAACAACATTTCCGGCGTGCCGGTAATCGAAGGCCCGATGCTCGTCGGCATTCTGACCAACCGCGATCTTCGTTTCGTCGAAGACCTCGACCTGCCGATCAGCTCCGTCATGACCAAGGAGAATCTGGTCACGGTGCCGTATGGCACGACGCTGGAAGACTCGAAGCGGATTCTGCACGAGAACCGCATCGAGAAACTGCTGGTCGTCGACGAAGGCAACCACCTGCGCGGGTTGATCACGATCAAGGACATCGAAAAAGCGCAGCGGCATCCGGAGTCGGTGAAGAACGCGCGCGGCCGGTTGCTCGTCGGCGCGGCCGTCGGCGTGACCGAAGCCGAGCGCGAACGCTCCAAGGCGCTGCTGGACAAGGGCGTCGACGTGCTATGCGTCGACACGGCGCACGGGCACAGCCAAAACGTGCTCCGCATGGTCGAATGGATCAAGGGCAACTATCCCGACGTACAGATCATCGCCGGTAACGTGGCGACGGCCGAAGCGACGGTCGATCTGATCAAAGCCGGCGCGGACGCGGTGAAAGTCGGTTTCGGACCCGGCAGCATCTGCACGACCCGCGTCGTTTCCGGCTGCGGCGTGCCGCAGATCACCGCCATCGCCGTCTGCGCGCGCGCGGCCGCGGAATTCGACATCCCGGTCATCGCCGACGGCGGCATCAAGTATTCGGGCGACATCACCAAGGCCATCGCCGCCGGCGCTCACGCGGTGATGATCGGCTCGCTGTTCGCCGGCACCGAGGAAGCGCCCGGCGAAACGATCTTGTATCAAGGCCGCACGTACAAAATCTATCGCGGCATGGGCAGCCTCGGCGCCATGATGAAGGGCAGCAAGGATCGCTATTTCCAGGAAGACGTCGAGACCGTGCAGAAG
This sequence comes from Deltaproteobacteria bacterium, assembly GCA_003170555.1. GTDB lineage: Bacteria > Lernaellota > Lernaellaia > Lernaellales > Lernaellaceae > FEN-1099. The sequence goes on from PMZC01000196.1 coordinate 7,730, forward strand.
CTGGTGCCCGAAGGCATCGAGGGGCGCGTGCCGTATCGCGGCCCGTTGAGCGGCGTCATTTATCAAATGGTCGGCGGCCTGCGCTCCGGCATGGGCTACACCGGCTGCCGCGACATCGAGGAGCTGCGCACCAAGAGTCGTTTCGTACGCGTCACCACGGCCGGGCTGCGCGAAAGCCACGTGCACGACGTCATCATTACGAAGGAAGCGCCGAACTACCAGGTCAACCAGTAGCCGGCGGCGGATGGTCAACAGGCGATGATTGCGGATATCCATTCCGAGAAAATTCTTATTCTCGATTTCGGCTCGCAGGTCACCATGCTCATCGCGCGCCGCGTGCGCGAGCTGAACGTCTATTGCGAGATCCACCCCTGCACGATGACCGCCGCGCAGATCAAGGCGTTTGGCCCCAAGGGCGTGATTTTATCCGGCGGGCCGTCGAGCGTGTACGAAAAAGACGCGCCGCAGTGCGACCCGCTCGTCTTTCAACTCGGCGTGCCGGTGCTGGGCATCTGCTACGG
>PMZC01000107.1:0-231 GCA_003170555.1 Deltaproteobacteria bacterium
GCCCTTGTTCTCGATGAAATCCCCCAGGTGGGAATCCTCTTCCTCGCCGATGGGGGTCTCCAGGGAGATCGGCTCCTTGGCGATCTTGAGCACCTTGCGCACTTTTTCGAGCGGCATATCCATCTTCTCGGCGATCTCTTCCGGCGTCGGTTCGCGGCCGATCTCCTGCACCAGGTAGCGGCTGGTGCGGATCAGCTTGTTGATCGTTTCGATCATGTGCACCGGGATGCG
>PMZC01000107.1:300-4949 GCA_003170555.1 Deltaproteobacteria bacterium
TTCTTGGCGATGGAAACGACCAGGCGGAGGTTGGCCTCGATGAGTTCCTTCTTCGCCTGGTTCGCGGTGACCAGGCCGTGGTTGATGGTGTGCACGAGCTGGTGCAGTTCGCGCGGCTTGCATTCGATCTCTTTCTCGATCGTCTTGACCAGCGCGTCGCCGCGAACGATTTCCTCGGCCCATTTGCGCGCCTGGTGCTCGTCCTTCAAGGCGAACGTCTTGCGCAGCTTGTTGAACTCGTCGACCTTCTTCAGCTTGCTGGCGAGCCGCCGCAGCTTGGCCGGAGTGAGGTTCGATTTCTTGGCGGTCCGTTCCAGCTTCTCTTCCAGGTCGAGAATCTGCCGGTTGAAGTTCGCCAGGCGCTCGATGACCATGTCCACGGTCGGCGTGTTCAGGTTGATTTCCTGCAGCAGCGCCATAACCGTTTTGCGGTTGCGCTCCAACCGCTTCTTGTTGGTGACGCGGTCGCGCTTGCCCATCTTGCGCATGCTCAGCGCGCTCATGTCGCGCAGGATGCGGTCTTCGAGGTCGCGCAGGCGCGACATCGTTTTCAGCAGGTTGTCGATGTGCGCTTTTTCGTCGATCTCCAGCGGCTGGCCTTCTTCGTCTTCGAGGTTCTTGACCACCTCGCGCAGTTTCATCTCGCCGCTTTCCAGCTTCTCCTGAATTTCGCGGATGACCTTCGGCGTGTACGGCACGCTCATCACCGCTTTGAGGACTTCCTGGTTGCCCTTCTCGATCCGCTTGGCGATTTCGACTTCGCCCTCGCGGGTCAACAGGCTGACGGCGCCCATCTCGCGCAGGTACATGCGCACCGGGTCGTTGGTCTTGCCGATCGAACCCGGGTCGATAACTTCCTCTTCCTCTTCCTCCTTTTGCCGGTCGAGTTGCACGCGGTATTCTTCCTCGCTGTCCACGATCTCGATGTCCAGGTCGTTGAACATGATCAACACGTCGTCGATCTGTTCCGAACTGAACAAGTCGGTGGGCAGCCGCGTATTCACCTCGTCGTAGGTGAGGAAGCCGCGGTCCTTGCCGAGCGCGATCAGTTCTTTGAGTTCTTTGATTTCTTCTTCTTTGGGCATCTGCAGTCCTCCAAACGGAAAACTAACGTAACTTGTTCAACTGACTCCGCAAGGCGAAGTCGCGCCGTTTCAACTCATCGACGCGCGCCTCGTCGCCCGCGGTTTCGGCCTGCGCGATCTGCGCCTTGACCGTCTCCTGTTCTTCCTCGATTGCGCGTCGCTTACGATCCGCCAGTGCATCCGCCAAGGCTCGCGGCGCCTCCTTCGCTTCGCAAGGCGCGGCGAGCATCAGCAGTTCGCCGGCCAGTGACCGCGTGTCCTCGTCGTCATCCGGGAGCATCAACACCTCGGCGGTCACCGCTTTTTGCTGCGCCGTCGAACGCACGATGCGCTCGGCCAGCGTTTGCATCGGACCGTGCGGCAGCGCCATCAACAGTTCATCCCGGTCGACCTGCGCCGCCGCCGTGGGATAATGCAAAAGCGTTGCCAAAATCGTACTTTCCGCGCCCGGAAGCAAGCGCTGCGCCGCGCGCAGGTTTTGCACCACCGGCGCCTTGCGGCCGCGCCGCGCCCGATCAACCTGCTCGCGGATCGTTTCCTCCGGCATGCCGGTGCGTCCGGCGAGCTGTTTCGCCAGCAATCCTCGACGGATAGGGCTGCTCATCCGCGCGGCCAAGAGGCATGTTTCGTCCAGTGATCGAGCGGTGCCTTCGTCGCCGGCGCCTTGCGCCGCAAAGAGGCGATCCACCACAAAATCAAGCAGATGGGGCGCCTGCCGCGCCAGGTCCGCCAATTTCTCCGCGCCGAAAGCTTTCAAAAAACTGTCGGGGTCTTCCCCGGCGGGCAGGACAATCACCTTCGGCTGTTCTTCGCGGTTCAGATAGATTTCCAGCAGCCGCATCATCGCTTTCTGGCCCGCTTCGTCGCCGTCAAAGACGAATACCGCGTTTTTCGTATAGCGTTCCAGCAAAGCCGCATGGCTCTCGGTGAACGCAGTGCCCAGCGCCGCGACCGCGATGGTGAAGCCGAACTGGTGCAGCGACACGACGTCGAAATTGCCCTCGCAGATCAGCGCGGAATTTTGCTTCGGTATTTCGCGCACGGCCAAATGCAAGCCGTAGAAGGTGCGGCCTTTGACGAAGACGTCGCTTTCCGGCGAATTGACGTACTTCGGCCCGTCCCCCGCCAGCAGTCGCCCCGAGAAGGCGACTACTTTACCGGTCGCATTACGCACGGGAAACATCAGACGGTGGCGAAACCGATCGTAATGGCCGTCGCCTTTTTCCCGCGGCGCGATGAGGCCCACGTCGACCGCGTCCTGCAACGAAATTCCTTTACGCTGCAAGTGGTTGGTGAGGTGATCCCAACCGTCCGGCGCATAGCCCAGCTCGAATTTTTCGACCATCGCCTGGCTTGTTCCGCGCGTTTTCAGGTACTCCCGGGCCACACGCCCACTGTCGGGGTTTGATAGCCTCTCTCGAAAGAACGATAAAGCCGCTTCGTTGGCTGTCAACAAACGTTCGCGATAACCTTTCGGCCGCGCGGGACCGGACGTCTCCGGCACCTGGATGCCGCAGCGGTCGGCGAGATGGCGCACCGCCTCGGGAAACGACAGCCGTTGCGTTTCCATCACGAAGCGGAACACGTCGCCGCCGATGCCGCAGCCGAAGCACTTGAAAGCGCCGCGCTCCGGGTTGACGTAGAAGCTGGGTTTCGTGTCGGCGTGGAACGGACACAGCCCGACCATCCGCCGCCCCACCTTCTTCAGCGTCACCGACTCGCCGATGATCTGCACGATGTCGGCGCGGCTGCGCACCTCCTCGACGATCTCACCGCTGATGCCGGCCATCACCCCGCCTTCAGCAAATCGAGCAACTTGTTCGCAAACAGCGCCAGCTTCGGCGCGATCACCGAGGCTTTGATGGTCGCCGCCCACGGCGGATAATGCTCGAGCGCCACCGCCAGCAGAATCCCGCATACGAAGGCGCCTTTCGCCGCGCCGAACACGAACCCAAAGAACCGGTTGAGCCCGCTCAGGTTAAGTTTCTGGGTCGCCTTGGTGAGCATCTGCCCGACCAGCGAAAAGAAAAAAGTCGTCAGCACGAACAGCAGCACGAACACGACGACCTTGATAATATTCTCGCTTTTTAAAGATAACATGGTCGCCACCACGTGTGCGACGACCGTGTAGAGATTGGCCGTGACAAAGAGCGCCACGAAAAAACCGCCGAACGTCAGGGCCTCGACAAAGAAACCCTTGACGAACCCCTTGCCCGCGAAGACAAGGATCGCGGCGGCGATGACTAAATCGAGGTATGGCACGACGTCCCGCTAAGTCCTTCGACCCGCAAATTCACCGGCGAATTTGCTCCCTCAGGACCTAGTGCTGAGTGAGCCGACCCGGTGCGGCCCGCATGCGGATTGCGCCGGATCGGCGAATCGAAGCACTAAGCCGCGCCCGGTCACACGGACAAGGCGCGGCGTACTCTTTCATTGACCAGTTTGCCGTCGGCGCGACCGGCGACCCTGGGCATCAGCACCTTCATCACTTTGCCCAAGTCACCCGGCCCGCGCGCTCCCGCTTCCTCCACCGCGACGGCGATCAACTCGTCCAATTCCGCTTCGCTGAACGCGGGCGGCAGATACGTCTTGAGCATCTCGCCCTCAGCGCGCTCTTGCGCGGCCATGTCCGGCTTGCCGCCTTTGGCGAAACCTTCGGCCGCTTCCTCGCGGCGCTTGATCTGCGAACGGATAATCGCGACGATCTGCGCGTCGTCCAACGCCGCTGGTTGGTCGAACTCGCGGTTCTTGATCTCGGCGCGCAACATCCGCAGCACGCTGACCCGCAAATCTTCATGGCCCTTGAAGGCCACCTTATAGTCCTGCGCGATCTGCTCGTTCAGGCTCATTTCTTGACTGGTCCGAACGACTGCTTTTCCAGCTTGCGCAGCTTTTTCATCAGGCGCTTGCGGGCGGCCGCCGCCTTCTTCTTGCGCTGCACGCTGGGTTTTTCGTAATGTTCGCGTTTACGAATTTCGGAAAGGATGCCTGCTTTTTCGCACTGTTTCTTGAACCGTTTCAAGGCCTGCTCGTACGGTTCGCCTTCACGTACACGAACACCCGGCATTAAGCGATCAACCCCTTTCTATACCTATTTTCTTCCGGCCCAAACCGAGTAAAACCCCGATTTTGCCGCGTTTATTGCTCGTCATCTCCCGCACAAAGAAACACGTAGAGCGGCGAGAATCATACTCATCGCCGGAGCATTGTCAAGCCCATTGAAGGCTAAACGCCTCGAGAAACGAGAATTCGTCGGAAAAGCCAGAGCGCTCCTTCCGCGCGAGCGTGCGGCAGGATGAAGCGCGGCCGGTGTTCCATCGCGTCGAGCGAGGGCGCAATATTCGCCACCCCGACGCTGAAGGGAAACGCTTGAGGATTGAACAGGGCGACGTCGTTCGGGCTGTCGCCGAGGGTGAGCACGGTTTCGCGGTCCACGATGCCCGCCCTCTCGCAGACGACCGCCAGGCCGGTCGCCTTGTCGTGGTCGCCGCTGAACAGGTGGACGTGAATCGAACTCGAGATGGCGCGCAGCCCCTGCCCGGCCGCGATCTGGGCCACGAACGC
>PMZC01000030.1 GCA_003170555.1 Deltaproteobacteria bacterium
GCAGACTTGACCACGCAGCAACTCCTTTCCAACATCGAAATCGGCATTCGGCCCGGCGCCATGGTCCTCAAGCCGGATGGCGGAGAGCTTTTTATCTTCGAGTATGAAGGGACCAGCATGGTCATCGTGGACGCCGACCAGGACAACGTGGAACAAAACTACCCCACTGGCCATAACCCGGTGGCGGGAGTGTTTCAGCAAAACCCGCTGGTCCTATACACCGCCAACGCCGGTGACGGCTCCGTGATGGCCCTGGACGTTCAGAACCGCATCCTGTTGGCGGCAGTCCACGTCGGAATCGAGCCCCGCGCCCTGACGCTCACTCCCGACGAACGATTTCTGTTGGTGGTGGACACCTCCGCCTCGACGCTGGCGGTGCTTCAGGCAAACCCCGCAACACTGCTCACCACGTTCCCCGTTGGGGCCAAACCCGTGGACGTAGTGGCTCCCGGCTGGCTAGTCGAAGGGGAGTGATGAGTGCCGAGTGACGAGATCGAAAGATCGGGAGATCGGCAGATCGGATGATCGGGCCAACCCGCTGCTGTGGGCGCTGACCCGATAACCCGACCCCCAGATGCCCCGATCCGCTAAGAGCGTAGGCTGCTGAGCCCAAGAAAGCATTTGCGCATATCGTTGCCTCTGTGGGGTTCACCCGATCTCCCGATCACCCGATNNCTGGTGTGGCTCATATCCCAGCAGGCTGTAATCCAAGCGCAACTCGAAGATCCGCTGGAAGGCTACCTGAAGCCGGTCGCCCGACGCCTGCGGGACAAGCAGCGGCTCCTCGTCTTTCCACAAATTCAATCCGGTCAAGCCGGTCGGGCCGATCAAGGCGTGGATACGAGCGTGGCTGTGGTCGACCACATTCACTCGAACTTTAAATTCAGGGTGGTCCTTCAGAAATGCCTCACTGAGATCCAGGCGAAGGAAAAGGGCCTCTGGGCTGAATCCGTAGTAAAGCGCATCCCAAACCCTTGTGGCCCCATGCATGGAGCCGGAGCGTGGGTCAGGCAGATAGAGGCCTGCGCCTAACCACTCGAAGTAGTTGGTGACCACGCCGTCGATGCGCGGATGGATAAGCCCCGTAGGCGGAACGCTAAATGCAGTCGAGCGCGGGTGCTTGATAGGTTCCGCCAGCTCGTCTGCGGGAACACCGCCCAGCATCCTGTAAAGGTTACTGAGGTGGGTGCGGTAAAGCAGATCGAACTCTTCGTCGTTCGCGGTGGAGTGTTCCGGACCGTACCACCAACACCAATCACTGCCCTCGGCAACCCACAACTCCTGTTGTGCGAGCGTGGCATTCTTTTCCTGGGCTTTGCTGCTGTTCTGAGCGTAAAAAACGCGCGCCTCCGAAAGCAAGTCCCAGGCGCGATTGTCTTCCTCCGCTCCAATCCAAACGTCAAAATTGGCGCCGATCCAAGACCCGGGGTGCACATGGCTCAGAAGCCCAGGATCTGTAACCCGCAAGGCCTCGGTGGCGGTCACAGTCTTCAGTTCAGGGTCAGAAGCCAGCCGGCCGTAGAAGCTCTTAAGGAATTCCCTGCCGTTTTCCGGGTAGTACTCCCAAGCGTTTTCGCCGTCCAGAATAACCGATATCACAGCGGGTTTACTCGATGTGCTGCGGCTTGCCGCTTTGATACGTTGGTGAAGATCAGCCGCCGCGGCGTGCGGATCCATACGTGAGTAGACGAAGCCCACCAAGTCAGAAAGCTGGCGGTCGCGAAAAAAGATGGAGATGCTGCGTCCTTCGGAGGAGAAAACGTGTGGCCGGTAGAGCTCGGCACCTCCCTCCACGGTCCCATCGCTTCGCCGGTTGAACTCCATCTGACGCGAGCGCCCCAGCACGCCCTCGTCTGTTGCCGTCCACTCGAAGCCCTCCTCGGCGGCCAGACGCAGGACCTCGTCCGAGACACTTCCCTCGCTGGGCCAGAGTCCGCGCGGCTTGCTGCCGAAAACTTCCTGATGGAGTCTGATCGCAGCACGGAGTTGCTCGCGGGCATCCTCAGGGTGCTGAAAGTGGCGGCGCGGCAAACGGACTCCAGGGTGAGATTCCACCGCGATGTTAGTGTCGCAAAGCAGGGGAAGGATGGGATGGTAGAAAGGCGAGGTTGAAATCTCAATCTGCCCGCGCTCACTGGCAGTCCTGTATTCATCAAGAACTCTCTTGAATACCTCCACTTCCTTCAGGTGAAGCAAAGACTTATCGTCTTCGTTATAGCCCCGTTCTTGCGCAATGAGCTTTCTGATTTGGGGGTCACCTTCAAGGTAGATTTCGTCAAACCAGGCGAGTTGTGAAAGCACTTGCAAGTCGAGCAGGTCGTGCGGCGAGAAGAACCTTCCAGCCGTGGCGGGGTCGGTAGTTCGTGACTTGTCCCACAACTCGCGAAAACGCGGATAGCGGCTGAGAAGGTTTTCATGGTTGAGCTGGAAGGCGCTTTCCAGGAGAAACTGGCGGTCATCACCGGTAAGCTTTTCGACCGGCTTGAAGGCAACTTCATAGCCGCGCTCCACCGCGGTTTGCTGCGCATAGTCCTGAACTTGTACCACCAGCGAAGGAACCAAGTTGAAAGTCAGGTGGAGGGAGGGGAATTCCCGCAGGATCGCCACCATCCCGAAGTAATCCTTCAAAGCGTGCAGGCGCACCCAAGGCATGGTGTACCGGCCCTGCGCCAAATCCTTGTAAAAGGGCTGGTGCATGTGCCACAGGAAGCACACCCGCAGCGGTTTGCTCATTCCTCGATCCTCATCCACTTGGGGACCACCGTGATGCCGCTCGGGGTCACGGTGAAACCACGTTGGCGATCGCGCTCCGGATCGAAACCGATTTCCGCGTGCGCCGGCACTTTGACGAATTTGTCGATGATCGCGCGCCGGATACGCGCATAGCGGCCGATGTCCGCGCCTTCGAAGATGATGCTGGCTTCCACTTCCGCGTAGCTGTTGACGCGCACGAAGGGGCTGAGAATCGTGCGGTCGATGTGGCCGCCGCTGACGATGCACCCTTCGCTGACCAGGCTGTCGGTCGCGATGCCGATGCGCCGCGAGCGCTCGTCGGCGAACACGAACTTCGCCGGCGGGCCGTGCTTGCTGTAAGTGAAGATCGGCCACATGCGGTTGTGGATGTCGATGATGGGATGCACGCTGACCAGGTCCATCGACGTGTTGTAATAGGCGTCGATATCGCCCACGTCACGCCAGTAGCCGCGCTCGCGTTCGCTCATTCCCGGCACGACGTTCTTGGTGAAGTCGTAGACGAATACTTTCCGTTTGGCCAACATCGCCGGGATGATGCTCTTGCCGAAATCGTGCGCGCTATCCGGGTTCTCGCTGTCGCGGACGATTTCCTCCAGCAGCGACGCCGCGGAAAATACGTAGTTGCCCATGCTGGCCAGCGCGCGGGTCGGATCGTCGGGCATCGGCTTCGGATGGGCGGACTTTTCTTCCCAGTCGACCATTCGCCAGTCGCTGTCCACGGCCATGGTGCCGAACGACGAAGCCTGTTCAATCGGCACCGGCACGGCGGCGATCGTGCAATCGGCCCCTTTGACCATGTGATAGTCGAGCATCTGGCGCGGGTCCATCTTGAAAACGTGGTCGGCGCCGAAGACGAACAGATATTGCGGGTTTTCGTCGGTGATGATGTTGATGTTCTGGTAGATCGCGTCGGCGCTGCCCAGGAACCAGTTCGGCCCGGTGCGCTGCTGCGCCGGCACCGGTTCGAGGTAGTTGCCGATCTGGGTGTTGAAGCGGTAGCCGCGCATGATGTGCTTGTTCAGGCTGTCCGACTTGTACTGCGTCAGCACCTTGATGCGATAGAAGCCCGCGTTGACGAAGTTCGACAGCACGAAGTCGATAATGCGATAGCGCCCGCCAAACGGCACGGCCGGTTTGGCGCGATGGGTCGTCAGCGGCATCAAACGTTTGCCTTCGCCGCCGGCGAGGATCATGGTCAGCACATTGCTCATGTCTCGCTCCTCCTGGTCCCCCCGCCGAATTCCTGATGCACGAGCAGGCCGGCGCCCAAGGTTCCCGCATCGTTGCCGAGCGCGGCGCGTTCGATGCGCACGTTTTCCGCCGGTACGCGATAGGCGCGGCGGCGCACCTCCGCGCGGATCTGCGGACCGAGTAAATCGAACGCGGCGCTGATTCCGCCGCCGATGGCGAACAAAGGAATGTTAAGCAGATTCAGCACCGAAGCAATGACGATCCCAATGTATTTTGCCGAGTTGTTCAGCAGCCTTACGCTTAGCTCCTCGTCGAGCAGTGCGGCTTCGTAGATCTTCTGCGGCGTAATCGCGTTGATGTCGCCGCCGATCAACCGAATCAGCGTGTGACCTTCGCCGCGACTGATGCCTTCGCGGGCCTGCCGCACCAGCGCCGGGCCGGAGGCGAGGGCTTCCAGGCAGCCGCGGTTGCCGCAGCCGCAGCGCGGGCCGTCGGGTTCGACGGTGATATGTCCGATTTCGCCGGCCATACCCCATGCGCCTTGCCAGATGCGACCGTTCAGGATCAAACCGCCGCCGATGCCGGTGCCGAGCGTCAGCAGCACCATTGAATCCACGCCCTGGCCGACGCCGAGCTGAAACTCAGCCAGCGCCGCGACGTTGGCGTCGTTCTCCAACAGCACCGGCAGCCCCAGCCGGGCCTCCAGCGGGTCGCGAAGATTGACGTCATGCCACCCCGGGAAGTTCGGACTTTGGCTGACGACCGCGCGATTGGGATAAACGCCGCCCGGGCAACCGAGCCCGACGCCGATCATCTTCGCGTTTCCTTGCTCGACCGCGCGCGTGCGAAGCAGCTCGACGACCTGGGCGAGGCGCTCGATCACCGCCGCCGGCGAAAGATCCTCGCCCGTCGGCGCTAGGTAGGGGGCGAATGACGCGCCCTGGCGGTCGACCAGCGCCGCTTTGATATTGGTGCCGCCCAAGTCGATGGCGACGGCGAACTCGGTCATTCGCTCTCCCGCGAATAGATTTCCGGCAAGTGGCGATAGCGCCCGTTCCAGTCGAGACCGTACCCGATCACGAAGCGATCCGGAATCGTAAAACCGACGTAACGTTTCTCCAACACGATGTCGCAAGCGCGTTCCTTGGCGAGCAGCAACACGCAACGGACGCTATTGGCCCCCAGGCTCTTTAGGTAACGTTCGCAGAAGGTGATGGTTTTTCCGGAGTCCAGAATGTCGTCGACGATGACCACGTCCTGGCCGGCGATGTTCCAGGTCAAACCGGAGAGCATGCGCAGGTCGCCGCTCTCCGCACCGCCGCGGTAGCTGCTGATCCGCAGAAAATCGATATGAATATCCAAGCCCAAAGCGCGAATCAGGTCGGTCATGAAGAAGAGGGCGCCGTCCAAGATGCCGACAAACGTGATCGGTCGACCTGCCAGATCGGCCCGCAGCTCGGCCGCCAACTCGTGCACGCGGCGGTCGATTTCCTCGCGCCCCAGCAAACGTGAGAAGCCGGCCGGAATCAAAAAAACTCCTGTTTACGCTGACAAAAACATTGTAGACGGCCGAACGTGACTCCGCAAGGCGCGGCGTTCGTGCGCGAGATTATATTATAGAAGTGAATAATATTCGGCAGCCCGGCCCGGTGTTTTCGGCTCAGTCGAACCGCTTCACGCGGAAGTGGCAGTATGGCGTTTTGCCCGTTTTGAAGTAGTATTCCTGGTGGTAGTCTTCCGCTTTCCAGAAGGGGCCGGCCGGTTCGAGTTGGGTCGCGACGCGCAGCCCTTTCGCCTTCAACTGGTCGATGAGTTTCTGCGCCACCCGCTTTTGTTCGTCATTGGCGAAGAACACCGCCGAACGATATTGGCGGCCGATATCCGGCCCTTGTCGATTCACCTGGGTCGGATCGTGAATTTCGAAAAAGAGTTTCGCGAGTTGCTCGTAGGAGACGCGCGTGGGGTCGTACGTGACGCGGACCGACTCCGCATGGCCGGTCGTGCCGGTGCAGACCTGTTCATAGGTCGGATTCGCGGTCGTGCCGCCCAGGTAACCCGATTCGACGGAGATCACGCCGGGCTGTTGGTGGAAATAGTACTCCACGCCCCAAAAGCAGCCGCCGGCGAAATAGGCGACGGCGCGGTTCGCTTGCGCCGGTTCGAAATTGAGCGAAATGGAGTTCACGCAATGACGGGTGTTCTGCGGCGTGAAGCCTTCGCCGCGAAAGACGTGGCCGAGATGCGCGCCGCAGTTGGCGCATACGATTTCCACGCGGCTGCCGTCGGCGTCGGGAATTTCTTTGACCGCGCCGGGTAGCGCCTGGTCAAAACTCGGCCAACCCGTATGCGAGTTGAATTTCGCCGCCGACGAAAACAGCGCGGCGCCGCAGCGCTTGCAGCGATAGGTTCCGTCGTCGTGTTTGTCGACGTATTCGCCGGAGAACGGCGGTTCCGTTCCTTTCTCGACGATCACGAGTTTGAGTGGTTTGTATTTCATCGTCTTATTCTCCGTACCGGCCGGGATGTTGCAAGACAAGAATACCATAGCCACGGCCGCGAGCCCGCACAGCACGATCAACGTTTTTGCCTTGCTCCGCATCGTTCATTCTCCGGCCTTCAACCGAGCCGTCCTCGTCAAAATTCGACACCGGTTTCTATCGCCGGGATCAACGTTTGTCGCATTTGCTTGACCTCTTCCACGTTGAGGATCCCGGCGGGAGAAATACCCGACTTCCTTGCTATCGGCCGCAGCCGAGACCATGTTCTCAACAGGTTGAAAAACGGGTTTTGCCGCCACCAAAAGTGGTCGCAATAATACAAAAAGGAAGGAGCACAAAATGCTATCAACGGATGTCCTCACCGAGATGTTTATCGCTCTCGACAAAGGGGACGATGACAAAGTACGAAGCCTGTTGGATCGCGACTTTGAATTTTCCGGGCCGGCGCCTGAGCCGATCGGCGCGGAAGAATTCATCGCTTTCGAGCGGGCTTTACATCAAGCGCTTCCGAACTTGCGGCACAACGGCGTAGTCTATTCCGAGGACAGCGGCGACTGGGTGCGCGGCGAGGTGCACGTAACCGGCACGCATCGGGGAGTGCTGGAATTGCCGATGTTGCCCAAGGTGATTCCCACGAGGAAAAAGGTCACGCTGTCGCCGGAACGCTTCCTCGCGTTGGTGCGCGACGGCAAGATTCTGTCTTTCGCGGCGGAAGTCGGCCCGGACGGCGGTTTGATCGGCATCCTCAAGCAGATCGGCCGCAAGGATTTGGCTGACTGTCTCGGCATCAAGGGCGCCGATTGCCGGACGATCGGACAGGACCTATCCGCGGGAACGCACGCCTGACGCGCGTCAGTTCACCGCTTTTGTGATAGGCCCCGATCGCTGATGCGACTGCCACGCGGTGAATCGTGTGGCAGTCGCATCAAGACGAGACCGCAAAAACGCGGTATAAAACAACAGAGTATTGCGGTGTCTAAACCAAGGTCCAGGAGGCCGGACATGGTTGTTGCGAACTTGTTACGCCGCAATGCGATGCTGCTGTCTCTGGCGGCGACCGTGGTCCTGCTCTCGTTTTCGACGACCCACTCCGCTGCGTTTTCCGGAAAGTCCGAACTGACGAACGCCCAACGAACGATCCTCAAGCGCGCGTTGCAAGAAGCGTTGTCCAACGCGAATTACGTTGAGACGAGCGACGGCTTCGGCGGCGGGCCGGTGCAGCCTTTGATCGTCTTGAACGTGCCGGCGAACGAAGAGGACTTTCACGGCGAGTTCGATCGGCTTGCCGCCGAAGTCCTGGCGGAGAACCCGACCGTCTACCGGGCTTTCTATGCGCGACTGCAACGGCCGGCGCCGGATCGTCAACCCGCGCCTGGTGTTTCACCCGGCACGCTGCATGAGCGCGTAATACCGGCGAGTTTGTTTTCGTCGCCGTACGACCGGGAGAATCCTTTTCCGGCGCCCGGGCTGTCTCGCGGCCCCGCGCCTCGGCCGCCGGGGGATTTGGCGCATCCGGATTGGTACCTCGGTTTTTGGCGTGAAACGCGCATCGACATCGCGATCGACGCGCTGCCTCCGTATTCCGAACCGACCGTCGTGCACGTGAACGCGAAATTCGGTGCGACCGGCCCCAGCCTGAGCTTCGACGTGTTGGGTCATCTGGGAAGCAAGGAGATTTCCACCTACCGCCACCACATGCCGCCGTGGCCGCTGCCATGGCCTGACTACCTGGCGCACCGCACCAATCCGACGGCGCCGCTCGGCTTGCTGATCGTGTGGAATGCGCGCGACTGGCAGGGGCGTTGGGTTTACGACCCCGAGTTGCAAGCGCATTACGTCGACCCCGATCTGTTCAAACACATCACCTTCGAGTTTCAGGCGAATCGGGACGCCACTATCACGTCGATTCAAATCATTTCCAACGACGAGGAGATTCTTTCAAACTCGTATCTCTTGCGTTGCCCGGCTCATCGCGTGGTCGAGTATCACACCGACGCCGATCTCGCCGTTCATCGCCGTGGTTTGCTCGACTGGAAACCGTCGCCGGAACAAGCGAGCGTCCACGCACCGTTCGTGATACCGCCCAACCCGACGCTGGACATCGCCGCGCAGGAAATCGGGAACGCCTGGAGCAGGAAGTACGGCCAGGTCTGGGGGAGGGAATTGGCCGGGTGGGACCCGCATCCGGGCGATTGGTGCGGGCGCTTTCCATCGTGGGCCTTTGGGCGCGCGGGGTTGTTGAAGAAGGCCGTGCCGCAGGACCCGTGGCCGGATAATCCCTGGTATTCCAACGCCCATGCGATCACCGATTGGTTCATCCGCAACCACCGCTACTATTTTCCCAATCCGATCGTCGACATTCGCGATCAATACGGCTACCTGCTGCGGCGCTATGCCGGTCCGCAAACGCCGTACGCCAAACTGGGCGAAGCGATTCAGCCGGGCTTTTACACCTACATGCGGGGGCACGCCGGAATTTTTCTGTATTGGCTTCAACCGCCGGACGATCCGGTTGTTTACCGGGGCCTGAACGTCTTCAGCTCACGCAATAGGTGGAGTCCCAACCAAACGAAAGAAAAAATCTTCGACATCCTGGATAATCACGTTCCGAAGGTCACGGATCCGCCCGGCCGCTTTCATTCCGATTACGACATCAACTTCTTTCGCGTGATGTGCGGCAACGCCGGCAACCACGTGGCCGCGAGTTGTTTCGGCGCGGTGATCCACCTGTCGCGATGGGATCCCGATCTCGTGCAGGCGATCATCGACAAGCGCCCGAGCCAGATCATCCCCTGGTTTGACGAGGGCGACGGCTACTTTCCCGTCGAGTGGCGCGATCCGCAACGCCACCCGGAAGTGGTGACCGGCTTCGGACGCACCGACGGCAGGCCGGCCCTGACTTTTTGATCCGACTTTTGGGGTGCGCGGCCAGCGCGTTCGTTCGCGGATGTTAGAACATGTTGATATTATTC
>PMZC01000255.1 GCA_003170555.1 Deltaproteobacteria bacterium
TTGTTGAAGTCGTGCGCCACGCCGCCCGCCAGCCGCCCCACCGCCTCCATTTTCGACGCCTGGCGGAGTTGGGCTTCCAGCCGGTCCTTGGCTTCCTCGGCCCGTTTACGGTCGCTGATGTCGCGGGACGCCACCAGGATTCCCACGGCGACGCCGTTCTCATCGCGCAAAAACGAAAAGTGGTTGCTGATCCAGGTCGTAGAGCCGTCCTTGCGGTATTCCTCGAGTTCCACGATCCGCGTGCGGTTCGGGTCGGCGGCGCCGCTCTGTTCCAGTTCCATCTCATCTTTTAGGACCTGGAAAGCGACTTGGATCGATTCCGGCGTCATCACTTGTCCGATGCTTCGCTCCAGGGCCTCTTCCGCCGTGAATCCGCGCAGGCGCGTGATGGACGGGCTGATATAGGTAAAGTTCAAGTTCAGATCCAAGACCGCGATGGTGTCGGCCATGTTGTCGGCGATGAGACGGTACTTTTCCTCGCTTTTCCGCAGCGCCTCTTCCGCGCGCTTGCGATCGGAAATATCACGCGCGCTAAAAAGCATTTCCCGCGGATTCCCATCCGCGTTCAACAAGAACGTGCCAATGGTCTCCAACCACGTGTAGCTTCCATCCGCGCGCCGCAAACGACATTCGAGCTTTCGCACCCCGAGGGTTTCTTTTCCCGTCGCGATTTCTGCAAGAATTCTTTTCACGTCTTCCGGATGCGCCACCTCGAAGATCGTCCGCCCCACCAAAAACTCCGGTTCGTATCCCAAACAGGTTTTGTGAGCGGAATTGACGTATTTGAAACTGCCGTCTAAGTCCGCCAGGGAGACCATATCGATCATATTGTCCGCGATTTCCTTCAGCCGGTGCTCGCTTTCGCGCAGCGCCTCTTCCACCATCTTGCGTTCGGTAATGACCCGCGTCGTGCCCTGCAGACCGATGGCGCGGTTTTGCGAATCACGCAGAAACTTGACGGTGGCCTCGACCCAAATTGTACCGCCGTTCTTGTGCCGTATTTCGAGTTCCAAGGTTCGCGTTCTTTGGCTATCGACCGAACCCGTTTCTTCTTTCAGCAGTTCATCCTGAAATACTTTCATGGCTCGCTGGAAGGAATCGGGCGTGGTCATCTCCTCCATGGTCTGATTCAACCCCTCCTCCGTCGTGAAACCGAAATAGGTGGTATAGGATGGGCTGAAATACGTGAACTTGAGATTCATATCCGTGGTCCAGATGATGTCGGTCGCGTTCTCCGCCAGCAAGCGGTAGGTTTTCTCGCTCTCCCGCAGCGCTCGCTCGGTCTCCTTGCGCTGGGTGATATCCAGCATGAATCCGAAACCGTCCAAACGAACCTTTCCGTCGGACAACTGTTCAGGTCGCGAAAAACATTCAAACCAACGATATTCCCCCCGCACCAGATGACGAATTTCGAAATGAAACGGTTGAACGGTCTGGCGGGCCTGACGTATCGCCTCCTCCATGGCGGCTACGTCATCCGGGTGCCGAGCGCCGATTAACAGCATGGGATCTCTCATGATGTCCTCGGCGTGTACGCCCAGCAAGGCATCAGCGTTTTTGCTGACGAACGGAAATGAATAAGAGCCGTCTCGGCTGACGTGGATGATGTAAACGACGCCCGGGAACCTATCGATTAAACGACTGTTTTTTTCCGCAATGTCGTCAAACTTCCGCTGCAGTTCTGCGGTCTTGTTCATCTGCTCGGCGAGGCGGCGGGCGACTTGATTCAATGCCTCACCGAGGGCGCCAATGTCCTCGCTCGCTCCGGAAACGTCCACTTCGGTGGTGTAATTGCCTTTCGCCAGCTTCCGAGCGGCGGCGAGAATCTTTTCCATCTGAGCAGAAGTCATTTTTTTATCGACCTCGTTTTCGAAAGACGGACACCGGCCCCTATACGGACGGCGCCCGCTTTTTAGACTTCATTAGAATCTTTCGGACGTTTTTCGTCCGCGATCAAGGGGTTATTTCCTATCGTTCTTCACCAGTCCTGCCGATAAAATTGGCGTGCCGTCGTAGTCGCATGGTAACGCGCTTTGTCGCCTCGCTTCCGGCTTGGATTTCACCCGCCCGGCTAAATAAGGCGTCCAATGACGATCTTGACTTTTCGGAGGGGCGGGAATAACCGTCGAATGGCGATCTGGCAAAGGACGGAGAGAGGGATGAAGGAACAGACTTTTTGGCTGCTGGTTCTCGCGACGCTGGTCGGCGCGGCGTTGACCTACGGCGGCGACTCACCGCCGGGCGTATGGCGGGATCCCGCGAGCGGCCTGACGTGGCAGATCAAACCGGCGGGTGCGGCGTTGAATTGGACCAACGCGATTAGGTACTGCAAAAAGCTGTCGTTGGACGGTCACAAAGACTGGCGCCTGCCGACGATCTCGGAGTTTCGCGGCTTGATCCGCGGCTGTCCCAAAACGCAGGCGGATGGATCGTGCGGCGTCACGAACACCTGCCTGAACAGCAACTGTCGGAACGACGCCTGCAACGGCTGCGAACTGAAAAGAGGCCCCGGGGCCGGCGGCGCGTATTGGCCGGCCGCGCTCGCGGGGAAAAGCGGGGTCTATTGGTCGGCCTCGCCGGTCGCGGATTACGGCCGCGACGCGTGGCTCGCCGATTTCGACAGCGGCGGCGTCTTCAACAGCTACGGCGNNGTGGCGCTGGCACACGAAGCGGGGTGGCGCTGGCACACGAAGCGAAGCGCAGTTTGCCAGTGCTCCTTGGCGGTGTTGAAATGGATTCGCCATCAGCAAAGTTCTCAAAAACGACCTTGACTTTGCGCGGCGATAGGCATATTCGTCGAATGACAGACTAGCGAAAGATGGAGCGAGAGGAGGGGGGAGATGAGAGGGAAGGCTTTCTGGCTATTGGCAGTGGTGATTCTCCTTGGTTCGGCGATCGCGATCACGGCGGCGTGCGCCGGCAAGGGCGACACCAACAACTACTATTTCAAAATCGGCGATGACGACGCGACCGATGACGACNNCGGACGACGACACGACGCCGGATGACGACGACACGACGCCCGCGGACGATGATACGACGCCGGTTGACGACGATACCACATCCGACGACGACGTATGGACCGATTCATCCTCCGGCCTGATGTGGCAGAACGGAGCAACGGTCGGGACCGCCTGGTTCAACATGCAAAGCGCCGAGTATTATTGTACGTTCCTGATTTGGGGCGGATACGGTGGTTGGCGAGTGCCTGATATCGATGAGCTTCGCAGCTTGGTTCGGGGGTGTGACGGCACGGAGACCGGCGGCGACTGCGGCGTGACCGACGAATGCGAGAGCCAGAGTTGTGATAACGCTGCCTGTTATGGCTGCTCTTACTTAGGCGGCCCAGGGCCAGGCGGCGCATATTGGCCGCCGGAACTATCGGGGCCCGTCGATTACCCATACCGGTCGTTATCGCCGATCTGGGGCACGAACGACTCCTGGTGGGTCATGAATTTCGACTTAGGTAGTGTCAACTTCGGCCTCGGCGACGACAGCGAATACGTACGTTGCGTTCGTTAGCCTAAACTCACGACCTCAAGGCAGATTCGACATCAGCAAAGTTCTCACGAACGACCTTGACTTTGCGGGCGGATGGGCATATTCGTCGAACGACGGACTTGCAGAAAATGGAGGGAGAGATGAAACGCAGGACTTTTTGGTTATTGGCGGTGACGCTGCTTCTGGGTCTGGCGATCGTCGCGGTGGCGTGCGGCGGCAAGGGCCATACGAACAACTACTATTTTTATATCGGCGACGATGACAATTCGACCGACGACGACACGGGGGACGACGACACCACGTTGGATGACGACGCGGCGGATGATGACGCCGCGTCGGATGACGACGCGGCGGATGATGACACGACCCCGGCGGACGATGACACAACGCCGGCTGATGATGACACCACCCCGCCGGTTGACGACGACACCGCGCCCGACGACGACGTGTGGATCGATACATCCACGGGCCTGATGTGGCAGAACGGGGCGACGGTAGGGACGGACCGGTTTGATCCACAGGGCGCCGTAGATTATTGCACGGCCCTGAGTTGGGGCGGCTACGGTGGCTGGCGGGTGCCGGATATCAACGAGCTCCGCAGCCTGATTCGAGGTTGCGAAGGCACGGTCACCGGCGGCGACTGCGGCGTGACGAACGAATGTGCGACTCAGAGCTGCGATAACGCTGCATGTCATGGCTGCGCCGATTTAGGCGGCCCGGGACCGGGCGGCGCGTACTGGCCGCCGGAAATTTCAGGGGCCGCCGATTACTCGTATCGGTCGGTTTCGCCGGTCCAGGGCATGGGCGACTCATGGTGGACCGTCAATTTCGGCGTAGGAAGTATCGACTATGGCCCCTTCGCCGACAGCGACTACGCGCGCTGCGTTCGTTAGCCGCGCGAAAAAATTGGCGATTTGGTCCTTCCATTTTCGGCGAAGACGGGCTCACCACCGCCGATGCATTGCGCTGAACAAACCGCGCGTGTAAAGTGTCCAACCCAACTAGACGTGGGTGAAAAGCGAACTTACTTTGTTGAGCGACCAGAAGAGAACGGGAAAGAAACTATGAAAGTCAATCTGAAGTACGCGTTTTTGGCGGTGATTTTGATCTTGGCGGCGGCGGTCGCAGCGTGCTCGCACGGCAAGAAGGAGCACAAGGAGCTTCGCCCGACCCCGCAGGTTGTCGAAGGCGTGGCCGGGCCGCAGATTCCCGGCGCCACCGGCTATTCCGATATCGCCGAACGCGCGGTGAAAAGCGTGGTGAACATTTCGTCGACCAAGGTGATCCGCGGCCAAGGCCAGGAAAATCCGCTGTTCAACGACCCGATCTTCCGTCGTTTCTTCGGCAACCCCAGCTTCGGCGGCCCGCGCGAGCGGCATGAACGCGCGTTGGGTTCCGGCGTGATTGTCGCCAAGGACGGCTACATTCTGACCAACAACCACATGGTGGCCGACGCGACCAAGGTGCTGGTGCAGTTCAACGACGGCCGCGAGGTCGAAGCGAAGATCGTCGGCGCCGACGACAAGACCGATCTGGCGGTGATCAAGGTCAACGAAAATAACCTCGAGCCGCTGCCGCTGGGCGATTCGGAGCAGCTTCGCCTGGGCGAGGTCGTGCTGGCTATCGGCAATCCGTTCGGCCTGGGCAACACGGTGACGATGGGCATCGTCAGTGCGAAGGGCCGCACGAATATGGACATTCTCGATTACGAAGATTTCATCCAGACCGACGCGGCGATCAACATGGGCAACTCCGGCGGCGCGTTGATCAACACCCGCGGCCAACTCGTGGGCATCAACACGGCCATCTTTTCGCGCTCGGGCGGTTCGGAAGGCATCGGCTTCGCCATTCCGATCAACCTGGCGCGTTCGGTGATGAACGACCTGGTGCGCTACGGCGAAGTCCGCCGCGGCTACGTGGGGATTTTCGTGCAGGATGTGACCCCCGGTCTCGCCGGGCACTTCGGCCTCGAGCAGCCGACCGGCGCGCTGGTGAGCGACGTGGCGCAGAACAGCCCGGCCGCCGAAGCCGGCTTGCAGCGCGGGGATATCATCCTCGAGCTCAACGGCAAGACCGTCACCGACGCCACTCATCTGCGCAACGAGATCGCACAGACCGAAATCGGCAGCGAGGCGGCCTTGACCGTGCTGCGCGACAAGAAAAAGGTCGAGTTGAAGATCAAGATCGCGCGCCGGCCGGAAGACGCCAATGTCCACCAGCGTTCGCCGCAAAGCGGACCGCCGGCGAGCTCCGACGAGCGCGTCGGCCTGAACGTGACCGATCTGACGCCGATGCTCATGCAGCGGCTGCAGTTGCCGCCGAACGTGCGGGGCGTGGTGGTGACCCAGGTGACGCCGGATAGCCCGGCCGCCGACGCCGGTTTGCAGCGCGGCGATGTCATCATGGAAGTCAACGGCCGGCCGGCGACCGACGGCCGCGATTTCGGCCAGGCGCTCAAGTCAGCCGGCAAAAACGCCGTCCTGCTGGTTTTCCGCGACGGCAACACGATTTACGTCGACCTCGCGCTCAGCAAATAATCGAACAAACAGACGGTAGGGGCGGGCCTCGTGTCCGCCCTTTGTGTATTAATTGGCTAGCACCGGCAAACTTCGCTTCGCTCCGTGTGCCGGCGCCACCCGATCCCCGGCTAAAAAACCGCGCTACGAAAATCAACTCTTCAACCCGACGCCAAAAACCGAAAAATAGTTGACAGAGCGGCGCGCGTAATGTTAGCGTCGTCTCGAAATATTATGAGATGTTTTCCGACCGGATTGCGTTGACGTTCGCGAATCGGCCGGTGACGATGAGGTGTGGTGTGTTTCGCCAATACGTTTTTTGCGGCATTTCCCTTGTGATCCTCGTTGGTTTGCTTTCCGCCGCCTGCACGACCGCCCAGCCGTCGCCGCAGGTGGCGCACCAGTACGACCAGGCTCGCGAGGCGGCGCGCACCGACGCCGGGCCGGTCAATGTCGCGGCGCAGCGTTTGTATGAAGCGGGGCAGCGCAGCTACCAGGCCGGCGCGTGGGCCGAAGCCGCCGATCTGTTCGCGCAAGCGGCCGACGTCGGCGTGATCCATTTCCCGCAGCGGGCGGACGCGCTCATCTTCGAGTGTCTGTCGCTGATGCACGGAAAGAAATATCAGGACGCGTACAAGGTCGCGACGCAGGCGGTGCAGGATTACCCCGAGCGCTGGGAACTGCGCGTGATTTTGGTCGAGTACCTGCTGTACCGCGAACGGCCGGACCTCGCCCGCGACCAACTGCAGACGGCGTTGCGTCTGGCGCCGTATCAACCCGGGGTGTTGCGTGCGGCGGCCAAGATGGCGTTGACCGACAACGACCTGGCCGCGGCGGAACAATATGCCCGGCAGGCGTTTTCGCAGGCGCCGGAGGATCCGTCCTACCGCAAGCTGCTTGCCGACGTCGATTTGCAGCGGGCCAAGGCGCTGCTCGAGCACGAAGACTACGACCCGGATGAAGTGCTGGGCCTGCTGTTCGGCGCGGCGACGCACGATCCGAAAAATCCGGAGCCGCCGTTCCTGCTCGGCCGCGTGGCGATTGCACTGGGCGAAGTCGAACCCGCCCGCCGTTGGGCCGCGCGGGGCCGCGCGCTGCTCAGCGAGCAGACGCAGGCGCCGCACGAAGCGCTGGTCGTGGCGTACGGCGTCGCGCGGGGCACGCCGGGTTCGCACCGGCACAACGCGGAGGAATATCTGCGACAGGGCAAGCCGGCGCTGGCCGCGCAGGAACTGGAGCAGGAACTGCTGCTCGTACCGGAGAACACGGGCGTGTGGCGTCAGTTGGGCCTGCTGGCCCTCGATCTGGACGACGAGCAGCGCGCGACCGAATGCCTCTATTCGCTGTGGGTGCTGGAAGGCAACGGCAACGAGGCGGTGGAGCTCGAGCAGGCGCTGCAGCTCACGCTCAGCGAAGCGCCGGCGTCGCCCGGCTTCGTGGAGCGGGCGGAGATCGGCGCGGGTTGGAACGCGGACGCCAATCAGGTGACCGGCGCCGCGGCGGAGTTCCCGGCGAACCAACGGGTGTATTTGACCCTGGTGCTCGCCAACGCGGTGGGCCGGCGCCAGGTGCGTCTGGTGCTGACCG
Source organism: Deltaproteobacteria bacterium (assembly GCA_003170555.1). GTDB lineage: Bacteria > Lernaellota > Lernaellaia > Lernaellales > Lernaellaceae > FEN-1099. Next base: position 7,605 of record PMZC01000255.1, read on the forward strand.
ACCCGCGGGGTCACCGGGTGATCGACGAAACGCTGGAGATGGAGTTCTTCGGCGTGGAATTCGCCCTCGTGCGTTCGGGCGCCTGGTCTGCGCCCGGCGACTGGAAGGTCGAGTGGACGATGGATGGCGCGCCGCGAGCCAATACCGGCTTTCGGCTGCGCTGATTCAACCGCTTCGACAACGGAGAAACCTATGCCCGACCACAAACCGAAATCGACCAAGGATGCCCAGGCGGAAAAACGCCGCCATCAGCGAATCTCGCTCAAGGCGCGCGTCGACTACGAGTTGTTCTCCGAAGACACCTTTCTCTTCGAGTACACCTCCAACGTCAGCCGCGGCGGCATTTTCCTGTCCACGCGCAATCCGCTGCCGATCGGCACGGAGATCCACCTGCGCTTCACGCTGCCCGCGCCGGCGAATCGCGCGATCCGCGTCACCGGCAAGGTCGCGTGGATCAACGAGTACAAGCCGGGGAAGGTCAACCTGAATCCGGGCATGGGCATCGAGTTCATTAATCTGGCGGAGAAGGACAACGAAGCCATCACCCGATTGATCAAGCGGAAGGCGCTGTTAACCGAGGAATAAGGAGCAGCATATGAGCGAGGATCTTCACGCGAAGCTGGTCTCCCTCGAAGCCGAAAACGCGCAATTGCGCAAAGAAATGCGGGCGCTGCGCCGCGAGGTGGACAAGAGCGACCAGGCGGCCGCCACCGGCGAAGTTCGCCTGCGGCTGGCCTACTTTTCCACCATCCAGGCGTTGGTGCAGGCGATCGAAGCCAAGGATCCGTACACCGTCGGCCATTCGGAGATGGTCGCGCGGGTGGCGGTGGCCGTGGCCCAGCGGTTGGATTTGACCGAAGACGAATGCGAGCGCGTGCGCATCGCCGGCCTGTTGCTCGACATCGGCAAAATCGGGATCAGCGGCGATATCCTGACCAAGAAAGAAGACCTGACCGCCGAAGAACGCAAGGTCCTCGAGACGCACGTGTCCATCGGCGCGCAAATCGTCGAGCCGATCATTTACCCGTGGGACGTGTCGACGCTGGTTTACCAGCACCACGAACGCCTCGACGGCAGCGGCTATCCCGAGCGCCTCCGCGGCGACGACATCACGCTCGAAGCGCGCATTCTCGGCCTGGCCGACTCCTTCGTGGCCATGATCGTCCGCCGCGCGTACCGCGACGCCCACGGCGAAACGGAAGTGCTGGAGTACCTGCGCCGCGAAGCGGATCGCACGTTCGACCACGGCTGCGTGAACGCGCTGCAGGAAGCGCTGTCGACCGACGCCGAGCTGCGCGCGCAGATCGACCGCTTCAAGGCTTCCGTCTGAGTTCGCGTTGACAACGCGGGCGCTCGCCCTACACAATACAGCCGCCCCCTCAACACCGGGAGGAAGAAGATGAGTCCGCAGGAGCAGGAACGGCGCCGACGCTACTTCATCGACAAGGACTTCCAGGGCAAGTACGTCGCGCTGTTGGTGGTCTTCATCATCGCGCTGGGCGTGGCCGGCATCTTGATTCTGATGGTCGGCGGCCGCGCACCCGGCGTACCCGAGGCGCAGGCGGAGCTGAACAAGGCGATCATCGCGATGGTGATGGTCATTCTCGTGTTCTGCGCGTTCACGGTGTGGTACGGCATCCGCTTCTCGCACCGCGTGGTCGGGCCGGTCTACGCCGTCGGCCGCCACCTGAACTGGATCCGCGAAGGCAACTACACGCGCGATCTCAAGCTGCGCGACAAAGACGAGTTCCGCAACCTGGCGCTGATCCTCAACAGCATGCAATCGTCCTTGCGCGAACGCGTGCGCGAAAACGTCGACACGCTGCAGCGGGCCGAAACGGGGTTGGCCGAACTGACCGCCGTACTCGGCGACGCGAGCTTTGACCGCGAGCGCGCGCAGGACATGATCCGCAAACTGCGCGGCGATCTGGAAGCGACGCGCGTCAAGAACGAGGGCTACATCACGCAATGACCAAGCCGACCGCCGCGGGCGAGCTCACCACCGTCGAGCTTTGGTTATACGTGCTGGCGATCACGGTCGCGGGTTTGGCCGGGTTGGCGATTATGTTGCAAAATCTATAATTCTCCCCACTGCTTTAACGCCCGCCTTCCATTTGTTGTACAATAGGCTGTTCAAACACGAGGGCCGATCCTATGACCTCCATCGACGATCTGCTGGCGTTTCTGGCGGCGTCGCCGACGGCCGCGCACGCCGTCGCTGAATCCGCGCGACGATTGACCGAGGCCGGATTCAAACAACTCGATGAGCGCGACGCGTGGAAGCTCAAGGCGGGCGACGCGTTCTTCGTGGTGCGCGGCGGCTCGTCGCTGGTCGCGGGCGTCGTCGGCAAGAAGGCGCCGGCGAAAAACGGCTTCCGGCTGGTCGGCGCGCACACCGATGTGCCCGGCCTGCGTCTCAAGCCGCGCGACCGTTACGCGCATGAAGGCTATTTGCAACTCGGCGTCGAGGTTTACGGCGGGCCGATTCTCGCGACGTGGCTCGACCGCGATCTGACGCTCGCCGGCCGCCTCATCGTGCGCGAAAAAGGCGGCGGGCTCGCGGAGACGCTGGTGCGCCTCGCGACGCCGATCTGCCGCATCCCCAGCCTCGCGATTCATCTCAACCGGCAGGTCAACGACGACGGCCTCAAGCTCGACAAGCAGAAGCACCTGCCGCCGATCTGCGGGCTGGGCGATCAGGAGCGGCTCGAAGTCGGCGTGTTGCGGCAGGCGCTGGCCGAAGCCGCCGGCGTCGAGGCGGACGACCTGGTCGAGTACCGGCTCGATCTCGTCGACGTGCAGCCGCCGGCGCTGGGCGGCCTCGAAAACGAATTCGTGTTCGCGCGGGGCATCGACAACCTCGTCTCGTGCTTCGCCGCGCTCGAAGCGCTGACCGCGCTCCCGCGGCCGCGCGAAACGACGGCGGTGATCGCGCTCTTCGACAGCGAGGAGGTGGGGTCGGACACCGCCCGCGGCGCGAGTTCGACCTTCCTCGATGTCGTGCTCGAACGGCTGTGTCAGGCGGGCAAGAATCCGCGCGAAGAACTGACGCGCGCGCTGGCGCAGTCGCTGCTGGCATCCGCCGACGGCGCGCACGCGGTGCATCCGAACTACGCCGATCAGCACGATCCGCGCCACAAGCCGCGGTTGAACAGCGGCCCGGTGATCAAGGTCAACGCCGGCGAGCGCTACGCGACCACCGTGGCCACCCAGGCTTATCTGCAGGAGTGCGCGGAGTTGGCGGGCCTGCCGGTGCAGCATTTCGTGCAGCGCTCCGACCTGCCGTGCGGCACGACCATCGGCCCGCTCAGCGCGACGCGGCTGGGCGTGGCGACGGTGGATGTCGGCGCGCCGATGCTGTCGATGCACTCGATCCGCGAAACGACCGGCGCGGCCGACGCGCGCTTGCTGGCCGAACTGCTCGCGGCGCACCTGGGCGGCGAGGTCGGGCTCGTGCGCTGAACGGGAACGAGCGGGGCGCGAAATGATCGGTCGTCGAATTTTGCTGCTGGCCTTTTTAGTTTGTTTGGCGTCAGCCTGCGCCTCGGCTGACGATGACGGCGCCGACAACGACGACGACACGACTCCGGCCGATGACGATTCTGCTCCGGTCGACGACGATCAATCGCCCGACGACGACACCGCACCACCCCCGACGATCACGTGGCTCGACTGCGCCGACTTTTTCGACGCCCTGACCGCGGCGCTCGTGCCCGACGACGTGCGTTGCGGCGTGATCGCGGCGCCGTGGGATCGTGCGCGGCGCGACGGCCCGACCATCGAGGTGCGCTTCGCGCTCGCGCCGTGCAGCGGCGCAACATCGGCCGGCGCGCTGGCGATCGAGCTCGGCGGCCCCGACCCGAACCTGCGCAATCTGGTTTTGCTCACGCTGCAGCCGCGCGGCGTGCTGGCGCAAGATTTGCGCTCGCGCTTCGATCTGCTGTTCGTCGAGGCGCGCGGCTCGTCCACCTCGTCGACGCCGCTGGTCTGCCCCGCCGATCTGCTCGGCCAGCCGTATCAAAACGAAGACGAATACCGCGCGCTCGTTCGCGCCTGCCTTGCCGCGCTGCCCGCCGAGTTCAGCCCGGCGCACATGTCGACCGTAGACAGCGTCGATGATCTCGACCTCGTGCGTCGCGCGCTGGGGCTCGACCGACTGCGCCTGTTCGGCAACAGCTACGGTTCGCGCTACATGCTCGAGTACCTGCGCCGCTACGGCGAACGCGTCACAGGCTATCTGCTCGACTCGACGCTGCCGCCGGAATCCACGTGCCAGCACGATCTCGACCGCGTGTTGCGCACGGTGGCCGACGATTGCGACGCCGATCCGCAGTGCCCGATCAGCGGCGATGAAGTCTGGTCGCTGACCAACGAAGTGTTGACGCAGCTCGACGCCGCGCCGCTGCCGTTCGGTCTCGACGCCTACGCGCTGACCGACGATCTGTTCCACCTCGGCGACACGCCGGACGTGCTCGCGCGCTGGCCCGCGGTCCTCGCCGCTTTCCAGGCGGGCGACCTCGAGGCGCTGATCGCGTGGCACCTGCAGGCGCGGCTGAACCTGCCGCGGCCCACGTCGTTTCCGACCGACGGTGATTCGTTCGCCTTCGACCCGTACAGCGACAACGTGCTGTGCATCGATCACCCGACGTGGTACGACGCGAATCTCGACGGCGTCGTGCTGTGGCGCCTCTCGCCGCCGTACGTTCCGTTCGAGCAGCAAAAATGGATGAGCCGGATCGACTGCGAGGAATTGCACGCGCATTGGGACGCCGCGCCGCGCGTCGATCACGCGCCGGTGGTTTCCGCGGTCGCCGGATTGCTGATCGCGCCGCGCCTCGACGACGCCACGCCGTGGACCGACGCCGTGCAGGCCATCGCGAGCGGGCTGACGGGCGCGACGCTCGTGCCGGTCAACGCCGACCACAGCGTGCTGCTCGATGTCGGACTGCGGTCGCTGCATTGGTCGCGCGCCGACCAGGATTGCCTGCGCGCGCTCGTCGTTGACTGGCTCGTCGCGCCGTTCGACCCGTACGAACGAATGTGTGTGCGGGTGTTGACGCGACGGTTAGAAACCGGTGGCGGCCGCAACGAGTAAGGAATTTCACGATTGCGTATAACCGGCTACGACGAATATCCATTGTATCATGACGGCAGTGTCTGCCGCCGCAAGCCCTGAAAGGGCGTCATTCACCAGCCCAGGGCGGAAGCCCTGGGGACGGAGGCGCTTTTTATTCAGAGCCCTGAAAGGGCGTCATCGAGCGACTTGGGCCAGCCAATGCCGCCCCTTCAGGGCTCGATTTTTCTGGTTCGTTTCTTCCCAGGGCTGACGCCCTGGGCTGATGGATAACGCCCCTGCGGGGCTCGCAAGTTCGCTTGATCCGATAATTGTGGTTCGATGTAATTGGGATTTGTTTTACCCGCCGATCGTCGGCGCGTTCTGCGCCGGTTTCGGCCGCGCGACCAGCAGCCGCAGCGTACGCGGCAGCGCGAACAGACCGAACAGCGCGGGCGCCACGTACGAGATCGCATCGACAATCAGCGAAGCGGAGATCGCCTGGTCGAAACGCAGCACGTCGCTCAGCAGCAACACCACCAGCGCCTCGCGCGTGCCGAAGCCGTGAAAAGAAACCGGCACGTACGACAGCAGCATGATGATCGGGTACACGTTCAGCAACGCGCGGACCGGCACGGCGACGCCGAGGCTCAGGCACGCCAGGTACATGACGGCGATCTCGCAACTCTGATAAATCAGCGCGAGGAAGAGCAGGCGGATCTTCTGCTTCGCCAATTCGCGGCTGACCGCCAAACGCGAAAAGCGGCGGACGAACTTGATCAGGCCGAGGCCGCGGAAGATCAGCGGGTCGAGCAGAAAGAGCAGCAGCAACAGCGCCGCGCCGGCGACGATCGCGCGCGTGAATTGCGGCAGCGCCACCGCATAGCCCAGGCCGGCGCCCAGCACGATCAAGCCACACGTCGCCGCGAGATTGAGGAAGCGGTCGTAGCCGATGTTCTCGAACGCCGCCGCGGCCGGGATGCGGCGGGCGTTTCGCAGCAGAATCGCCTGCGCGATGATGCCGGTCTGAAACGGCATGAACAGCGTGGCCGGACCCAGGCCGATCCACACCCAAAGCACCTCGCGGTAACGCCATTCGATGCCGGACAGCCGCAGCACCGCCCGCCACTTGTACGCGCCCCAGAACCAGATCACGCCCAGGGACAACGCCAGCGCCGCCGCGAGCACGAGCTTGTCGGCGCGCCAAAGCAGGGCGTAACTTTGGAAACCCCACAGCAGCCAGACCAGCAGCGCGATGCTGATCACCAGCGGCAGAAAGCGCGCGACGTTCCCGCGACCTTGGCGTTTGGCCGGGCCGTTTTCGGTTTTCGCCGGTGAGGTCATTGCGCCGTCCGTCATGATTCGCCCGCTCCCGCCGCCCGCTGCACGGCCTGCGCGACGGCGACCAGATCAGCCTCCGATAATTCGGGGTAAACAGGCAAGTGGACCATTTCGCGCACCGCGCGCGCAGCCGCCGGCGCTTCGATGCGCGACGCCTCGAAGCCGGGCAGGTGCGGGCAGACGCTCATGTAGCCCGCGGCTGAATCGACTCCCTCCGCCAGCAAACGGCGGCGAAACGTCGCGCGGTCGCGCACGCGAAGCGGGAAACTCAGATAGATGTTCTCGCCCTTTGGCGCGGCGGCGGGCAGATCGACGCCCGGCGTATCGCGCAGCAGTTCGAGCAGACGATCGCCGTGGCCCATGCGACGCTCATTGGATTCGTCGAGCCGCGCGAGTTGACGCAGGCCGATTCGCCATTGCCACGGGCGAGGCAGGCGCCGCCCGGCCGCGCCGGAGTCGCCGGTCGGGCGTTCCGCGGTGAACGTCTCAATCAGATCGGTCGGACGATTGGCGGTCAGCCGCAACAGCGGGCTCATCAACGCTGACCACAACCACCGATTCGTCGCGGCGCGCATCGCCAGCGCCACAAAAGTTCGTTTACTCACCGCGGAAGTTGATAGCGAGGGCAGGTCGCGCAACCAGCGATCGGCCCGCTCGGCCACTTCCGGCGATTTCGTCGCCAGCAATCCCGCGCCGAGCGCCGAAAGATTTTTCGTCGGGCCGAACGAGAAGAACGCCGCATCGCCCAGGCCGCCCAGGCGGCGCCCTTCGTAAAATCCACCGCAGCTTTGCGCGCAATCTTCGATCACCGCCAGGCCGCGCTGCCGCGCCAATTGCATGATCGGCGTCATCGCGCACGCGCGGCCGTACAAGTGCGTCGGGATGATCGCGACGGTGCGCGGCGTGATCGCGGCGGCGAGTTGATCGACGGCGAGACAGAAAGTCGCGAGGTCAATGTCGACGAACACCGGTCGCAGACCCAGCGATTGGATCACCGCCGGGACGCTGTGGAACGTGAGCGCGGGCGCGATGACCTCGCTGCCCGGCGGAAACGCGAAGCCGCGCAACAGCGCTTCGAGCGCGAAGCGGCCCGAGGGCGCGGGCAGTACGCGCGGCGCGCCGATGAACTCGCCGAACCGCCGCGCGAATTCCTGCTCCGGGTCCGGGCGCGCGTCGCGCCACGCGGCCCACACGTCGGCCCAGGTCATCGGGGCGATGAATCGCGGAATTCTTCTCACCGCTCGTCCTCAGCTCGCGCTTTGCCGCAGCAGGTTTTTGATGCGCTCGGCCAGGCTCAGCGACGCCGCGATACAGTGGTCCATATTGTTGTACCAGAACAGGCCGAGCCGTCCCGCACGAACGAGATTTTGCAACGGCGACAGCGCCTGCTCCACGGCGGACAGATGCCGGCGATAGTCGAGCGAGTAGATCGGGTAGGCCCACGGAATGCGTTCGATCTTCACGTCGAGGACTTCACCGTCGGTCAGCAGCAGCCGTTCGCGTTTGGCGTCGGCGAGCAACCGCTCGACATACGCCTCGGGATGACGATAGACATTCTTCTCTTCGTCGGTCGTGACCTCGAGGCACAGCGAGCGGCGGCCGGCCGGCGCCATCGCCGGGTCGAAACCTTGCGGCGCGCTGGCGCGGGAAAACAGAATGTCGGGCGAGCCGTGGTAGCACCATTGAAAGGGGAACGGCCGTCCGGCGGTCAGCATCAGGTTGTAACAAACCAGCGACAGGTAGTGCAGCTCAGGGCGCGGCGCGCCGACCAACTCGGCGAGTAGCGGCAGCGGCCCGGTCCACACCACTAACGCCGGCTCCCACGAACGCGGCCCCGCGTGAACCGCGCGAATGCGCCGCCCGTCGGTTTCCAACCGATCCGCCGCCTGACCGACCAGCGTCTCGCCGCCGGCGGCCCGATAGCGCTCGTGCAGGCGGTCGATGAAACGGTCGCAGCCGCCGGTCGGGTAGATGAATTGCAGCGTCGGGCGCCGGCTCGGCAAGATCATGCCGGCGAGCAGCTCGCGCAGGTTGCGCATCCGCAACCGCGAGTCGATGATCGACCGGTCGATGCCCGTCTTGGCCCAGTCCACGTGCGTCAGTTCCGGCGGGATGCCGAGGAACTTCGAGCTGTAGCCTTCGAAGAACACGCGGTACAGCGTTTCACCGTACATGTTGACGATGTAATCGCGGAACGTTTCGCTCGGCGAACGGCGGTAGAGCGTCAGCAGATCGCGCAGGATCGCGAGCATGGTGCGCAGCGGAAAGCGAAAGAACGCCGTGGTCGGGTGCAGCGGCCACGGGAAAAGCTGCGCGCCGAAACTGACGCTGCTGCGCCGCGCGATGGTGCGCGCCGCATCGCCCAGCGCGTCGCGGATGAACTCGCTTACCGCCGGCGCGTCGCTATGAAAGCGGTGCGGGCCGATGTCGAACGCGAACCCGTCGTAGCGAAATGTGCGCGCGAGGCCGCCTAGCCGGTCTTCCTTTTCGACGATCACCGTGGGCACGCCGTNNCGAGGGTAAGCCCGCTGACTCCGCCGCCGACGATCACGACCGGTCGTTCCATGGACTGCGCTATCTCCGCAAGACGCTGACCCAGTTCCAGCCGGTGTCCCAATCCAGCGTGAACAACTGGTTGTATTCGGTGAAGCACGCCGCCAGGCACTGCCGGCAATCCGGCGCGGCCAGCCGCGCGAAGGCCGCGCGAAAACCGAGCGCGACCGCACTCGGCGCCGGCCGCTCGCCGATCAGCAGCGAGCATGGATAGACATCGCCGTTGACGTCGACGTTGCAGTACAGCGCGCCCGCCGCACAGGCGAAGCGGCGTCGCGGCTCGGACGAACGAATCGCGCGGAAGTCCGGCCAATCCAGCAGATGTTCGAGGTAGCGACGCGACGAGGCAATGGGCCAGCCTTCTCGTTTGCGCGCCAGCAGCAGACGCACGGTCTCGCGCAGTTCGCGCGGGTCCGGCCGCCACGGCTCGTTGCAGCCGAGGAGGTCGTTGTGGTGCAGCACCTGGAACGCGGCGAAGAACTTGCGTTCGCGCGCGAGGCGCAGCAGCCAATCGACTTGATCGAGGTTGGCGCGCGTCAGCACGGTCAGCGTCCAAAAGCGGTAGCGCCCGCCCGCGTGTTCGAGGCCGCGCATCGTCTTATCAAACGAACCGGGGCCGCGCACCGCGTCGTGGGCCGCGCGATCGCCGTCGAGCGAGATGTTCAGGTGATCGACGCCCGCGAGGCGCTCGTCGCTTTCCGGCAGCCGGTGGCCGTTGGTGTCGACGGTGACGAACAGCCCGAGGCGTTTGGCCGCCGCGATGATCGCGCCCAGGTCGTCGCGCAGCAGCGGCTCGC
>PMZC01000108.1 GCA_003170555.1 Deltaproteobacteria bacterium
CCGCCCCGCCTATCCCTGGACTCACCCGATCGACTACCCGGGCAAACGGACGGTCAACCGCGTCGGCCTCGAAGAAGTGCTGTGGGAAAACGGCATCAGCTACTTCATCGTCGACTCTCATCTGCTGCAAGGCGGCAAGGCGATCGGCGCCTACATCGACCGCTTTGATGCGCTGAAGCGTCTGTGGGGTCAGTTCGAGAAGTCGTACACCAAAATCGAAGGCGCGCCGAAGACGCCGCGGAAGTCCTATCTGGTCTCCAGCCGCGGCGGTCCGAAGGTGGCGGCGATTCTGGTGCGCGATGCCGATACCGCGCTGCAGGTGTGGTCGGGCGAGCACGGCTACCCCGGCGACGGCGCCTATCTCGACTTTCATAAAAAGCATTTTCCCGGCGGCAACCGTTACTGGCGCGTCACCGGCGCAAAAGTCGACTTGGGCGACAAAAAGGAATACGACCCCTCGAAGGTCACCGCGCGACTCGACGAAAACGCGGGCCACTTCAAGGAATCGATCCGCGCCGCGCTGGCGGACTACCACGCGCGCACCGGCGAGCAAGGCGTCCTGGTCGCGCCGTTCGATACCGAACTCTTCGGCCATTGGTGGTTCGAAGGTCCGGAGTTCATCTATCACGTTTGCAAATGGGTGCAGGCCGACCCGTCGATCAAGCCTTCGACCGGCGGCGAGATTATCCGCGAGCGGCCGCCGACCGAGATCATCTCGATTCCCGAAGGCAGTTGGGGCGAAGGCGGCTACCACTACATCTGGTTCAACGAATGGACGAGCTGGACGTGGAAACACGTGTACGAGGCCGAGGACAAGCTTACCGAGTTGGCCACGAAGTTCGCCGACTCGCCCGACGAGTTGATGCAGCGTCTGTTGCGCCAGTTGGCGCGCGAGGTGCTGCTGCTCGAATCGAGCGACTGGCAGTTCCTGATCAGCACCTGGTCGGCCCGCGACTATGCGGAAGCGCGCTTGGGCATTCACAACGCCGCGTGTCTGCGGCTGGCGGCGGCGATTGAACATTACGCGGCCCACGGCGATCTGCCGGCCACCGACCGCGCGTATCTCGAAGAGTTGGAAGACCAGGACTGTCTTTTCGGCGATGTCGATCCGAAGCTGTGGGTGAAAAGCAATGCCTGAGTTGCGTAAAGACCCGATTACCGAACGCTGGGTGATCATCGCCACCGAACGCGCGCGGCGACCGATGGACGCGGGTTTCGAGTCGGAACGCAAGCCCCAGGGCCTGTGCCCGTTTTGTCCCGGCCACGAGAACCTCACGCCGCCGGAGATCCTCGCGTTTCGCGACGGCGCGCCGGCCAATCAACCCGGCTGGAAGCTCCGCGTCATCCCCAACAAATTTCCGGCGCTGCGCGTCGAAGGCGACCTGGTCAGCGAAGGCGTCGGACTCTACGACAAGATGACCGGCATCGGCGCGCATGAGGTCATCATCGAAACGCCGGAGCACAATCTGCGCCTGTCACAGTACACCGAGCACGGCATCGAGTTGTTGCTGCGCGCGTATCGCGAACGGATGCGCGACTTGAAGCGCGACATCCGGCTGAAGTACACGCTGGTGTTCAAAAATGAAGGCTCCGCCGCCGGCGCGACGCAGCCGCACAGCCACAGCCAACTCATCGCGTTGCCGATCGTGCCGAAGAACGTGATGGAGGAACTGCACGGCAGTTCGACGTACTACGACTACAAACACCGCTGCGTGTATTGCGACATCGTCCGCCAGGAACTGAAAGACGGCGAGCGGCTCGTGATCGAGAACCCCGACTACGTCGCCATCGCGCCGTTCGCCAGCCGTCATCCGTTCGAGGTTTGGATTTTGCCGCGCCGGCATGAGGCGTGCTTCGAAGAAACGCGCGACGACCAGTGCGGCTTTCTGGCGAAGATCTTTTCCCAGACCATCCGCCGCCTGGAAAAAGCGCTCGATCATTTGTCGTACAACATGACGCTGCACACCACGCCGTTCGGCGAGGGTCCGCTGCCCTACTATCACTGGCACATGGAGATCACCACGCGACTGACCAAGGTGGCCGGCTTTGAGCGCGGCACCGGGTTTTACATCAACCCCACGCCGCCGGAAGAGGCCGCCGCCTTTCTGCGCGGCATCAAGCTGTAGGAGACGTTCATGCCCAGAATGAAAGTGACCGGCGTCGGCATGTACGTGCCGGACCGCGTCGTCACCAACAACGATCTGTCCAAATTGATGGACACCACCGACGAATGGATCGTCATGCGCACCGGCATCAAGGAGCGGCGCTACGTGCCCGACGGCATGACCGGCGCCGAGATGGCCGCCCGCGCGACGGACATCGCCCTGAAAGAAGCGGGCATCGAGAAGAAGCAGATCGAGGCCATCATCTCGGCGACGCTCAGTCCCGACCACACGTTCCCCGGCATGGCGCCGTTCATTCAGGACAAGCTCGACCTCGGCGGCTGCGCGGTGATGGACATTCGCAACCAGTGCACCGGCTTCTTGTATTCGATGGCCGTGGCCGACGCCTGGATTCGCACCGGCCTGTTCAAGACCGTGCTCGTCACCGGCAGCGAGATCCATTCCACGGCGCTCGAATTCGAAACACGCGGCCGCGACGTGACGGTGATCTTCGGCGACGGCGCGGGCGTGTTCATTTGTCAGGCGACCGACGACGAGAACACCGGCGTCATCGCCACCGATCTCCACGGCGAAGGCAAGTACGCCAAGGCGCTATGGGTCGAAGCCGAAGGCCAGGTTTTTCACCCGCGCCTGACGCACAAGATGCTGTGGGAAGGCCGCGCCTTTCCGCGGATGAAGGGCCAACTCGTGTTCACCCACGCGATCCGCCGTCTACCCGAGACGATGAATGCGTGTTGCGCGAAAGCCGGTGTGAAGATCGAAGACGTCGATTTTTGGGTTTTTCATCAGGCGAATCTGCGCATCAACGAGTTCGCCTGCCAGGCGCTCAGCATTCCGCCGAACAAGACGCTGAACAACATCGACAAGTACGGCAACACGACCGCGGCGACGCTGCCCATCGTGACCTACGAAGCGCAGAAGAAAGGCCTGATCAAGCGCGGAATGCTGGTCGGTTTCGCCACCTTCGGCGCCGGCTTCACCTGGGGCACGATGCTGATGCGCTGGTAGGCTAACGAAGCAGCGCGGCGCCCAACGTCAATCCGGCCGGGCTCGCAATCCAACCGATTAACACCATGCCCAACGCGACGCCGCTCGCCGGTTTTTCCCGCGGCGTCTCCTCGCCGAAGACCGTGAACAGCGCGACGGTGTAGGCCCCCACCGTCAGGCTGTAAAGCACGATGATGCCGGCCGCGAAAATCGCGTGGCCCAATTGCTGGAACAAGAACAGCACGATGGTGAGCGCCAATACGTAACCCGCCAGCGCGGTGATTCGCCGCCAGCCCCAGCGCCGGTAGATCAACCCCGCCGCGACGGCGAACACGAAGTGACAAATACCGTTGGTCAGCCAGTCCCCGCGCCCGGAGAAAACGGCTTGCACGCCGGTCGCGCGCGAAACGTGTACGAACAGCGCGGTGTCGGCCAGGACGATCAACGCCAACGGCCACAGGCTGCGCAGCATTCGCGCACGCGTCGTTTCGATACCCAAGGCAACGGCGGCGACGTTTGGGACGAGTCGCGCGTACCGGTAGATCAACAACACATTCGACAGCAGCAGCGCGAGATCGACCAAGCCGATGGCCTGCGGGCTGCCCGCGTAGCACGCCTGGATGTTCGCGGTCAGATAGACCAACCCGGCGATCAGCCCGGCGAACACGCCGCGCAAATTCCTGGGCGTCAGAATCAAAAACTGATAGAGCAACACGACGATCGTCACGCCAAGCAAAACACCCAACGGGGCGAACAAGACGATCAGCGCCAACCTGCCGCCGACCCGCATCGCGGCCCATGCGCACACGATGAGCAGCGCCGACAGCACGGCGGTGGCGCGCATCAAACGCGGCGGCGAAGTGCGGCGGCGGTCGATCCACCATCCGGCGAACAGGCTGCCGGCGATGCCGCAGAGCGCCAGCAACGCGAAGCCGAAGGCCAGATCGTTCTCGTGCAGACCGAGTTCCGCGCGCGCGTGTCCCAGTAGCGCGTATTGCACGAACGTCACGTAGAAGGTGAAGCAGGTGAACAGCGTCCATGAAGCGAGCAGCGAACCGGGCGGCGCAGGCTGGCGCGGCTCGCTCAAAAGAGGCTCCGCAGCACTTGCCACGCGATGCTCGGCAATCGCCGCTTGAAGGTATTGCGCAACGTGAGGTAGCTGGGCTGTTCGGTCATGATCGTGCGGAAAAAGTCGCGCATCGACTCGCTGCGCGACGCCACCCATAGAAAACGTTCGATGTTCTTCGGGTTGTAGAACTTGGCGAACATCTCGCTCGTCTTGCGCAGCTCGTGGCCATATTCCTCGCGCCACGACTGCTCGTATCGGTCCGGTTTGCCGTCGATCAGCGCTTTGGCCAGCAAGTGGCCGCCCCAGATCGCGTAGAAAATGCCTTCGCCCGAGAGTGCGTCGACGTGGCCCGCCGCATCGCCGATCACCGCGAAGCCCTCGCCCGACACCGGCTGGTCGAAAAATGACGGATCGAAAATCGATGGAATCGGCGCGCCCCATTTTTTGACGATCTTGTTGTCCGGCAGGTACTCGCGGCGAATCTGCTCGATCAGCGGCCACATGTCGAGGTTCGGGTCGGTCGAACCGCCGCCCAGACAGGTGTGGTCGGTGCGCGGGAACGACCAGACGTAGCCCGGCTTCGTCAGAAACCAGGTGGTCGCTTCGGCCAAATCGGCTTCGACAAAATAGCCGACGGTCATGCAAATCAACTTTTTCGGCAGCGGCGCCAGCAAATCACGCCGCACGACCGACAGCGCGCCGTCCGCGCCGACCACGTAATCGAAGCGGTGGTCGCTTTCGCCGTGCAAAACGAATCCCTCGCCGTCCCGCTCTACTTTGCGAATCCGTTCCGCCACGAAATGCGCGCCGGCTTCGCGCGCCAGCCGCCGGATGTAACCGTCGAAATCGCGGCGCTTCACGATCCAGAGCGCGCGTCCGCCTTCCAGATGTACGTTGATCTTCTTCGGTGAAATGAACGTGCCGGCGCTGACCACGCGGCGGTCGCCGTCATACGCCTCGATTTCGGGAAAACGCTCGCGCACCTTCGGCGGCACGNNCCGCCGCCGCACGGCTTCTCCCACGCCTCCGCGTAACGATCGAACTGCGTGACATCCGCGCCCGCCTGGGCCAGGCGAAACGCGCAAAACGACCCGGCGGGACCTGCCCCAACGACGGCGATCTTCATCAGTGTGTTCCCAATAGGCGTGAGGAAATCAGACCCGCGAGCAACAGCAGCCAGAAGACGACTTCGCCTTTGATCGTATTGCCGCACAGCGCGACCATGTCCTCCAGCTTGTCGACGCCGCGACGCGCCGCATCGCCGAGGCGCACCACGAACGGCAGAATGAGCAGTGCGATCACCATCTGCGGCCGCAGCACGCGCAGGAAGATTCCGGCGAGCAGCAATGCGACGCTCAGATAAAGCAGCGCCGCCCATAGCGTCAGTCCGAATGCTTGTCCCCCGCGAACCACCAGATTGCGCTTGCCGGCGTCGCGGTCGGCGACGTAGTCGGGCACTTCGTTGATCGTGATGATCGCCGCGCCCCACAAGCCGGCCAGCACGCCGATCAGCCAGGCCGTCCCGCTGACGTGTCCGCTTTGGGTGTACGCGCCGGTCGCTGCCAACGCCGGGCCGAAGACGAGGCCGATCAACAGCTCGCCCAAGCCATGATAGGCCAGCCACACGGGTTTTGCGGTATAGAGGTAGCCGGCCAGGAAACCGAAAATGGCGAGCGCGAGCATCGGCCAACCGGTGAGATGGATTAGCCAAACGAACAGCAAGCCGCCGATGACAAACGCGGCGCGGCCCGCCGTTTTAATCTTCTCCGGCGGCAGCAGACCGTCTTGGATTACGCGTGTGCCCCCGGTGAACGGCGTCTTCACGAGGTTGTTGTCGTCCGTGCCGGAGACATGGTCGTAGTAGTCGTTGAGCAGATTCGCGCCCGCGTGGAAAAACCACACCGACACCAGCGTGAGCAGAAAAATGGGCCCGTGAAACGCGCCGCCCTGGCTCCACGCGACGGCGACGCCGAGGCTGACCGGAATCAAGCTGACCAGCAGAAAACCGCGATAAAAACCGATGGCGCGCAACCACGCTTTCATCACGCTCTCCGCCGCCGTGTTGTCAGGTGCCCATCTCCCAGGAGTTCAGATATTCTTTTTGTTCGGGCGTCAGCACATCGATGTTCACGCCCATCGCCTTCAGCTTCAGGCGCGCGATCTCATCGTCGATATCCTGCGGCACGGGATAGACCTTCTTTTCCAGCGCCGGTTTTTCCGCCCACAGGTATTCGAGCGACAGCGCCTGGTTCGCGAAACTCATGTCCATCACCGCGCTCGGGTGGCCTTCCGCCGCGGCGAGATTGATCAGCCGCCCTTCGCCCAGGACGAAGATGCACCGGCCGTCCTTCAGTTTGAATTCCTCGACGTAGGGCCGCGCCTCGCGCCGGCTCGCCGCTACCGAAGCCAGACCATCGAGATCGAGTTCGACATTGAAGTGGCCGCTGTTGCAGACGATCGCGCCGTCCTTCATCGCCAGGAAATCGTCTTTCGAAATGACTTTGATGTCGCCGGTCAGCGTGCAGAAGATGTCGCCGATCTTCGCCGCCTGGCGGATCTTCATTACGCGGAAGCCGTCCATCACCGCCTCGATGGCCTTCAGCGGATCGACCTCGCACACGATCACGTTCGCGCCCATGCCGCGCGCGCGGCTCGCCAGGCCGCGGCCGCACCAGCCGTAACCCGAGATGACGAAGTTCGTGCCGGCGATCAGGCGATTCGTCGCGCGGATGATGCCGTCCATCGTGGACTGGCCGGTGCCGTAACGGTTGTCGAAGAAGTGCTTCGTCTTCGCGTCGTTCACCGCGATGATCGGAAAGCCCAGCACGCCGTCCCGCGCCATCGCGCGCAGGCGAATCACGCCGGTCGTTGTCTCTTCGGTGCCGCAGACGACTTCGCCGAGTTGCTTGCGCCGCTGGCTGTGCAGCACGTTCACCAAATCGGCGCCGTCGTCCATCGTCACCTTGGGATGAAAATCGAGACACTGATTGATGTGCCGGTAATACGTCTGGTGGTTTTCGCCCTTGATCGCGAAGACGCTGACGCCTTCGTGCACGACCAGACTGGCCGCCGCGTCGTCCTGCGTCGACAGCGGGTTCGACGCGCACACCACCACGGTCGCGCCGCCGGCTTTCAGCGTGCGCGCCAGGTTCGCCGTTTCGGTGGTGACGTGCAGACACGCCGCGATCGTCAATCCTTTGAGCGGCTTTTGCTTCGCGAAGCGCTCGCGGATCAAGCGCAGCACCGGCATTTCGATTTCGGCCCACTCGATGCGGCGTTTGCCCAGCTCGGCGAGCCGCAAATCCTTAACGTGATGCTTTACTTTCTTGGCCATGATCGTCTCCTCAAATGAAAACGGGCGAACCCGCCGTCCGCCCGCCGCCGGATCGCCGTGCTACTTCACGGCGCCCTTGAGTTCCTTCGCCTTGTCGGTCTTTTCCCACGAGAATTCTTCGCGACCGAAATGGCCGTACGCCGCCGTCTTCTGGTAGATCGGCTTGAGCAGGTTGAGATGCTTGATGATGGCGGCCGGCTTGAGCGGAAAGACGTCGCGGATCGCCTTTTCGATTTTGTGCGGGTCGACCGTTTCCGTGCCGAAGGTGTCGACGAGCACGCTGACCGGATCGGCCACACCAATGACGTACGCGAGCTGCAACTCACAGCGATCGGCCAGCCCCGCGGCGACCACGTTCTTCGCGATGTAGCGCGCCATGTAGCTGGCCGAGCGATCGACCTTCGACGGATCCTTGCCCGAGAAAGCGCCGCCGCCGTGCCGGCCCATNNTAGGTGTCGACGATGATCTTCCGGCCGGTCAAGCCGCAGTCACCCTGCGGTCCGCCGATGACGAAACGCCCGGTGGCGTTGATGTGATAAACCGTTTTCTTGTCCAGCAATTCGGCGGGCAGCGCCTTGAAGATGATTTCCTTTTTCACGCCGTCGATCAGATCGTTGTAGGTGACCGTCGGGGCGTGCTGCGTGGCGATGACGACGGTGTGAATGCGCGCGGGCTTGCCGTCGCGGTACTCCACCGTGACCTGGCTTTTGCCGTCGGGCCGCAGGAAATCGAGCCGGCCGTCGCGCCGCGCCGCCGCGAGTTCCTTGGTCAGCGCGTGGGCATAGTGAATCGGCGCCGGCATCAGCGCGCCGGTTTCGCGCACGGCGTAGCCGAACATCAGGCCCTGGTCGCCCGCGCCCTGCTCTTTCTGCTCGCCGGAGTTGACGCCCATCGCGATGTCGGGGCTTTGCTGGTCGATGCTGGTCAGCACCGCGCACGTTTCGAAGTCGAAGCCCATTGCGGCGTCGACGTAACCGATCTGCTTGATCGTCTCCCGCACTACGCGCGGCATATCGACGTAAGTTCTCGTGGTGATTTCGCCCGCGATGATCGCCATGCCCGTGGTCACCATCGTTTCACACGCCACGCGACCGCCGGCATCCTCGGCGATAATCGCGTCGAGCACCGCGTCGGAAATTTGGTCGGCGATCTTGTCCGGATGACCCTCGGTGACCGATTCAGATGTGAAAATAAAGTCTTTCAACGGCATGTAAACTCCTCCGGTTGAGGACATTGAATCAAAGGACGGTCATTATAAGATGCAATCGCGTTCTGTCAAATGTCGCGGTGGTGGACCGTCCAAAAAGACGCGAAATCAATCGGCGCGTGCGGTCAGTGGGCACCGGGCGTCGGCGGCGTCGCCGCTTGCGCCTCCAACTTCTTCAGCCTCTCGATCGCCGCACGGTCGCCGGGTGTAAGCCACGAATCTTCGAACGGCGTTGTTGAAGGGAGAAAAAGGCCGGAGTCGTAGAATTCATGCCGCCACTGCTCTTCCGTGAAGTTATAGCCGTACGAAGCCAAAATGAAGTTGCGCAGGTAAACCGGTGGAAAGCACTTGGTTAGCCTGGTGATGGTTCCGTGTCCGCCGGAATAATATCGGTTCAATGAATTCCAGCAAGCGCTTGCATTCGCGCCGGGATTCAATAAATCACCATTACACCGATGTTGCTCGTCGGTTGCACAACCGGTGCGAAAACCAATAAATGAAAGTTGTCCGCGCGGCCTAACGTCAAAAAGCTTGACCGTGAGTCGCGGCAAAGGTCGCCCGCAAAATGAGGCGGAGTACACAACCGAATGACCATTAACTGCTAAACTTGTTTTTTTCGGCGCCAACGGACGTTGACGTCCAACAAGTTTGAGCGTTTGACCGGAGCCCAGATACCCCACGTAGATATTCAAGGGGACTCGGCTTCGAAATTGGAAATCAAACCCGATTTCTTCGATCTTCGGCTCCGATTCGGCGTCACCGCTAGTTTGAAAGAACTGACCCCCAAAATGATACGGAATCATGATCCGTGATTCGTCCTCCGGTTTGTCGATCGTATAGACAACCCGAACTATGACGCGCCGTGAAGGCGCAAAAGATGACTCAAACGAATATAATCTATCCAGCGAATGAGATTGACGCGCTACGTCGCGTATTATTTTCATGCTCACTTTTGTCTCTACGCCATCAACCGTGACTTGTGGTTTCTGATAATACGGATCGGCAGTCAACGTAACCGTAACCACCTTGTTGGTAGGATTGTTGAACGTCATCGTGTTTACGACATCCCAATCCTTGTTCGAGCGCTCGGTGAGAAAAACATGCTCGCTTTCAAGAACGACAGGAGTATTCCGTGTTGGGTAAAAGTCCGCACCCGAGCCTCCGGGGATATCGCTGTCGGCTACGGCGAGGGTCAGCGCGACCGCCAAAGCAGCCAAGACGCCAACCGCGGCGAGCCAGGACGAAGCCGTACGCATAGTGCACCTCCGAAGCGACTAACACATCCGTCTAGGCAACGTTCTACCGCAAACGATCCTTCATCGACAAGAACTTCACTGCAATCGCGTTCAGGTCAGTGGACCCCAACGCCGCTCGCGTTGTTCCCAACCATCTTCACAATCTCATCGGCCAGCGCGCGCGCGATCGCCTCGTGGCCGGGGGCCGTCGGATGCACGCGATCCGGTGCCGGATAGAACAGCTCTGCCGGTCGCTTGCCGGTCGCGGCGAAGTAGCGCGCCAGATCGACCTGCGCCTGCTCCTCGTTCAATCCCGCGGCTTCGCGTTCCAATGCGCCCTGATCGTTGAGGTAAAATGCGGGCACGAAAATAACCTGGAATCCGTGTTCGGCGCCGAGGCGCTTCATCGCCTGCAGATTCTGCCGAAACTCGAGCGGGCTGACGCGCGGGATTTCTTCCTTGCCGTTCGCGCGGCGCGCCCAGGTCAGACCGTGGGTCAGCAGCACGTAGAAATCGCTGTGCCGCATCAGCCTCTGCAAAGTTCCGACCCAACCCGGCGGCGTTTCCCACGGCCGTTGCTCGGCGTCGGGAAATCCGATCGCCGGAAAGCCGTCGTTGATGCCGAAGTACGCGGTGACAATATCGGGATGGTAGTTGACCACGATGGTTTCCAGCAGCTTGCGCCCTTGGAAGCTGCTGTAGCCCGGGCAGCCGAAGTTCAGCACCTCGACCGGCCGATGCAACGCCTCGCGCAAGATCGTTTCCGATCGCGCGGCGTAGGTTTGTTGGTAAGACAACGGCGGCGTACCCAAACCGAAAGTGCAACTATCGCCGAGGCAGCAGATGCGCAACGCACCGGCCGGTTTGGCCATCGGACGCAACGGCCCGCGATAGCCGGCCTCATTGACGCTCCACATCGGGTTGTTCGGCCGCAGCGCCCAGAACAACACCGGATCGCGGTCAAAGCTCTCCGGCTGATCGCGGTGCGGGTTGGTGAACTGCATCGTCTCGGCATGGCGAGCCAGACCGGGAAACGCCACTCGCGTCACTGCTTCGGCGACAAGCGCGACGGCCAGCACGGCGGTCAACGCGAAGAGCAGTTTGCGCCACACCCTCACGGCAACCATCCTTTCTG
This sequence comes from Deltaproteobacteria bacterium, assembly GCA_003170555.1. Taxonomy (GTDB): domain Bacteria; phylum Lernaellota; class Lernaellaia; order Lernaellales; family Lernaellaceae; genus FEN-1099. Next base: position 11,091 of record PMZC01000108.1, read on the forward strand.
CACGATGACCGCCGCCACCGCTTGCGCCACGATTTCCGCGCCGCTTTTGTTGAAATGACATTGGTCGTTCCGCGGGTCGAGAAACAGATCGCGCCGATGCAGAAAGACGTCCGCCAGATCGACCAGCGGCGCCTGAAGCTCTCCGGCCGCCTGGCGCGTGGCGTCGATATAGGTGCGATGCAAAGCGACCCAACCAAACGGATTGTCCAGATACGGCGCGGTCAGCAAGATCATCTGCCCGCCCTGCCCGCGCACCAGTTCGGCGATGCGCCGCAGATTTTGCCGGTAGTCGTCCGGCGGCACGCGCAGCACTTTCGGATTCGGCGCGGGCAAGATTGCAGTACGCAGCAAACGATAGAGCCGCAGTCGAATGAGGTGTTGATGCAATGCAAACACGGTCGGCCTCGGAACCTGCACGGCGCTATCCGGCCGGTTGACCGGGCTGGGCCAGTGATCGTTCCAGCCGAACTCGACGGTGACGATGTTCGGTCTGGTCGCGAGCAATTCCGTTTCGAAATAGCGCAGACCCTGATAGCTCGTGTACTCCGGCACGCCCGCGTTGAAGACCTGGGCCGGCTTCGCGTAACCGGCGGCTCGCAGCGCGTCCGGCAGCAGTTCCGGCCATCCGCGACCGTGTTCCATCACCGTCACCGAATCCGCGAGGCAGATGATGCGCGGCGCGGCGCCTTGGAAATGCGGGGCCACGTTGGGCAAGCGCCAGAAGCGCACCGGGTCGGGTTCGCCGATCAGGTCGCCGGTGATCTGGAAACGAAAGTCGACGACGCGCGGATCGCCGCGATAGCCGAACGCGCGCAAGATCAACTCGCCCGCCGCGAAGACGAGCGCCAGCGTCAATAGCGCGTAGGCGGCTTTTTTCACGGCGTGGACTCCGCGACGCGCCAGACGTTCCACCGCGCCACAGTCCACGCGTATCGATAACGGCGGCCGTACAACGTGACCTCGCCGCTCGCCGGCAGCTTGAGCATCTCGGTGAACATCGGTTCGGTTTTGTCGGCGAGGATCATCGTCGGTTTCCACTCGGTGAACGTGCGCGCCAGTTCGGTCTGGTCGACCTGCGTGCCGTCGCGATATGCGGGCCGCCGGAAATTCGACCAACGCAACCCGGATTCAACCACGATGAGCGGATGATACTCGCTGCCGATGAAGATGCGGTCGTCGGGCCGCAGTTCCGGCTTCAGTCTCCGCAAAAGATCGAACGCTTCGTGCGTCGGCTCGAGCAGGCGAATCTCGCGCATGGCGTTGGCCTGCGAAAAACCCGCCGCAACGGCCACCGCCGCAAACGTCGCCAGCGCCGCCAACCACCGGCGATCGGTCCGCCAGCGTACGAGCCGCGCCACGGGCACGGCGACGAAGAGACCGAGCAAGGCCGTGACCAGCGCGGTGTAACGCAACAGATCGAACTCCATCGAGGCGTTGAGCGACTTGTATTCATAAATGGCCAACAACAAAAGCAGGCAGACAATCGGCAAGACGAGCCTTCGCCCGCGCAACGACCAGGCGGCGCCGGCGAGACCGAGCACCAATCCGATCCAGCCGATGGTCTTGCCCAACGCCGCCGGCAGCGCCACCGCCCGCACCAGCAATGCCTTGCGGGCGGTATAAAGAGCGGTCACTTGCGCGCTGACCGCCAGGAATTCAAACGGGTGGCCCGCCCTCTTCCACGACTCGATGATATGCGCCAGCGGAAAGGGCGCGAGCAACGCGGCGAAAATCAGCCCGTCTTTCCAGCCTCGCCGCAGCAGCACGTAGATGACGATCACCGGCAGCAACGCCCAGACTTCAAAACGCAACGCGCTCGCCGCATTGAACGCCGCCGCCGCGCCGATCAGTCGCCACCACGACCGGCTCGGCCGTTGCTCCAGGTCGTCCAGCAGATCGAATCCCCACAGCACGAAACAAACGAACGGCGCTTCCGCGATCGTCGTGACGCTGGCCAAGGTGAGCGGGAACAGCCACGCGAAAAACAAAGTCGCACCGAGCGCTTCGGTTTCGCCGAGACGGCGGCGCGTCAGGCGATAGATCGGCACGAACAGCAGTAAGCCGAAAAACAGAGTCAGGATGCGGTTGCCGGTGACCAACGAGCCGGTCAGTTTGTACGTCGCCCATAGCATGATGGTGTGCAGCGGGCCGAAGTTGGTGTCCGGGTACCACAGCGGTGATTGCGCCCATTGCAGCATCAGGTGGATCTTGCTGTAGTCTTCACACTCGCTCGAAAACAGGTTCGGGCTGGCGTGAAAAAAATACAGCCGCACCGCGACGGCCATCAGCAGGAACAACACGAGCCAGAAAGCTTCCGCGCGCCGGCTCACGGCTTCGCCTCCGCGCGGCTGAGCCGGTAAATCACAAAATCACCCTCGGCGAATACGCGCGCGAAATGAAAACCAAACGCGTCCGCCTCCTGCGCTCGTTTCGGAATCTTGAACACGTCGAGGTTCGAGTTGACCAGGTTCTCCGGATCGTCCGCCAAATAGTAGTCGAGGATCATCAGCGTCGGCGGCGTGTCCTTGAGCAGATGCTGAAACGAATCCTGGTTCAGCGCTTTGCGATCCGCGGTCCATTCCAAGCTGACGAACGACGCCAGCGGCAGACCGCTTTCGAGTTCCACATACGGGTGGAAGCGCTGATCGGGCAGCACGCGATCCTGCCGCGTCACATGTCCGCGCAAGAACTTCACCACCGCCTGCACATCGGACGGCATTTGCGCCGCCTCGGCTTGCCGCCACGCCATCACGACCTGCACCGCCGTCATGGCCGCCAGCATAACGACCACCGCCGGCCGCCAGCCGCCGCCGCGCCGCCGCAGCCAATCGCCCGCGCGCACCAGCGGCAACGCAGCGTACGGATAGGCCAGCGTGGCCAGCGAAATGATGTAGCGCTCGAGACTCGGGTCCATCGTGTTGGTCATCGCTTTGTACTGCATGATCGCCAGCGGAAACAGCAACAGCGCGGCGAAGGACCACATCGTTCGGCGAGCGAGCGCCAGTACAATCCCGACGACCGTCAGCAACACGGCTGGCGGGCCCATCCCCGACCAAAAGCTGATGAACCAGCCGGTCGCCTTCTCGAACATCGGCAGCGCCGGCATATATTGCAGGAAGGATTGCGCGCTGGTTTTCGCGAAGCTGGTCGGTTGGCCGGTGACGCGCCAGGTCATGTACATGTGGAACAAAGGAAAGAGCGCGCACAGGGCGCCGTAGACTATCGCCCACGCCGGTTTCCTCCGCAGCATGAGCACACACAGCACGGGCAAAAATNNGGTCACCGCCGCCGCCGAGACGAATAACCAGCCCGAGCCGACACGACGGCGATTCACAAAACGGAAGAACGCGTAAAGGCCCAACACAAAGAAAAACAGATACGGGACTTCGGTGAGCCCGGTCGGGCTGGCCCGCAGATGAACCGGAAACGCGGCGAACAACACGCCGGCGGCGCTGGCGATGTTCGCGCCGAATTCCTCACGCGCCAGCAGATAAAAAAGCGGCACGGTGGCGACGCCCAGCAGCAAATGCAAGACGCGAACCGGCCAGACCCACGAGCCGAAGATCAGGTAGAGGCCGTAAATCATCCACGTGTGC
>PMZC01000202.1 GCA_003170555.1 Deltaproteobacteria bacterium
GGAACAGGCGGGTCTCGAGCCAGCGGCCGTCGTGGTAATCTTCAAAATGGGTCGACTCGCCGGACTGCACCACCCGCGCAATGAACTCGCGCCGCCGCGCCGCCAGTTCGGGCGGAAAGAAATCGAACACGCTGCGTCCGATCAGCTCCGCCGGGCTGCGGCCGACCGATTGAGCGGCCACCTCGTTGAGCGACAGAAACACGCCCTGCGGATCCAGCACCGCCGCAATTTCCGCCGACGCGTTGAGCAGCGTCTGCGCGGTCTCCTCGCTTCGCCGCAGCGCCTCGGCCACGAGGTTGCGCTCGGTGACGTCGCGCGAATGCAGCAGGATATTGAACTGGCCGGCCGTCGGATCGCCGATCAGGTTCGCCGTCGCCTCGAAGTCATGCCAGCCGCCCGCTGCATCCAAAAACCGGTAGGTGAAATACTCGAAGCGTCCTTCGCGCCGCTGCTTGACCGTGGCGTATTCCTGGAGCAGCGGCAGCAGGCGCGCCACGTCGTCGGGGTGCATCAGGTCGAAAGCCGAGCGGCCGATCAGTTCGTCGGGCGCCCAGCCCAATTTCCGGTGGGCCGGGTTCGCGTAGCGCATGTTGGCGTCGAAACCGTAGATCGCGATGTAGTCGGAGGTGTTGTCGGCGATCAGGCGATAGCGCTCCGCCGCCTCGCGCAACTCGCGATCGGTTTCACCCGGCGGCGCCGGCTCCTGAAAACAGACGACGAACGCCTCGCCGCCGGTGTCCGGCCGGGCCAGCAGTCGCACGGAAGCCCGCAGCAGGCGCGAAACACCCGGCGGGCCGACGATGAACTCGCTGTGCCACACCTTGTGCTCGCGAACGAAGGACCGCGATATGTCCGCCTCGGGCAGGTCGAGCAGCTCCGCCAGCGTCTGGCCGCGCGCTTGCGCCATCGGCCGCGCAAACAACTTCTCGGCCGCCGGGTTGGCGCGGATCAAACGCTTGCGCGAATTGAATACGACGACCGCTTCGTCCAGGCAGTCGAACATGCTCCAGATATCGCCCGTCGGTTGGCGCTTCGCCGCGACGGCCGCACGCGGCGCATCGCCGGCTCGCCGCCGCGTCCGCGCCGACGTTCCGGCTCTTTTTGTCTTCTTTTTGTCGTTCACCTTACGCACAACCCGACCATCAATACATGAGGTTAAGACAATAACACAATCATGTTTCGGGGCACAAACCAGAAGTTAGCTTTTGACCCACGACATGATGGTCGAGCCGATCAGCAAGGCGGTGAGCGCGATGAGGATCACGGTCGTCGACCAGCCGACGATATTCTGGAATTTGTTGTTCACGTGTTCGCCCATGATCTTTTTGTTGTTCACCATGCGGATCATGGAAATCAGCACGACCGGCAGCAGCACCGCGTTGAGCACCTGCGACCAGATGGTGATCGCGATCAGCGGCGCGCCGGGAATCAGAATGATGAAGATCGCCACGACGACGATGAAGGCGAACAGCGAATAGAAGTGCGGGGCTTCCCGGATCTGCTTGTCGACCCCCGCCTCGAAACCGAAGGCCTCGCAAACGTAGAACGCGGTCGCCAGCGGCAGAATCGTGGCCGAGAAAACCGAGGCGACGAACAGGCCGAAGGCGAAGACCTGTCCGGCGAACGCCCCGGCGAAGGGCTTGAGCGTGACCGCCGCATCCTTGGCTTCGTTGATCACCACGTGGTTCTCGTGCAGCGTCGCGGCGCAGGCGATGATGATGAACATGGCGACGACCACGGTGGCGACGCAGCCGACGATCACGTCCCACAGCGCAAACCGATAGTCGCCGATCTTGATCCCCTTCTCGATCACGGCCGACTGCATATAGAACTGCATCCACGGCGCGATGGTGGTGCCGACGATGCCCAGCACCATCGTGAGGTAATCGCGGTTGACCTCCAGCTCGGGTTTGATGAACCCCAGGCCGACCTGGCCCCAATCCGGTTTGGCCATCAGCGCGGAGACGATGTACGACAGCAGACAAAAGCTGAACAGCAGAAAGATGCGTTCGGTGATCTTGTAGTTACCTTTGGTCACCAGGATCCACACCGCGATCGCCACGATGGGCACCGAGAGGTATTTGCTGATGCCGAAGATCGACATACTGCCGGCCACGCCGGCGAACTCGGTCGCGGTGTTGCCGATGTCCGCGATCACCAGGCCCACGAAAATGAAGAAGGTGATCTTGACGCCGAAGTTCTCGCGAATGAGATCGGCCAGCCCCTTGCCGGTGACGATGCCCATGCGCGCGTTCATTTCCTGCACGATGACCAGCACGAGGAAGGAAGGGATCAGCGTCCAGAGCAGCCGGTAACCATAGATCGCCCCGGCCACTGAATACGTGGTGATGCCGCCGGCGTCGTTGTCCACGCTGCCGGTGATGATGCCCGGCCCCAGGACCGCGAGAAACAGCAGGAAGTTGCGGACGACTTTGTGCTGCTTGATCTGCTCGATGACCGCCATCGGCGCGCCCCGTTGGTCCGGTGTTGTTGCGTTCATCCGCCGCCGCTACGCGCGGCCGAGCGCCTTGTAGTAATACGAAATCAACTCATCGAAGGAATGCGCGAAGGTCACGATGCCCGCGATGCGCCCGTCGTCGCCGACCACCGGCAGCGCCCGGAAGCGGTACTTCAGAAAGTTATCGGCCACGTCGCTCCAGTCGTCGTCCACCTTCACCGTCGCCAGGCGGCGATTCATCACGTCGGCGAGCGACGCGGCGGGTTCGGCGATGATCAGGTCGCGCAGCGAAACCACGCCGGACAGCCGCCGCTCTTCGTCCACGCAGTAGACGTAGTGGATCGACTCGATCTCTTGCGCCTTCTCTCGCACGACGCTCAACGCGCCTTCCACCGGCAGCGTCTGCGGACACGAAACGAATTCGACGGTCATCAGCGAGCCGGCGGAGTCTTCCTCGACGTGCGTCAGAATTTCGATCTGGCTGCGCTCGTCGGCCTCCATCGCCGCCATGATCGTCTGCTGCGACTGCCGGGGCAGATTCTCCATCAGGTCCGCGGCCGCGGCGGGCTCCATTTCCTCGAGGATGTCCGCGGCGGTCTCCGGTTCGAGGTCGCGCATGATCTCGGTCTGCACCTCGAGGTCCGCCTCCTCCAGCGCGTCGGCGGCGTCTTCCGCGCCGATCGACTTCACCAGGCTGAGGCGTTCGTTGCGGTCGAGCTCTTCGATGATATCCGCCAGTTCGCCGGCGTGCAGGTGGCCGATCTCCTCCTGCCGCAAGCCGATCTGCACCGGACTGTTCGGATTCTCAGGCAGCGGCTGCACGAATTTCCAACTGATGAACTCGTCTTTGAGCCGCCGGCCGAACAGGCGGGCGAGCGAACGCACGCTCGGCTCGACGCCCAGCCGCCGCGCGAGGCCCGTGTAGCCGACGTCGACGTGCACCAGGTACTTCTTGTCGCCGTAGATGAAGAAGTGCACGTCGTTGACGCGCTCGACCTTGGCGCCGTTGATGTCGACGATCTGCTTGTCGTACAGCGTGTCGCGCACCGGGAATTGGCGCTCGTGCAGGCGATAGCCTTCCACCGTCGGATGCTTGAGCTGCGGCCGTTTGGCGCGCGCGAGTTGAATGAAATCATCGGCGCCGAGCGGCAGCACCTTGCGCTCGCGGCCGTGACGCAACACGAAGGCGTCGACCTCCGGATAATGCGTCCCTATCGTGGCGATCAGGTCCTGCACCTTGCCCAACAGCTTGCCGCCGTCGTCGTAGACCTTCTTGCCCAACAAATCGGAAAGATAGCAGAACACCGCCTGCTGGCCATTGCTGCCGATCACGGATTGCACCATGAGTGCACCTCCTCGATAGCGGTTCAACGCACGAAGCGTGACGGGCGACCCAGCGGTTACCCTGGTCTCGTGGGAGGCGGCAGCCGGTTAGCCGAGGCGGGAAACAACGGCCCGCCAGCCGCGCGCCTGCCCCTGGTCCAGGGGCGCCTCGCTGCTACTTGGTCCGTCGTCCATCTGTGGGTTCCTTTCTCCACGCCGATTCTTTCGAACGGCGCCTAAACGCGAAAATAATTAGTGCGTTCGCGGAGTTTTGTCAACTAAAAAGTGTGTCCGTCACGCGGAAAGTCCGTGCGACGGTCGACGCTTACACCCCCACCAGCTTGAGCTGATCGGGGTTGGTTTGCGGGCCGGTGTCGGCTTGGCCGAGGCGATCTTTGTAGAGGGCGGCGTCGGCGACGCGCAGGAGTTCTTCGGGCAGGCGGCCGTCGTCGGGGAAGCTGGCCACGCCGATGCTCACCTGCGGCTGCAGCACGCCGTCGGGCACCCTCACGCCGAGGCGCCGCACCGCGACGCGCAGGCGGTCGATCAGCACGTTCGAGGAGTGCTTGCCCGCGCCGTGCGCCACGACCACGAACTCGTCGCCGCCGTAGCGGAAGCAGCGATCCTCCGGCCGCAGCACACCTTCGAGCGTGCGCGCGACCTCGACCAGCACGCGGTCGCCGTTGTCGTGGCCGTGTTGCGCGTTGATTTTGCGCAAATCGCGCACGTCGAGCAGGCACATCGTATAGGTGTGGCTGTCGGCGACGTCCTTGAGGTTGGTGTCGAAGTACTGCCTCATCGCGTGCAAGTTGCCCACGCCGGTCAGCCGGTCATAGAGCGAATCCGGCAGCGCATCGGCGGCCTGCATGGCGTTGATCAGCGCGGGCGTCACCATGTTGGCCAGCTTGAAGAGCAGCTCCTGGTGATGGTCCTGGTAGAAATCGCGCTTCTCCGAGTACAACGTCACCACGCCGACCGTCCGCTCCATGAAGATGAACGGCACCGACAACGCGGCGAGATACACCGAGTCGTCGATCTCCAGCGACGCCAGCTCGACGTGCGGCGGCACGTTGCGCAGCGGGTGCGCGTTCTGCGCCACCCAGCCGGTGATGCCCTGCCCGAACGGCACATTCAATTTCGCGAACGAATCGGGCGACCGCGACTCGATGTACGTCGGCGTCAAAGTGCGCTCGACCTGATTGGCCAGAAAAACCACGGCGGTGTTGTACGGGATCAGCTTGGCCACGCCGGTGATCAGCCCGGCGCAAATCTCGCGCGGGTTGAGGTTGCGCCCGACCATCTGCGCGACTTCGTACAGCAGGTACATCTCCTGCTGCGAATGCGAGATTTGCCCGTACAAATGCCAGGCGCTGCTGTCCTCGCCGTTCTTGAACGGATCGGTGGACGACGGGGTCAGGAAGGTCAGCTCCTCGACGCGCTTGCTTTCCGCATCGGCCACGGCTTCGAGCTCGTCGACGTTCGCCATGAACACGTCGACGATATCCGGATCGAACCCCTTGCCGCGCTCGTCGGCCAGGATCGAGAGCGCCTTCTCTTTGCTCATCGCCGTGCGGTAGGGCCGGTCGGAACGCAGCGCGTCGTACACGTCGCACACGGCCAACATGCGCGAGTAGCGGCCGATCTGCTCGCCGGCGATGCCGTTCGGATAGCCCTTGCCGTCCCAGCGTTCGTGGTGCGACAGGATGATGTCGCTGATCGGGAAGGTCTTCGACACCGCTTTGACGATCTGCGCGCCGACGGCCGGGTGCACTTTCATCCGCTCCATCTCTTCGGCCGTGAACCGCCCCGGTTTGGCCAGAATGATGTCGGGGATGGCGATCTTGCCGANNCCTTGGCGTCGATGGCCAGCGACAGCGTCTCGATCGTGTTCATGTGCATCGTTTCGAGTTCGCGGATGTGGCTCTGGTTGTCTTCCTCGCGCCGCAGACTGATCCGCTGCGTGAACATCACCAGCACGATGATCGGCACGCTGACCAGGAAGCTGAGCCAGTCAATCGACCGGTGCAGCACGTAAATCAGAATCGCGATCGACAGCGCGGCGAAGAAGCCGATGCTGGTCCACAAGAAGTTCTCGATCCACAGCTTGATCAGGTTCATGCCGGTGGAGAACGAAATCGCCAGCGCGACCGTGACCGAGTTGACGACGAAGTACGCCATCGCCATCGCGAACAACGGCAGGAAGAATTGATAGAAGTGCGGCTGAGAGGGCAGGAGGCAATGGTACGCCAGGCCCGCCGCGTACACCGACAGCAGACCCGACGCCACGTTGAAGGGCAGCTTGAACCACGCGCGCCGCGAAACGTGCGGCATCGTGTTGAGCACCTTGCTGAACGCATCGGCGATCATCGCGGGCAGCGTGCCGTAAATCATCAGGATGGCATAGATG
>PMZC01000129.1 GCA_003170555.1 Deltaproteobacteria bacterium
GGCGTGGTTCTGCGCCTCGCTTTTACCCCCACGCTTTTGCAGCCGCGCCGCCACGTCGGCCCCGGCCTCGCGGGCCACGCGCGTCGTGTCGTCGGCGGAGCAATCATCGACCACGACGATTTCGAGCGCGCCCGGATAATCCAGCGCGCGCAATTCGCGCACCTTCTCGCCGATGTGCTCGGCCGCGTTGTAAGCCGCGACGATGATCGACACGCTCGGCCACTGCGGCGGATCGGGCGCCTGCCCCAGCGCGTAGCGGCGCGGCGACAAGCGCAGCAGCAGCGGATACAGCGCGTACGGCGCGGCCAGCGCGGCCGAGGTCAGCAACGCGGCCAGCAGCCACCAGACCATCAGCGCCTCCGCTCGACCTGGCGCCGGTAAAGCTCTTCGTACGCCGTGACCATATGCTGCAGCGTGAAGCGTTCGCGCACGCGTTGTTGCGCGGCGGCGCCGAGCCGGGCGGCGAAGTCCGCATCCTGCATCACGCGCAGGCACGCGGCGCCCAGCGCGGGCGGATCATCCGGCGGCACGAGCAGGCCGGATTCGCCGTCGATGATCGCCTCCGGATTGCCGCCGACGTGCGTCGCGATCACCGGCCGCGCCACCGCCATCGCTTCGAGCACGAGCAGCGACAGGCCCTCGTAGCGGCTGGGTACGACGATGAGATCGAAGATCGCCAGGTGCTCGCGCACGTTGTCGAGGTAGCCGGTGAAGGTGACGTGCTCGGTCAGCCCGAGCGCCGCGACGCGCTGTTCGAGGGCCGCGCGCATTTCGCCGCGGCCGATCACCGCCAGATGCGCGCGCGGGTTCGCGGCGACGAGCGCGGGCATCGCTTCGATCAGCGTCATCTGACCCTTCACCGGGTAGAGGCTGCCGATCACCGCGAGCAGAAACGCGTCGGCCGGCAGATTCAGCTTTTGCCGCGCGGCGCGAATTTCGTCGGGCGCGGGCAATTGCGCCGGCGCCGCGACGCCGTTCGGGATCACGGCCAGATGCGCGGGCGCGATGTCGAAACGCTGGGCGATCTGGCCCTTCATCTCTTCGCTCACCACCACCATCGGCCCGGCCAGCCGCGCGATGAGGCGATAGGCCTGCCGCCGGCGGAAGTGCGCCTGCAGGTACGACAGGTTGCCGTGCACGGTGGCCACGGTCGCGCGGCGCGTGAGCAGGCCGACCAGCGAACTGTAAACGTTCATCGCGAACTCGTGACTGTGCAGCACGTCGATGCCGCGCCGGCGCACCAGGCGGGACAGCGTCAGCACGAAACGCCAATCGAAGCGGCGCGCGAGCGGCAGGATGATCACCGACACGCCCTGCTCGCGCGTCTTCTGTTCGAGCCAGCCGGGTTTGAGCAGCACCACCTGGCTGGTGTGGCGCGCCGGATCGAGGCCGCGGATCAGGCTGAGCATCATCTGCTCCGCGCCGCCGGGGTTGCCGGTTTCGATCAGGTGCATCACCCGCAGCCGCCGCGCGCCCTGGCCGGTGCGATAACGGTAATAGTCGCATTGCGTGCAATCGCAGTCGCGCCCGCGGCGCCGCAGGTCCGACCGGCTGAACGTGCCGACCGTGCGCCAGCAGATGAGCCCGCCGTCCGGCGTGCGGCGCGCCGGGCAATCCGCGCAATCGCATTCGACGAATTCCCAACACGGCACGCGGCCGATCGCTTGCAGCCGTTTCCACAGCGGACGAAACAGCCCGATCACGCCGCGGCCCGCGTGGTAGATCGCCCGGCCGACTACGCCGACGCCGCCCGGCGTGACGCGCACCGCCGCGTGGCCGAAGCTGTACGCGCGGTCGAGCAGCGCACGGCGCACCGCCGGCCAATCGAAATGCGCCACCCGCAGAAAGAGGCGCGCCCGCTTCAGGTTGATCGAGCGGTGCAGGTCCACGCCGTGCATCGCCCGCAGGTTCGCGCCGGCCCGGTTCAGCGCGCGCAGTTCGCCGAGCAGCGTCGCGGACGGCAGGTACGTGCCGTGGTGACTGGTGTTCCACACCTCGAAGCCGTCGAGTTCGCGCGCCAACTCCGGCCGTTCGCGCAGCCAGCCCGGCCGCGGATGCGCGAGCACGGCGACGCCGCCCGCCGCGTGAATGGCGCGGCACAACGCGATGGGGTCCGGTTCGGGCAGCAACGTGGTGACGCCGAGGCCGAGCAGATGGCAATCGGGCCCGAATTCGAATTCGAGACCCGGCGCCATCAGAAAACGATCGTCGCTGACGCGCGCGCACTCGGCGATCATCCGGGCGACCGCGGCTTCGTCGAGGTCGGGCGCGTGTTCGGTGAGGCAGCAAATCTTCACGCCCTCCCGGCGCAGCAGCGAGGCCAGATCGGCGATGGTCATCTCGCCGTCGTGGCTCAGCGTCGAGTGGACATGCGCAACGGCCAGCGCGCCGCGGCGGTGCGTGAGCACGCGGCGACCCAGATTCCACTTGACCAGCCACTGCCGCACGTCGGCGAGGAACGGACCGCGATCGCGCCAGCGCCAGACCTCTTGGCGGACGCCGGGGCGAACGAAGTCGAGCAGGAAGTCGGCCAGCCAACGCGCACGCGACGGCGCGCCGGGCGGCAGGTCGAGCGCCGCGTCACGCTTGAGCAGCCGCACGAGCGTCGCATCGAGATCGCCGATCTCCCACCGCGTGCGTACGCCGGGCCGCGCTTGCATCGGCGGCACGGGTTCGCCGAGCGCGACGAGCACCGCGGCCAGCGGAATGTCGACGCCCGCGTCGATCGCCAATTGCAGACTGCCCCACAGGCGGCCGTTGACTTCCATCAGGTACGGCCGGCCGTCGGCGCCGCGTTTGAATTCGACCATCACCGGCCCGTGCCAGCGCCAGGCCGACAGCAGGCGGCGCGCGTAATCGCGCAGGTCGTCGGGCAGCGCAATCGCTTCGCGCAGCGTGCTGACGCCGCCGGACGGCGGGGTTTCGCGCAGCCGGCGATGCGCGTATTCGACGACCGGCTCGCCGTGGCGCCACACCGCGAAATACCCCTGCCCCGGGCCGACGATCCGCTCCTGCACCAGCGCCGGCAGCGCGCCCGCCGGCCAACCGCGCAGCACGGCGCGCAGCGCGGCTTCGTCGTCGGCATAGGCCACGGGGTATTTGCGGCCCTGCACGATGCTGCGGCGCGGTTTCACCACCACGGGAAAACGCAGCTCCGGCGGCGTGGGATCATCGGCCTGGAGATAGGTCGTGCGCGGCGCCGGCAAGCCGAACTCCGACGCGCGGCGCATGGTCGCTTCTTTATCGGCCGCGGCGACGAGCGCCTCGGGCGAGGCCCACACTACCGTCGTGAGTTTTTCCAGGTCCGCGCGATACGGCAGCAGCGCAAAAATGGCGGCGTCGGTGACCGGCAGCAGCACGTCGATCCGGCACCGCCGCAGCATCTCGAGGATCGCCGCCGCGAAACGTTCCGGCTGTTCGCCCGGCGCATCGGCGAGCACCAGCTTCTCGTCGCACGCGGTGCTGAAAAACGACTTGGCCCGCGGCTCGTGATCCGCCAGCGTCACGTGAAAGCCGGCGCGGTGCAGGCTGCGCGCGCTGGCCAGGGCCGCGTTTTGCGCGGCGCAGGTGATCAGTACGGCGCGACGGTCGTTCATCTTTTACCGACTATGCGGGAGGCTCCAGCGCTTGCGCTTCTCCCACAGCGTTTTCGGCGTGATGCCCAGGAACCCGGCCAGTTCTTTTTCCGTGTGCCGGTCCTGGAAGCGCAACACGAATTCGCGAGAGTATTCCTCGATCGACAACTTGCGGTCGAGCGCTTCTTCGAGAAAACGGCGGCGGCGTTCGGCCCCGCGCCGCTCCATGAACAGCGGCAGGTGGCGCGGCTCGATGATCTGCTCGTCATCCATCATGATCATCGTCTGCTCGATCACGTTTTCGAGCTCGCGGATATTGCCCGGCCATGTATAGTCCAACATGCGGTTTGTGGCGTAATCGCTGAAGGCGGGCGGCTGCTTGCCGTAGTACTCGCTGTACTTGCGCAGAAAAAACTCGAGGAACAGCGGAATCTCCTCCCGTCGCTCGCGCAGCGGCGGAATGTGGATGGTTACGACATTCAGACGGTAAAAGAGATCCTCGCGGAAAAAACCTTCCTCGACGCCGCGCTCCAGAGGCTTGTTGGTCGCCGCCAGCATGCGCACATCGACGGTAATATCGCGCTTGCCGCCAAGCCGCGCAAACTCTCCGTCCTGCAGCACGTGGAGCAGCTTGGCCTGCAGCGAGGGATGCATCTCGCTGATCTCGTCCAGGAACATTGTGCCGTTATTTGCCTGATCGAATTTGCCGGGCTTTTGCCGGTTGGCTCCGGTAAAAGCGCCCGGTTCGTAGCCAAACAACTCGCTTTCCAGCAGTTCATGCGGAATGGCCGCGCAGTTGACCTTGACGAACGGTTTATCCCGGCGGGGAGACTGGGCATAAACCATGCGCGCAACGACTTCCTTGCCGGTTCCGCTCTCGCCGCGTATCAGCACGGTAGCGTTGGTGTCGGCCACCTGCTCGATCGTATTCTTAACATCCTCCATCTTCGGGCTGGTGCCGAACAGCATGTGGAAATCGGCCTGCTTCCGCACCTGGTCGCGTATTTGAGTCACCTCGGTGCTGAGCCGCTGCCGATCCATGATTTTGTTAATGCGCTGGTCGAGGTCGCGAGGCTCGAAGGGCTTGGCAATGTAGTCATCAGCACCGAGTTTGGAGGCGCGGAAGATGAGTTCCGGAGAACTTTGCCCGGAGACCATGATGACCGAAACCTCAGGCTTAATCTGCTTGATACGTTCCAGGGTATCGATACCGTTCATACCAGGCATTGACATATCCAGCAACACCAGGCTTGGGTCGTAGACGCGAAACACACGAATGGCTTCTTCGCCGGTGCTAGCCGTGGAAACTTCAAAATCACGACGCGCCAGATACGAACTTAGAAACTTCGCCATCGTGCTGTCGTCATCTACAACCAGCACTCTGGTCTTTGGCGTCACTAACATCCCTCAAAGTCCTCCGACCGGTAACTACTCTGCATGGCAACTCAGCTTCCAAACAGGTACTCTCGTTGGAATCAAAAAAAGTCTCCTGGAAATGCTGAACCACGGAATGCGATACGCTCCGTGTTTACTTATTTATAACGTTTGCCTATTCAACCACTTCACCGAAGATGCTGGCGAATGGATTTCCGTGGAGTGAATCACGTCCCCACAAGAAACAATCCCCTCCTCATCTCGGTATTTAGATGCCGAAATAGCTTGGCGTATTGTAGATCAGTTCCGAAAGTTGGTAAAAAAATATCCCTTTCAGGCAGAACTAGCGGCTCATGGGTTGGGGAGAAGCAAAATGAGGCAGGACCATTCTGCCACTTCCGGGCCTGCCGGTTACCGTGGGGTTAACAATTGTCGTTTTCAATCCCCGACCCATGACGGCTAAAGGGCGGCAATACAAAGCCGTGTAGTGGGATGCAGCTTCTTGGCCTGGCGGGACGCAGTGACTTGCCTCTCGCAGACGGTCGTGGCTATACTAACTAACTGGTTAGTTAAATGAAGAAAGCCAGCCCAATTCCGGGCCGGACGCACAGGAACGCCGAACACAGCCGCCGGGCGATCCTGGAAGCCGCCAAGCGCGAATTCTCCGAGCTGGGCGTCGACGGAGCCCGCACGGATTCCATCGCGCATTCGGCTGGCGTCAACAAGGCTCTTCTCTACTACTACTTTCATAACAAAGAGTCGCTTTACGGCGCGGTGCTCGATGATGTGTTCAGCGCGCGCTTCCAGGGGCTGAAGAAGATTCTGGACAGCGAGCTGGCTCCCGGCGAAAAGATTCTGCGTTTTGCCCGGCAGCACTTCGACTACGTGTCGGGTCAGGATAGTTATCCGCGCCTGGTGCAGTACGAAATGATGCGTGCGAGTCGCGGCGCCTCCAAGCACCTGCCGCGGCTGGTCGAATCGTTCTTCGCTCCCTTGATGAGGGAGGTGACGGCAATCATCCGCCGGGGCATCGCCGAGCGCCAGCTCAGACCGGTTGATCCCGGTCACCTAATGCTTTCCATTGTTGGAGTCAATGTGTTTCACGCAGTGAGCGGCCCCGTGAGGGAGGCCATGAGCCAGACGAAAGATCGCATCTCCAACACGGTCGCCGAGCGGCGGGCCGCCACGCTTGACTTCATCGCCGCTTCCATTTTCAGCGACCGCGACGAAGGCATTCGCATGGCGGCCAGCATCGTCGCCGAGTCCGCCCTGCCGGCGTCCGCGCCGCAGCATGCGCCGGGTGAAAGTCAGCACCCGATTCGAGGCACCC
>PMZC01000355.1 GCA_003170555.1 Deltaproteobacteria bacterium
GGCTCGCGGAAGTACACGCCCTTCATCAACTTGACCTGGCACTTGCGGACGGTCGCTTTCTCGACCGGCAACCAGAGCATCCACAACGCCTCGCGATCGACGGTGCGGATCGGGTTGTCGTACGACTCCCAGACTTGTTTCGGCGAGCGGCCGTCGAGGCCCTCGGCCTGCGAGCCTTCGCGGGTGTTCCACCAATGCACGAAGTGATCGATGAGCGGAACGAACTCGTCCCAGCGCATCAGCGTGCCGTGTTCGAGGCCCACCGGCTCGCCGGCTTTGATCGCGTCCTTCGTCTTTTTTTCCAGCGCGGCGAGCGCTTCCGGCCGCTGGTCTTTACCCCGGCCGCGGTGACCGAGAATCGCCGGGCAGAAACGGCCGGCCCAGAGGCCGAACGCGCGCTCGATGACCTTCGCCTTCGCGTTCTTCACGATGGAGTGGACGACCTTGACGCCCAGGATGCCTTGCAACAACGACTCGATGAGTTCGGACAAATAGTCTTTGCCGTTGTCCTCGTTGGCGATGTCGGGCACGCCGAAGCGCTCGATGCCCTTGAGAAGCGCGAGTTGAATCGTCTCGCTGCTCGGCGTCTCGCCGGCGTGATAGCCGACAAAAAGAGTTGTCCGGTAGTCGTACCAGCCCGTAAACCAGCCGGTGATGAGGCGCTTGCCATCCGGCGCGATGACGCGCACGTCCATGTTGTAATGGTCGCCGACCCACGCCATGTTCGGCCACGCTTCGGTGCGCGTGCGCGTGATGTATGGGCCGTAGAGGTCCATCGCTTTGCGCATTCCGTGGATGCAGGCGTATTTGAGGATGTCGATCTCCGGCGTGTCGAGCATCCGGTACACCGTCGATTTGCTGACGTGCTTCTCGCCGAGCTGCTCGCAGCGCTTCTTGTAGTATTCAGCCGACATATCCTTCGAGCGGTGCGCGTGTTTGCGATCGAGGTAATGGTCGAGCACTTCGTTCCAGCGATCGCCGTCGATCGTGCGATGGCCGCGCTTCGCGCCGAAGCCGAGCGCCAGGTCCTCAAGCAGATTGCGCTCGCTAAAATCCCGCACCCATCGCCACAAAGTCGTCGGCGAAATGTCGCGCGATCGCGCGAACGCACTGCTGAGGTCGGTCTTGGATAGCGGCTTAGGCGCCTTGTCGTTTTTGGCCACCGCTGACTGCCACGCGAGCACGATATCTTTGCGCCGCAACGCCTCGGCCGACTTGTCCGGATGCTCGGCCGCCCAGCGTGCATCGCGCGCCGCGTTCCGGTCGGTCAACTCGCCGACGCCTTCCAGGAAGGCGATGGCTTTTTCGCGCAGATTTTCAGGCAGCGCGTAGATGGGCAAAAAGTACCTTTCGCCGCCGTTCAATTTTCTAGTTATTACGTTGGACTTTTGTGCGCGGAAGAGACGGTTTACGGTGGCCATCGACCAGCCGGAAAGGTCCGTCACCGTTTTTTGGTCGACCAGAAATTCGTTTGTGTTTTCAAATCCTTTTTCGATTGACGCACCTTTTGACGCACCTTTAACCTCAAGGTCTGCCAAAAAGACGGCCGACGGAGCCGATAATAACTGCCCGGCTGCCCCTAAGCTAGAACAGTCGCACGAAGCAATTATCTGCGGCACGGCCCCGTCGGCCGGCGGGAGGGCGTTCGAAGGCCCCTCAACCCCCGGCCCCTTCTCCCACTCGGGAGAGAAGGGGAGCGCGGCGGTCGATGCCCCTCTCCCCGTTGTGGGAGAGGGGTGAGGGGTGAGGGATAAGCGGTCGCTCATCGTCCGAGTCTCCGGCGCACGTTCGCGCGGCGGGCGTCGAGGTCTTCCTGATCGAGGGTGAGTTGCCCGAGCTCGGCGAGGTCTTGTCGGCGCGGGCCGGCCGTCGCCCGGCCAACGGCCGCGAGCAGCACGTCCAGGGGCTCGTAGGCGCCCAGGATGTGCAGCAGGCCGACGAGCACGTCGGCGGGCAGGCGGTTGGCGTTGGTGGCCGCCGTCCAGGCGTTCAGTTGCGCCACCGTGAGACGACGGCCGACCAGCGCGGAGAGGCGGTCGCAGATTTGCGCGCGCGAGAGCCGCGAGGCCCGCAGCAGGCGCGAAAGCAAGGCTCTGGAATTTTCGAAAGCGTCAGTCAGCGAGCCGCAGCCCGGCGCGAGCGGAAGCACGCCCTGTGCCGGATCGATTGTATGCGCGCGGGTTTTATTCGACATTGCGCGCCTGTCTGAATCGTTCTAAATTGCGCACGTTACGCCGCCTTCCGAGACGATGGTGAAGGGGGAATGTATTTGCGGAGCAATTCATCGACGCTGATGCCGAGCACGCCGGCGACCAGCGCGTACACGCGCTTCGATCTGGCGCGGCCGGAAAGAATGTGGCTGATGCAGCTACGGTTCACGCCCAGCGCGCGCGCCAGGTCGATTTTCGCGATCCCGTTCTGATTAAGGAGGTTGTCTAGCGCGATCTGTTCGGGAGTCCGCTTGCGAGTGGGATGCAACATGGTGAAGAAAGTAATGTAACGTAGTTACAATGTCAAGATTAAAATCGAGTTATGAACATTTTGATGAACGGCTCGCCCAGGCCCGCGATTCTCTTGGTCTTTCTCAAGTTCAAATGGCTTACGAACTAGATATTAGTCATGCTCATATTTCGAAACTTGAGACGGGAAAGGCAAATCCCTCCTATCATCTATTGGTGGCCATCGAGCACATCTTTGGCATCAGTGTGGAGTGGCTACAACGCGAAACGGGGCCGATGATGAAGCCGGGTTGGGGCACAACCCGCGTTGATGATATCCCCTGTCCATTGGTTCCGTCACTCCATATCGTCCCGGACGGTCCGAGTAAGATGCGCGAGCCAAACCAGTTTGTTTCGATGCCGCTGTTTGAGGACGCGGCGGCGGCGGGGATTCCGCTGATCGTGCGCGACGAGATGATCGAGGGCTACGCCGTCGTCGACGCCAGCCAATTGCAGCACGGCCGGCACGTCGCGCTGCGCGTCAGCGGCGATTCGATGAAGCCCATCATTAATAGCGGTGACATCGTGGCGGTGAACCGCGACCGGCGCGACCCACGCCAACTGCTGGGGCGCATCGTCGTGGCCAAGGTTGACGAGGGTGTGACGATCAAGTATTTGTTCGAAGGACGACGCGGGTCATATATCTTGCAGCCGGAAAACCGAGAGCATCGCAGCGTGGATGTGGTCGCGACCGATTTGAAAATCATCGGCTGCGTCGAGTGGGCGTGGAAGAAACTGGATTAGGAAAGGAATAAATCGTGAAGATTTTAGTTTTGATTCTGGTGGGGTTAGCGTTCCTATTTTTCGGTTGCACATCCAATAATGGAAGCGCGGGCGATGATGACGGTGGCGATGACAATGCCTCCGATGACGACTCGATCGACGATGACACCGAGCCCGACGATGATTCCGGTGGCGACAAAGACGATGACGGTTACCAAAACGATAATTGCAACGAGGAGTCGAGCTGCTGTGCGAATGCCTGGGTGATTTGTGACTATCTAAACCCCGCCTTTTCGGACGACTGCGGCGAGTCTCCGCCTTCGGATCCCTGGCCTCCTTATCGTGACTACCAGATTTGTTGGTGGGAGAATCTTATACAGCGCGATCTTGCTCTCGCGGGGTGTGGGAAAGACAGGGGTTGTGAAGATTGGTATTACGACAGGTATATGTGTTGGGCGAATGACGACTATCCACTCACGGTCGCCTGCTACCAAAGTTCGGATGATGTGACCGAGTGGGTGGAATGCACAGATTCGGCCAACTATCCGGATTGCAGCGCCAAACCATAATGAACGCGCGCGCGCGAACAATTGGGAGCTAGAAATGGAACCGTCGAACCGTGTGAACAAATTCCCCCTGGCTCCGTTTATTATAATCGGCTGTTTGGTGATCTTCTTCGTCGTCTTTATTTATTATAAGACGACACATTATTCGACCGAGCCACAATCGCCGAGGCAAGTTCCGTCATCACAAACCGCTGCCGATTTGGAAGTTCAAGGACATGACATAATAAAATTGATGCTCGCGGCACATGCAACCTATCACGGTTTGAAATTTGAATCGCTGCGCGACTATCTGGCCTCGGCAAAGTCGATCAACGAGGCTGAGGGGAAGGCCGTTGAGTTCAATGGCTGGACGACGAACAGGCGCGACGACGGAAAATGGGAAGCATCATTCTCGATGACGTTTTTGGGCAACGAGGAAAAGTATCAGTGGCTTTACGATCCGGAGGCGAAGACGATTCTGGCGTTGAATCCAGAAGCGGCCGAGCTTCGACTGCGCGTTGAAACGCCCTACGAACACGGCGAGAAGATGAAAAGAGGAAGGCTTGGCAATCCAGCGGCTGACGAATCGACGCCGAAGAAGAGAAAGCATCATTGACCCGGTTAGCGAACGCGGTGCTAGTTGCTTACTAACAGCCCGTTGGCGGCTCTTTGGTTTTTTCATCCTATTTGACGAAGGGCGCCGTTTTGGGGCTGTTTTTTTTCACGCTGTCGGTTTTGGCGGGCGGGTTGGTTTTGTGGCGTAAGGCGTTGCAATATCCCGCGTTTTCCCTCCTCTTGACGCTTTTTCCCGCTTTTCACACTATGTGGCGCGTGACACGATTCGTCGCGCTTTCGAAAAAAACCACGGTGGGGGCCAGTTCATGTTCCAGGGAATCTATGTCGCCACGGCGACGCCTTTCCGCGC
The DNA here is from genome assembly GCA_003170555.1 of Deltaproteobacteria bacterium. GTDB lineage: Bacteria > Lernaellota > Lernaellaia > Lernaellales > Lernaellaceae > FEN-1099. The sequence continues at coordinate 4,692 of PMZC01000355.1, forward strand.
GGACGGATCATTCGATGAAGCGGCGTACGGCGCGCATGTACAGCGGCTCGTCGCCGCGGGCGTGCACGGCCTCGTGCCGTCGGGCACCACCGGCGAAGGGCCGACGCTGAACGCGGGCGAACGGCAGGCGATGATCCGCCTGTGCCGCGACGCCGCGCAGGGCCGCGCCAAGGTGGTCGCCGGCGCGGGCAGCTACAACACCGCGGCCAGCGTCGAGGCCGCGCGCGCCGCGAAGGACGCCGGCGCCGACGGCGTGCTGGCGGTCGTGCCCTATTACAACAAGCCGATGCAGCAGGGCATGATCAAGCATTTCCAGGCCATCGCCGACGTGGGTCTGCCGGTGATGATCTACAACATCCCCGGCCGCACCAGCGCCAACATGACCGCGGAAAGCATCGCCGAGGCGGCGAAGCACCCGAACATCGCCGCGGTGAAGGAAGCGACGGGCACGGTCACCGCGACGGCCGAGATCGTCGCGCTCGCCCCGCGGCTCGACGTGCTGGCCGGCGACGACGGGCTCTTCCTGCCCTGTCTGGCCCTCGGCGCCGTGGGGGTAGTCAGCGTGGCGGCGAACGTCGATCCGGCGCGCATGGTCGCGCTGTGGAAAGCGTGGAGCGCGGGCGACGTCGCGGGCGCGCAAAAACTCAACCGGCAGTTGTGGCCTTTGTTCCGCGCGCTGTTCGTCGAAACCAATCCCATTCCGGTGAAGGCCGCGCTGCGTCTGCTCGGGCACAGCGGTCCGACGATGCGGCTGCCGATGACCGAAGCGACGGAAACCACCGTCGCGCGGCTGTCGGTGGTGTTGCGCGAACTGGGCTTGCTGGGCGGCGCGAAATGAGCGACTTGAAAATCGTCGTCACCGGCGCGATGGGCCGCATGGGGCAGGCGCTGATCCGTTACATCTGCTCGCACGACGGCTACGAACTGCATGGCGCGGTCGAGCGGCACGACCATCCCGATCTGGCGCGGGACATCGGCGCGCTGCTGCTCGGCCGGCCGCTCGAAGTCAAGCTCGAGAACGACGTGCGCAACGTGATTCTCGGCGCGCAGGTCGTCGTCGATTTCACGCTCCCCGATGCGGCGCTGCGTCACGCCGAGTGGGTCGCGCCCCACGGGATTCCGCTGGTCGTCGGCACGACCGGCCTGTCCGCCAAACAGCGCGCGAAGCTCGAGAAGTTGGCGAAGCACGCGGCGATCGTGCTGGCGCCGAACATGAGCGTCGGCGTCAACCTGCTGTTCCACCTGGCGCGCCACGCGGCCGAGGTGCTCGACGAGGAATACGACGTCGAGATCGTCGAGACGCACCACCGCAACAAGGTCGACGCGCCGTCCGGCACCGCGCTGCGGCTGGCGGAGATCGTGGCGCGGCAGTGGGACCGCGAAGAGCCGGGCGAGTACTTCGACCACGGCCGCCAGGGCTCGGTCGGCGTGCGCGAATACGGCCGCATCGGGCTGCACGCGGTGCGCGGCGGCGACGTGGTCGGCGAGCACGAATTGCATTTCTTCGGCCCGGGCGAAGCGCTGACGCTTTCGCATCGCGCGACGAGCCGCGACAATTTCGTCAAAGGCGCGCTGCGCGCCGCGCGTTGGCTGCAAGGCCGCGCGCCCGGCCTGTACGACATGCAGGACGTGCTGGGGCTGCGGTGAGCAACCTCCCCCAACCCCCTCCGTATTGCGGAGGGGGAATTCAAGACGGTCTCGGGAGCGCAGGCCCTCCCCCCGCAATATGGGGGGAGATGGAGGGGGTCGGACAAAGGCGAGGCGCTGATTTGAAAATCGCGCGCTACCAAACCCCGAACGCCGTGCGCATCGGCCGCCTGGAAGGCGAGCGCGTACGCGATCTGGGGCCCGATCTGTTCGCGCATATGCAGGTCTTCGGGCAGATTTACGACCTCGCGCAGGTGCGGCTGCTGGCCCCGCTTGCGCCGCGCAAGATCGTCGGCGTGGGCGGCAACTACCGCGAGCACGCACTCGAGATGGGCCACGAGCCGCCGGCGTCGCGCAGATTCATCCGGGCGACGTGGTCGAAGTGGTCATCGAAGGCATCGGCCGCCTGCGCAACCCGGTCGTCGCACGAACAAGTTCGCCGGAGATCGCGTAGCCCGGCCGGACGAGATGTAGTTCGTAGGGGCGAACCGATGTGTTCGCCCTTGTGATTGGGCAGACACATCGGTCTGCCCCTACGGCTCAATCCGCAATCCGCAATCGACAATCCGCAATTTGAATCATGTCTCGAACAGCTCGGTGGGGCCGCGTTCGCCGGTCATAACCAGTCGGCCTTCGACGCGCTCGAACTGGAGTTGGCGGCCGAAGAAGGGGATGTGCAGGCGGTCGGCGTCGGGGCGTTCGCTCGCCAGCGCGGCGAACTTGCGGCGCGGGGCGTGCAGCGGGTCGGTGCTTTGCACGAACGTCGAGTGGTGCACCGCGATCAAGTGCCGCGCGCGCAAATCGTCGAAGGCGCGCAGTACGTCGGCGCAGTCGAGGTGATGGCGGCGCATGATCCACGCCGGCTCGAGCGGCCCGACCGGCAGCAGCGCCACGTCGATGTTCCAGCGGCGGCCGAGGGCGCGAAACATCTCGCCGTCGTAGCGCGTGTCGCCGGCGTAGTAGACCACGAAACCGTCGGCCTCGAAGACGAAGCCGCCCGCCCCTTTGTCCCACAGGCCGTCGACGCCCCAGCGCCCGCCCCAATGCCGCGCCGGCGCGACGGTGACCTTCACTCCGTGCGCTTCCGCCGATTGGTCGGCCGCGAGATCGAGGCGTTCGGCGAACGGCAAGGCGCGCGGCAAATGCCGACCCACGCCGCGGGGCGTGACGATGACGCCGCGGCCGGGTACGGCGCGCAGGCTCCGCCGGTCGAGGTGGTCGAGGTGCGAATGCGAAATGACGGTCAGGTCGATCGGCGGCAGATGCTCCGGCGCGAGGCCGACCTGCACGAGCCGCCGCTGCATCCGGCCGATGCGATCGAACAGCACGGGGTCGGTCAGCACGAAGCGTTCGCCGAATTGGAGCAGCGCGGTCGAATGGCCGAGCCAGGTGACCGCCAGCGGCGCGTCGGCGCGCGGGTCGTCGAGCCGCCCGGCGACGCGGCGCATCGGGCGCAGCGAATGGTAGAGCGCGCGCGAGCCGATCCGCATCAGAAACAACCGCGACAAAACCAGCGCGAGCGCGAGGCCGGCCAGCCAGGACAGGCAGGAGACGGAAGCGAGCGCCACGTCGTCACTGGCCTCGGGGCGCGTACAACGCCTTGAGTTCCGCAATCAGATGGCGCACCAGGCGGCGGTCGCCGTCGTCGGTCTGCGGATAATCGGCGAAGTAGGTGGCGGTGCGCGCTTGATACAGCGCGTGCACGCGGCGGGCCATCATCAGCCGCGTCAGGTCGTGGATGTGATACGCGATGACGACCGGATCGAGATCGTTGCGGACGCTGCCTTCTTTGATCCCGGTGCTGATCAGGTTCAAGTAGAACATCGCCGCGCGGCCCTCGTAGCGGTCGTAAGTCGCCTTGATCAGATCGGGCAGGCCGGAGCCGCCGATGTTGAAATAGACGTTGACGAACGGGCCGAGCTGGCTGCCTTTTTCAGCGGCCAACTCGAACAGCCGCGCGACGCGATCCCAACACGGCGCTTGCAGGTCGCCGACTTCGATGTACGTCTGGTTGAAGTATTGCAAGCCGCGGCCGAGCACCAGCGCGATCAGGTCGGCCATGTCCTCGAAGTAGTTGTCGATCAGCCCCGCGGGCAATTTCGCGCGCTCGGCGATATCGCCCAACGTCGCGCGGTGCAGGCCTTTGACCATCAGCGCTTCGGCGCCCGCGAGCAAGACGCGGTCCTGCATCTCCGGAAGTAGCGTCAGGAACAACGGCGTGGGCACGGCCTACTCCGTCGTCGGAGCGGGCGCGCCGGAATCGGCCGGGGCCGCAACGGGCTCCGTCGCGGGCGCGGGCAATTCGCGCGGATTTTCCTTCAACGTGGCCAACAGCGCCAACTCCCACAGGCTGTTGTCCTCGAGCGGCGCTTCGGTGCGCGAGATCGCGGCGCGGTGGCTTTGCACCAACAGGCGGCCGGCCAGCGCCGCGCGGTAATCCTTCTTGAAACCCTGCTTCGTCACCAGCAGCTTCTTGAACACCTTGTCGCAGCGTTCGATGAACTCCTCGGTGACCAGCGTCTCGAGCACGGCGCGCCGTTTGGCGTGCCAGAATTCCTCGAACTCCTCCGCGTACGCCGGCAGCTCTTCCTGATGCGCGTAAACGTCGGCCAGCGCCGCGCGATCGGCGGTCAGATCGAACTGCGCGTACACCGCCGCCGGATCGAAGCGCAGCGTCTTCAGGTCATCGTCGGTCCGCATCAGGTCGGCCAGATGCAGCACGTTTTTCATGAAGTTCTGCACGTTGCCGAACTCGCTGAGCATTTGATGCTGCACGGCGTTTTCGCTGATCGCGAGATGCCCCTTCGTTTTGTGTCGCTGCTTGTCCTTCTGGTGTTTTTTAATCAGTTGACGGGCGCGACGTTGGGCGGCGCTCTTGTCTGTTTTTTTTGCCATGACGTTCCTCGTCGTGAATCGTTGTTCCGCTTTGTATCACGCGACCGGGCTCAAATAAAGTAGGGACGGTCCGCGGACCGCCCCTACCCTGCCGCGCCGATTGCTTATTGGTACTGGATGCTCGGATCGCCCTCGGTCAGCGTGATGAACTTGTTGATTTCCGCCGCCGACCAGGTTTCGGACTGGCCGTTGGGCCACTGGACCTCGATCTGGTCGATCGCGCCTTCCAGCCGCAGGCCGAAGTGCTGGCGTAATTGCGGCGTCGCGCCGTAATGGCCGCGCGGACCTTGCACGTAGCGCACCTGCACCAGGTCGCCCGCGGTGACGATGACCTTCGCGCCGATCGCGTCGTGGTTCGAGGTGACGCCGACGAGCCGGATTTCGGTCCAGTTGAAGTCCGAGGGCGTTTCGTTGTGGTACACCCAGGCGCCGCCGGAGCCGTCGCTGCCGCCGCGGTTCGAGGTCCAGACCAGGTCGAGCTTGCCGTCGCCGTCGTAGTCGGCCCAGGCGGCGTCGGTGCAGGTGGGCACATTGAGCCCGGACCAGTAGCTGACGTCGAGGAACGTGCCGTCTTCCTGCTGCTCGTACAGCCGCGCGAACGAGCCGGGGTAGAGGGTGCACATGAACAGATCGAGGCGGCCGTCGTTGTTGTAGTCGATGAAGCTCGGATCGACGTCGCCCTCGTTCGGCACAAAGTTCATCTGATCGTTGGCCCAGCTAAAGGCATAGTTCTGGTCGGGTCCGCCGTTGAAGTTGAAGCTCGACGGTCCGGAGTCGGGCTGATAACGCGGATGCGCGATGTCCGAGAGGATCGCATCCAGGTAGCCGTCGCCGTTGACGTCGCCGAAGTCGACGCCGAAGCCGTTGCCCGGCTTGTCGTGCAGCGCCGCATCGAGATGGACGTCCGAAGCGACATTGGTGAAGGTGCCGTCGTGATTGTTCTTGAACAGGAAGTTGAACATGCGGCCGTAGTTCGAGACGAAGATGTCGTACCAGCCGTCGTTGTTGTAGTCGACCCAGATCACGCCGTAACAGGCCGAGGGCGTCACGTTGCGAATGCCGGACGCCTCGGACACGTCACTGAACGTGCCGTCCTGGTTGTTGTGGAACAGGTAATCCGGATCGCACGGCGAATACGGGTACACCTTCAGCCACGCGCCGACGTACAGATCGAGCCAGCCGTCGCGGTCGTAATCGCCGAGCGACGCGCCCGACAGATTGCCGTACACGGCGAGGCCCGAATCCGTCTTCGGCGTGAAGTGACCGGCGCCGTCGTTCAGCAGAATCAGGCTGAAGTTCTCCGGCGTCGTGTCGTCGTCGGCCGTGTCGTCGTCGGCCGTGTCGTCATCCGCTCGGGAGCGGGCGTGCTGCTTGTCGGCCGGGTACGGCACCGGCGCGATGATGATCGCGTCCTCCGTGCCGTTGTTGTCGTAGTCGGCCATCAGGGTCACCTGCGAATAATACTCGCCGTCGAGGCCGCTGCCGGCCGTCGCGTCGGTGAACGTACCGTCGCCGTTGTTGTGGTAGTAGACGATGCGGTTGCCCACCGTCGCGTCGGCGAGCTTGGTGAGCACGAGGTCGAGCTGGCCGTCGCCGTCCACATCCGTCCACGCGGTGCGGTGTTGCCCGACCACGTTGACGCCGGCGGCCGCGGTGACGTCTTTGAAGTAAGTCGGATTGTCCCACACGCAGAAGCTGTTCCCCTCGAGGTGAATCATATAGACGTAGCTCGCGTAGCCCCATTCAAACGGCGCGTTGTCTTGCGCCCACTTCTGCTGGTAATAACGGCTGCGGATGATTTCGGGGCCGTTGGCCGTGTGGCTCATCCCCAGCGTCGGCAGGCCGTCGTCGGTCAGGTGCTCGTAGATAACCCAGAACTTGGTGCTGGGCATGAAAATCAGGCCCTTGTCGGAGACGTCGACTTCGACCCAACCTTCGCTCGGCACATCGATGGTGATCGGGTCCATGTACTCGACCGGCGTGACGGCCGGGTTGAGCGGCTGCAGCGTCGGTTCGGAGCCGAGCAGGTCGGCGTAGATGTGAATCGTGGCCTGGCCGCCCGGTTTCTGAAAATAGAGCTTGATCTTCTGGACGTGGAACGGCGTGTCCAGAATAAACTGGGTGCCTTCGTATTCGCCCTTGAGGAAGCCGGTCTGGCCGTACGTGAGCTTGCCGTCGTCGATGGAAAATTCGTCCGGCGTGGCCTTGCACGGATTGTCGTACCATGAGCAATGCGTGGCGTACTGGTCGAGCAAGGGATCGCCGCAGACATCGGCATCGTCGTCGACCGTGTCATCGTCGGTCGTATCGTCGTCGGTCGCGTCGTCATCGGTCGCGTCGTCGTCGGCGCCGTTGTCGTCATCCGCGCCTCCGCCGCCGCCACCGCCGCTGCTGGAAGTGCAGCCGGCGAACATCGCCAACGCCACAAGACACAAGAACGTCAAGAAAACAAAACCCACCCTTTTCATTTGGAATGCTCCCTTCGTAAATCGCCGAGCGGATTATCACCGATTCGCGGGCGCTTGTGAAGTGATACTATTGATCTAGATCGGACGGTAGTCGGCGATGGCCTTCGACGACAACAAGGATATCAACATCACGAAAACCCAATTGATAGATTACGCGATAGTTCCCCACGATCAACTCTCGAATCGAGATTCGATTAGTCTCCGGAACGATTCTTCCGCTTCGCGGATACCGCGCCAATCCATTAACTTTCGCTTTGATTCTTCGCACTAGGCGTAACGACGCTGTCGGGTTGTCCAACGCAATGAACCCCGCGATCTCGCGCAAATTGTTTGCCGCCCGCGAAGTCCAACGGACTTTCATTTCGAACCCGTCCGTTTTTTGGCCGCGTCGATTGATTCTCCGATCATACGGTCCAACTCCTCTTCAGAGACAAACCGTCCGGCATTGGCGTCTTCCAAACCGGCGGTTATCGCGGCGATCAGGCGCGCCTCTTCTTCCTCCTCGTCGTAATCCCGCGGGTCGAGCAGCACGCCGGCCGGCTTGCCGTTCTGGGTGATGAGGACCGGGCGGCGGTTCTTGGCCACGTGTTTCAACCAGTACGAAGCCTTGGCTTTGAATTCGTTGAGCGGCACCACGTCTTCATTCAGCTTGATCGGGCGCACGGCAGCCTCCTTGTCCGGTCTGTTTACTGATCTGAATTTAGACCTTCATTCAGACCGGCGTCAAGGGCGGGAGGCGCGACCGGCCGCTTCTCGACCAACAATTCCCGCCACTTCCGCACCGAGTCGGCCAGGATAATGACGCACAGCACCGCGACGATCGCCACCAGCACGGCGTCGAGGCGCAGCGTCAGCGCTTTGTCGGGCTTGGTCAGCGCGTCGTTCCAGAAGCGGAAAAAGAGCTGGTACGACGCGGTCAGCGTGGTGACGAACATGAACGTCATCGGCACGAGCGTGACCGGCGTATAGCGCGCCTTGCCCATTTTCAACAACACCGTCGTGCCGACCGACAACGCCAGCGCGGCCAGCAGTTGATTGGCGACGCCGAACATCGGCCAGATCGTGTCGATGCTGCCGGTGTAAATCAGCCCGCCCCACGCGGCGACGACGAAGAAGCTGGTGACCAGCGTCCCCGGCAGCCACGCATGTCGGCGCAGCGGCCGGTAGATCTTGCCGCCCATTTCCTGCAGCAGAAACCGCGCGACCCGCGTGCCGGTGTCGACCGTGGTCAGGATGAACAACGCTTCGAACATGAGCGCGAAGTTGTACCAGTAGGCCATCAGGCTCTTCATGCCGGGCAGCGCGGAAAAGACCGACGCCATGCCGACCGCCAGCGACACCGCGCCGCCGGGCCGGCCCGCCACGTCGACGCCGACCATCGCCGACAATTCCTTGATGCGCTGGGGCGCGAAGCCCAGGGCGGTCAGCGCGTCGGCGCCGAGTTTGGAGTTGATCGCGAAGTAGTCGCCGGGCAGCAGAATGCCCGCGGCGATCAGCGCCATGATCGAGACGAAGCCCTCGACCAACATCGCGCCGAAGCCGATCGCACGCACTTCGCTTTCGTGGCTGACCATCTTGGGCGTGGTGCCCGAGGCGACCAGCGCGTGGAAGCCGGACACCGCGCCGCACGCGATGGTGATGAAGACAAACGGAAACACCTTGCCCGGGAAAACCGGACCGCCGCCGGAAATGAATCTCGTCAGCGGCGCCATCTGCATGGTGGGCGCGAGCACGATGATGCCGACGGCCAGCAGCAGGATGGTGCCGATTTTCATATAGGTGGACAGGTAGTCGCGCGGGCACAGCAGCAGCCAGACCGGCAGCACCGACGCGATAAAGCCGTAGACGGCCATCGCCGCCACCAGCGAGTTGCGCGAGAGCGTGAACCACTCCGCCGCGCGCGATTGCACGACCTCGTGGCCGAGCACGACGGCCATGATCAACAGCCCGACGCCGATGACGGTCGTCTCGGCGATTTTGCCGGGTCGCAGGCGATAGAGGTAGAGCCCCATGAACAGCGCGATCGGAATCGTGCAGGCGATCGTGAACGTGCCCCACGGGCTGTGCGCCAGCGCGTTGACCACGGCCAGCCCGAGTCCGGCCAGGGCCACGATGATGATGAAGAGCACCGCGATGGACGCGACGAAGCCCGCCACCGGCCCCACTTCGCGCCGGGCGATCTCGGCCAGCGAGCAGCCGTCGCGCCGCACCGAGGCGATGAGAATCACGAAGTCGTGCACCGCCCCGGCGAACACCGCGCCGAGCAGAATCCACAGCGCGCCCGGCAGGTAGCCGAACTGCATGGCGAGCACCGGACCGATCAGCGGACCCGCGCCGGCGATGGCGGCGAAATGATGCCCGAACAGCACCCACTTGTTGGTCGCGTGAAAGTCGCGGCCGTCGTGGATGCGCACGGCCGGGGTGAGGTTGGCGTCGCTCAGGACGAACACCTTCGTCGCCAGAAACTTGCCGTAGAAGCGGTAGGCCAGCACAAAGGTGCACGCCGCGGCGACTACCAGCCACAGCGCGTTGACCGTCTCCTCCGGCCGCACCAGTCGCGTGATCACCGCATACGCGAACGCGCCCAGCGCGGCGATCGCCGCCCACATCGCGATCTTCAGCGCCCGCATCGCTGCTCCTCGTCGTTCATCGCGGTCGCTTCCGCAAGATGTAAAAGACGCCCTCGGTCAGCAGCTCGTTTCGGTCGAAGCCCAGCCCGGCCAGCTTCCGCTCCAACTCGGGGGTCAGATATTCCGCGCCGAGCGGCGGCGGCGGCTGCCGGTCGACCACTTCAAAGACCGCCTCGAAGGCGCGGCGAAAATCAGCCTCGCGCCAGCGATTGAGATCGGACATCGCTTCCGCGTGTTCATCGTAGAGATGCGCCCACGGCCGCTCGTCCGGCGGCAGCACGAGCGGACGTTGGTAATAGAACGGTTTGCGGAACGGATGGAAGCCGGTCAGGCTCGGCCACAGGTGAACCATATGCCGCGCGTAACCGCCCGGCTTGAGCACGCGGTGCATTTCCCGAACCACGTGCGTCACGTCGGCCAGATGTTCGAACACGGAATGGGAGAACATCATGTCGAACGTGTCGTCATAGAACGGCAGCGTGCGCCCGTCGTAACCGGCCAACTTCACCGTCTCGAGCGGCAGACGATGCCCGATCTCCTGTTCCAGGTAGCGGATCAGCCACGCGTGGATGGCGTCCGGCGGGTCGCGGTCGGTATTCAGTCGATCGACGTCGACGCCGATCACGTCGACGCCCCGGTCGGCGAGGAGCAGGGAGTACGGGAAGTACTTGCCGCAACCGAAATCGAGCACGCGCCGGCCGCGCAGGCCGCCCAGGTAGCGGTCGCCGAATTGAAATAGCTCCTCGGTCGTCTGCCGGTAATGGCGTTGCTCGTGTTCGGTTTGCCAGGTCGTCAGGCTTGCTTCGGGCGGGCGCGCGACGGCGAGCTTCGCCGGGACGCGACCCAGGCGCCGCTGCGCCGCGATCTGGGCGAGCATCGGCTGCTGCTGCCAATCGGTCGACAGCACGATCCAATCCAGATCCCAATTCGCCAGCGCGTCCGGCAGCGCGGCGCGAGGCGACCACGGCGCGATCAGCGGACCGGGAGCGTCGTCGATGATCCCCGCCATGAACCGTCCGTCGGCGAAAAAAAACTCGCGCGGGAGTTGGGCCATCATGCGGCGCGTGTATTGCCCGGCGCCGTACAGCGCGTAGCGCACGTTCGGCGGCAGGCCGGCGATCGTCGCCGCCAGGTCGTTGTCAGCCACGGCTATTCCCACACGTAGAGCTGCAAGGAAAGGAGGTCGATCGGGTCCGTGTGCATGTTGCCGTCATAGTCGCAATTACCCGGATTCTGGTTGAACTGACAGCCCGCGCAGTAGTCGTTCTCGTCGCCCGCGCCGGGCCGGCAGGTGTTTTCGTAGATCGAGCCTTCTTCGTCGAGGAAGAAATCGTAGCCGAGATCGTTCGCCGCGCCGGCGACCACATCGGCGGTGACGTCGATCACCTGCGGCAGGACCACCGCGCCGGGACACCAGCCGTTGCGCGGATACATCCACGAGCCGGCCTGGTCCGGGCCGATCGGATTGTGCGCGCAGTCGCCGCGCCAGGGGTTGAAATAGTACGGCGCGCCGTTGACCAGCACCCGTTGGTGCATCGTGCAGAACTCGCCGCAGTTGTTCTTGTTGCCCTGACCGTGGCCGGTCGTCAGAATGCGCAGCTCGGCGCGCGAAACGGTCGCCGGCAGTAACGGATCGACCGTACCGAGCTGCGTCGGAATCGGATTGTCGGGGTTGCCGAGCTCCACCGTGGAGTACGGCCACAGGTCGATGATCTGGTCCGGCGTGTTCTCATCCTTCGCCGGATGGAAGATGAACTTGAGCGTCACCCGCCAACCGTGGCCGTAAGGCGAACCGGGGCCGACCCACGTGTCGACGATCGAGCGAATGGTCAGCGCGCCGACCAGCAGGTTTTTGTACGCGGTCACGTCGGTCAACATGCACATGCCGAGTTTGAACGGCGTGATGTAGCGCGACAACTCGACGACCTGCTCGTCGGGCGTACCGGGGCTGTTGACCACGAAGATGTTTGCGTCGCGGTCCCAATGGTCGCATTGGCCGTCCGCCGGGCACTCGAGTTCGACGCGCATCGTCACCTGCGACCAGTCGCCGGCGACCGGGAAATTCACCACGGTGTCGATCGAGCGCCGGTCATCGCCGTCGACCCAATACTGATCGACCTGGTCCATCGCCGTGATGACCGTCGCGTCCCCCGGCTCGTCCTGGTCGGTGCAGCCGAACCACGGCGGGCCCGGCCATTCCGCCGGCGTCGTGTCGTCATCGGCCGTATCATCGTCGGGGGTCGTGTCGTCATCGACCGTCGTATCGTCATCGACCGTCGTGTCATCATCGACCGTCGTGTCGTCGTCGATCGTCGCGTCGTCATCGAGTGTGACATCGTCGTCGGCCGCGCCGTTGTCGTCGTCGCCGCTGTTGCTGCTGCTAGAGGCGCAGGCGGTGAGCAGCACCGCCGCGAGCAAACAAATCCACCAATACGTTTTCATCAGCTACTCCTTACGGGGGGAGTCTTGCTCCACCGCCTTCTTCTTCGGTCCTTTGCCGATCCAGCCGCGGCGCCAAAAGTAGTACAGCAGTCCGCCGGTGACGGCCGCCATCAGCGCGAGGGAAAACAGATAACCGTAGCGCCAGCCCAACTCCGGCAGGTTGTAGGGCGAAGCGCGGTCGAAGTTCATGCCGTACACGCCGGCGATGAACGACAGCGGAATGAAGATCGTGGCGATGATCGTCAGCACGGTCATGATTTCGTCGAGCCGCCCGGTGAGCGAGGACAGGTAAACGTCCATCAGCGACAGCGCGCTTTCGCGGAACATCTCGATACGGTCGATGATCTCCGCCGCATGATCGACGCAGTCGCGCAAGTGCGTGCGCGTTTCGTCGACGATGAGCGGATGGTCTTCGCTCAACAGTTGGTAGATCGCTTCCTTCAGCGGCGAGACCACGCGGCGCACGGCCATCGCTTCCTGCTTGAGTTGGTAGATGCGCGTATTGGCGCGCTTCATCGGCTGGGCTTCGATGTCTTCCTCCAACTGATCCAGCCGGTCTTCCAGTTCGTCCATCACCGGGAAATAGCGATCGATGATCGTGTCGAGCAGCGCGTAGACCAGGTAGTCCGCGCCGAACTGACGAATGCGGCCGCGGGTCTGGCGAATGCGGTCGCGCACCGGATTGAAGCAGTCGTCCGGCCCTTCCTCGAACGTCACGACGACGCCCGGCGCGAAAAACAAACTGAATTGCTTGTTGTCGCATTCCGGATTTACGTCGAGCATGCGCGCCACGATGAAATAGCCGTTCTCGTAAGCTTCGACCTTCGGGCGCTGCGCCGTGTGGGCGATGTCTTCCAGCGCCAGGCGGTGCAGACCGAAGACTTTGCCGAGCCGCTCCAGCACCGCCGCGTCGCCGAGGCCCGTGACGTTCACCCACAGCACCGGCCAGCGGCCGCGCAGGTCGGACAACGTCTCGAGGTCGGTGACCGCGCGCTCGTCCAACCCGTCCGGCCCGTACGCGAACACGTGCACCGCCGACGGCGGCGCCTGCGGATCAATGGTGATCGTGCCGGGCGCCGTGCCGGGGGCGTGGGTCGGCGCAGGGCGCTTGCGGCGCCGATGATGGCGATGCATGGTCAGGGCCGCTCCTCTCATTTTTTCCTCCGGGCACAGGCGGGCCGCGTCATCATCGCGCAGCGGCAACGCGGCGTCAAGAAAAGCGGATCAGGTCGGATCGTGCATGACGCACGCGGTATGCCAATCGGAAACATTGTCCGCGTCGTCGCTTGCCCAAAACGTCATACACACCTCTCCGGGCGGGCGCCCGATGTAGGGATCGCTCTCGGGACCAAACACCACCAACATGCCGATGGTCACCGGATGGTTACAGTCACCCGCATCCGACAAATCGCCATCAGCGTATTGCTGCAGTTGCGACAAAAGAATCGGATCGAACATTTGACCGTTGCAAAAAGGTGCGTAGACAAATTGACCGTCGGGTAGAAGGTTGTTTCCCGTGTCGCAGACTTGCCAGTACAAGACGCTGGCGTACTGCAACTCGTCTGACCAGTCGACCTTCACCAGTTCCGTATACGGGGGGTCGAAGTGCTCGTCAGTGATGATGGGCGGGGAATCGACCACGTCGTCGTCCGCCATGTCATCGTCCGCATGATCGTCGTCGCTACTGTCGTCGTCGCTGCTATCGTCATCGACGGCCGCGTCGTCATCTGGCGTGACCTCGTCGTCGCTTTCGTTGCCGGAAGAATCCGTCGATTGGCGACCGCATTGGACCAGCAGCACGACCAGCGTCAAGAGCAGCGCTGCTCCCCAAAACGTCGTACGAAATATCTTCATGGGCGACCCTCCGCTCCGATTTCCCGTCGATCATCGTCCGCCGCGGCGCCATCACTGTCAAGAAGATTTTGACCTATAAGTCCGCACGTAAATCAAACCGCTGCTCGCGTTGAAACGAGCGTTGCCGAGCAGGCCGCGTCCGTGTTATGTTTTAGTATCGAGTCGGTCGGTGTGAGGCGCGTGCGACGGTCGGTCGCGGAGGGAACGTCATGAAGGGTATCTGCCCGGCGTGCACGACTAGCTATCCGGTTCCGGCGGAGAAGGTCACCGACAAAGGCTTGCTGGTTCGCTGCCGTCGTTGCGGCGCGGTCTTCCGTATGTTCCCCGGCGATCAGCCGTCCGTGCTGCATAAGCCGCCGACGGAGCCGGAGGAATCGTGGAAAGCGCGCGAGACGAAAGTCGCGGCCGCTCCGCCGCCGCCTCCTGAGCCGCCCCCTCCTCCTCCGCCGCCGCCACCGCCGCCGGTGGAGGAAGTCAAACCGCCGCCGGTCGAACCGGAGCCGCCCAAAGTCAAATCATCGGCGCCGCGTTGGATCCAGGCCGACATCTTTAAAGATGAAGAAGCCCCCCCGTCGCGGCGACCGCCCTTCGAAGAGGAGCCCGCGCCGCCGGCGCTCGAAGAGACCGAGCCCGTGCGCACGGTGAGCCTGGAATCCGAACCGGTGCGCAGCTTGAAGATCAAAGACGGCGAGTTCGTCGCGGAAAAGACGGCCGAGCCGAGTTGGAAGGAGATGTTGTCGCTCGAAAAGAAAACCAAGGGCGACGAGTCCGCGGCGGAAGACGCGTCCGAGCCGAGTTTGCAAGAGCTGTTGTCGATCGAGAAAAAAACCAAGGGCGACGAGTTCGCGGCGGAAGAGAAGTCCGAGCCGAGTCTGAAAGAGATCATGTCGTTCGAGAAGCGGCTCGACGCCAAGCCGCGCCGCGAGACGGCGAAGCGGGAGACCGCCGATCCGTTCGCCAAGTCCGAGCGCGTTTCGATGCTCAAGATCGCCGCGTTCGGGGCCGTCGTCGTGCTGGTGGTCGCGGCGGTGTTCGCCATTCTTTCGGTGGTGCGGGAAAGCCGGCGCGTCTACGACAACCTGCAGAAACGCAGCCAGGCCAGTCAGCAGTCGCTGGACCAAAGCCGCCAGCAGCTCGAATACCTCTACAAATACCAAAGCGGATTGCGCACGCTCGACGCCGGCACGGCCGCCGCGTACGAGACCGCGATCGGCGACTTCGATAAATCGCTGGCCGCCAAGGCCGACTTCCTGCCCGCGCTGGCCAAGAAGGCGGAGCTGCTGGCGCTGCTGGCGGCGGAGTACGAGAAGACCGAGCGCGTCAGCGAGGCCTGTCAACTGGCCGATCGCGCGCTGGCCGCCGGACCCAAAGCGCCCGCCGCGATCCGCGCGAAGGCGGCGTGTCTGCTGGCGTCGGGTAAGACCGACGAAGCGATGAAGCTCGCGACGCAGGCGATCGCGGCGGTCGAAGGCGACCAGGTGGAAGACGCCGAATCCAATTACGTGCTGGCGCTGGCCTACCTGAAATCGAAGGACATCAGCAAGGCGGTCGACGCGCTGAAGGCCGCGATCGGCGCCAATCCGCTGCACTTCCGCGCGCACTATCTGCTGGCCGATGTGTTCGCCTCGCAGAAGCAATGGCAGCAGTCGCTCGACGAAATCACCAAGGCGCTGCAGTTGCAGCCCAATCATCAGCAGGCGAAACAGCGGCAGGTCGACTATCAGACGCAGCTCTCCGGCGGCAATCGCGAGGCGGCCGCGGTGCCCGGGATGCCGCAGGAGCTCGGCGCCGACATGGACAAGAAAGCGAAGTCGGACAAGCTGCTGGCGGATGCGCGGGCGGCCGTGGCGCGCGGCGCGACCAACGAGGCGCTGGGCCTGATCAACGAGCTGCTCAAGCTCGGCGTCCGGGCGGGCGCGGCGTATATGCTCAAGTGCAAATTGTTCGTCGACACTCACGAGTACCAGGCGGCGATCGAGGCCTGCGGTGAAGCGCGCGATTACAGCGCCGACGCCTACTATTATCTCGGCGCGGTTTACGAAGCCCAGGGGAACACCGACTTGTCGCACCAAAATTACCAGGCCTACATTTCGGCGCGGCCCGACGGCCGGTTCGCCGACGAAGTCCGTTCGATACTGGGCCAGCACTAGGAGCGACCGGGGAAGATGAAACCGAAGATCGATCGCGCGACGGTGCTGCACGTCGCCGCGTTGGCCCGCCTGCAAATCGCCGAAGAAGAATTGCCGCCGCTGATCGAGCAGATGGGGCGCATTCTCGACTACGTGGCGCTGCTCGACGAGCTCGATCTGAGCGGCGTCGAACCGACCAGCCACGCGGTCGACCTCGCCGGATCGCTGCGCGACGATGCGCCGCGTCCCGGCCTGCCGCGCGAAGCCGCGCTCGCCCTCGCCCCCGACCCGTCGCCGCCTTACTTCCGCACGCCCAAAGCCGTCGAGGGCGGAGGCGACGCTTGAGCACGACCGACTGGACGATCCGCCGCATGGGCGCCGCGTTGCGGGCGGGCGAAGTGACCGCGCATCAACTCGCCGCCGACGCGCTGGATCGCATCGCCGCGACCGACGCGCGGCTCGGCGCCTGGCTGGCGGTCTATCGCGATCAGGCGCTGGCGCAGGCCGACACCGCCGATCTTCGCTTGCGGCGCGGCGACCGCGTGCATCCGCTCACCGGCATTCCGCTGGCGGTCAAGGACAACTACAACGTGGTCGGGATGCAGGCCACCGCGGGCTCGCGCATTCTCGGCGATTACGTCGCGCCGTATGAATCGACCGCGACGGCGCGGCTGCGCGAGGCGGGCGCGGTGATTCTCGGCAAGACCAACCTCGACGAATTCGCGATGGGCTCGTCGGGCGAGTACAGCGCGTTTCACCCGACGCACAACCCGTGGGATCTGTCGCGCGCGCCCGGCGGCTCCAGCGCGGGATCGGCCGCGGCGGTCGCGGCGCGTCACGTGCCCGGCGCGCTGGGCACCGACACCGGCGGCTCGATCCGCTGCCCGGCCG
>PMZC01000190.1 GCA_003170555.1 Deltaproteobacteria bacterium
ACCGAGCTGGTGAAGCTGACGCCCGGCGCGTCGCACACGCCTTCGCAGGAAGAACTGCTGCGCCGCATCGACGAGCTCGAACAGCGGCTGTCGACCCTCGAACGCGAACGCCACAGCGGCGAGGAGCGCGTGCGCAGTTTGCCGTGGGAGCCGAACCGCGAAGGCTACGCGCTGTCGAACGGCTGGTACTTCACCTTCCACGGCGAGTTCCGTTCGCGCGCGCTCGTCGAAGCCAACACGGCCAACGCCTACACCAATTTCGCGGGCGAGCGCATCTACGCTTACAATCCGCGTTCGACGTTCAACAACGATTACGGTTGGTGGGACGAGCGGCTGCAGGTGCGTACGCTGATGAACTTCGGCCGTTACGCCGACCTCATCGTCATGATGCAATTGGGCGACATCGTCTGGGGCAGCGAGGCGCCGATCATGGGCGATCACGGCGATTCGAAGTTCGCCCAGACCACGCTGTTCTTCCGCGAGTTGTACACGCGCCTGACCATGTACCCGATTCCGCTGTACCTCGTCTTCGGCCGCATGCCGGTCGACCTCGGCAACCGCATCATCTTCGGCCTCGAGCACGACGGCGCGTACACCTACTTCCATCACGAGTACTTCGAAATCGCCGCCGGCGCGGTGCGGCAGTACGAGGGCGAAAACCTCGAGATGAGCATGCGGACCAACGACGACGAAGACATCTTCTTCGGCTGGGTCAACATCACCCCGACGCGCAAGCAAAAAGTTTCGCTCTTCGGCTATTGCGACGATCTGAAGGTGACGCAGTTCCCGAACCACCCCGACACGTTTTCGCCGGTCTACCTGCTGCCCAATTTCACGCAGGCGGCCTACACCGGCCAGGACAGCCAGTTGTGGGACGTGGGCGGAAACTGGGTCGGCCAGTTCGGGCCGATCACGGTGAACGCGGAATTCGATCACGAGTTCGGCACGCTCTTCGCGAACACGCACAATACGCCGGTCGCCGACGACATCCACTTCCACGGCTTCGCCGCGTTCTTGAAAACCGACTGGCATGTCACCGACGCGGACACGTTGGCGCTGACGATGGGCTACGGCTCGGGCGATGATCCGAAAACGACCGACTACGAAGGCTTCTTCGCGCCGTACAACGACTTCGGCATTCGCGACGATTACATGGACGAGTACATTCAGCGCGGCTACTTCTCGGTCTACGAGCACCTCGCGCCGGGCGCCGGCGTGCCGGGCCAGTTGTTCAAGAACCTGGGGAGCGGCGGCATCGAAAACACGATCTTCGCCAACCTCGGCGCCGATATGAACTTCCTGCCCAACCACCACTTTTACACGAGCTGGGGCTACATCCGCGCCGCGCAGCCGAACCCGAACACGCACGACGCCAACATCGGTTGGGAACTGGACGCGCGGGTGGACTATCTCTTTTCCAACAACGTGGTCTTCTCGATCTACGGCGGTCACCTGTTCATGACCGGCCAGTATTTCCGCCCGCACGCGCACGACGCGGCGCAGGTTTTCTTCGAATGGAAACTCAGGTGGTGAGGTGGCGCCCGATCTGCTGGCTCTCGACCGTTTCGTCTTCTGCGTGATCAACGCGGGTTGGTCCCGCCCGTGGCTCGACGGCGTTTTCGTCCTGCTGACTTACCTGGGTCTGGGCTCGACGCTGGCGCTGCTGGGTTTCGTCGCCCTCTTCCTCTTCGACCGCCGCCGCTTTCCCAAAAACTTTTTGGTGCTCGGCCTGGTCGTGCTCATCGGCGGACAACTGGCGCAATCGGCGAAGAGCGTCGCGCACCGGCCGCGGCCGTTGACCGACCCGGCCCTCGGCGCCGATTTTCAGCGCGCCGTGAAGTCGCGCGTGCTCGGCGCGTTCGACAAGCGCGTCGTGCCGCTTCACCCGACGGACCCGCGGCTCGCCTGGGATGCCGCGCTCAACGTAATCGACCGGCCGCTGAAACAGCGCTCGTTCCCGAGCGGGCACGCGCAGGCCGCGTTCGGCGTCGCCACTGCGCTGCTGTTCGTCTATCGCCGTCGTTGGATGTGGTCGCTGTACATCGTCGCCGCCGCGATCGGCTTGAGTCGCATCTACATCGGCGTCCACTACCCGCTCGACGTGCTCGGCGGTGCGGCGATCGGCGTCGCCAATTCGCTCATCCTGCTCGCGTGGACGCGCAAATACACCGGGCTGGGATTGCCGCGACCGCGCGGCGTCATGCCCTCGGNNGTCATGCTGGTCGCCGGCGAAGCGAGCGCGGACACGTACGCCGCAAACTTGATGCACGCCCTGCGCACGCTGCGGCCGCGCGCGCAATTCGTCGGCATCGGCGGCCGGAGCGCGATCGACGCCGGTCTCGCGACGTTGGGACGCGCGGAAGAATTGTCGATCGTCGGCTTCACCGCGGTGCTGGCCGGCCTCGGCCGCATTCGGCGCCTCTACCTCGCGGCGCTGCGCGCGGTCAAACGACAACGGCCCGACGTGCTCGTCTGCCTCGACCTGCCCGACTTCAATCTCGCGCTGGCCGCCCAGGCGCGGGCGCGCGGCGTGCCGGTGCTGTACTACATCAGCCCGCAGATCTGGGCGTGGCGCACCGGGCGCATCAAGACCATCGCCGATCGCGTCGATCACATGG
The DNA here is from genome assembly GCA_003170555.1 of Deltaproteobacteria bacterium. Classification (GTDB taxonomy): domain Bacteria; phylum Lernaellota; class Lernaellaia; order Lernaellales; family Lernaellaceae; genus FEN-1099. Next base: position 2,619 of record PMZC01000190.1, read on the forward strand.
TCGTCGCGTTGCCCTTCGAGCAGGCGCTGTACGAAAAGGAAGGCGTGCCGTGCACGTTCGCCGGGCATCCGATTCTCGAGACGATCCGCCCGCGCTTCGCCGACCGCGCGGCCGCGCGCACCGCGTTCGGTCTGCCGCTCGACAAAAAAGTGATCGTGCTGGCGCCGGGCAGCCGCGGCAATGAAATCAAGTGCATCGCGCCGGTCCTGGCCGACGCCGCGCGCCTGCTCGCCGCGCGTCACGACGATCTCGCGTTCGCCGTGCCGCTCGCGCCGACCGTCGATGAAGCCTGGGTGCGTTCGTTCTTCGAAGCGCAAAAAGTGAATGTCGTTTTCACGCGCGGCGACTTTTTCGACCTGTTGGCGTGCGCCGACGCCGGGGCCATCACCAGCGGCACGGCCACGTTGGAATCGGCGCTGGCCGGTCTGCCGCACGTCGTCTGCTACCGCGGCAATCGCCTCAACTTCGCCATCGCCAAGCGCGTCGTGCGAACGGACAAAATCGGCCTGCCGAATATTGTGCTCGGCCGGGTTGCGTTCACTGAGCTGATCCAGGACGATTGCCATGCGGAGGCGGTGGCGGCCAAGGTGGAGTCATTGCTTGCCGGCGAGGAGCGCGCCGAAGCACTGGCCGCGTGCCTGGAAGTGCGGCGGCGGCTGCACGGCGGCGACGTGAGCCGGCGCGTGGCGGAGCAGGTGCTGGCGCTGGTCGACCGGCGACACGGTCAGGGGAGTTGATGGCGGGATCGTTCAAAGAAAAATTGCGCTTCTGGCGCGGCCGAGCCTGGCGGCAGTTCGGGCGCGTGCTGTCGTACTTTCGCCCTTGGGCGTTTCTCGTCGGCGCCGCTTTCGTTTTCTCGCTGATCGCCGGCGGCATGGACGGCGCGACGGCCTACCTGGTCAAACCGGCGATGGACAACATCTTCACCCAGAGCGATAAAAGCACCGCGCTGCTCTGGCTCAAGTTGATTCCCTTCGCCGTCGTCGGCATCTACTTTTTCAAAGGATCCCTGCGCTTTTTACAAAACTACATTCTGCGCGTCATCGGCGAGCGCGTGATCCGCCGCCTGCGGGACCAACTTTACGAACGCTACCAGAGCCTGTCGGTCGATTACCACACCGACACGAAAACCGGCGTGATGATGAGCCGCATCACCAACGACGTGAACATGATGCAGCGTGCGGTGCCCAGTCTGACCGTGCTGTTTCGCGAGCCGGTCAGCATGATCGGCCTCGCCGTCGTCGCGTTCATCATGTGGTGGAAGATGGCCATTCTCGTCTTGGTGATCTTCGCGGTGACGGTGTTGCCGATCGAACGGTTCGGCAAAAAAATTCGCAAGTACACGCGGCGCGGACAGGAACGCATCGGCGGGCTGACGTCGATTCTCAAAGAAAACTTTTCCGGCATTCGGGTGATCAAGGCCTTCAACATGGAGCCGCAGGAGACGGCGCGTTTTCAGGCGGAAAACCAGCACGTATACGAGGCCAACGTCAAGATGTCGAAGTACTCGGAATTGTCGAGCCCGGTCGTCGAGGCGCTGGCCAGCCTCGCCGCCGCGTTCGTCATTTTCTTCGGCGGCAGCCAGGTCGTCAAAGGAACGATCACCAGCGGCGAGTTCTTCAGCTTCATGGCCTCGTTCGGTTTGATGTACGAACCGCTGAAAAAAATCACCCGCATGAATGTCGATTTTCAATCCGCGCTGGCCGCGGCGGAACGCGTGTTCGAGGTGCTCGACACCAAGTCGACGGTGGAAGACGCGCCGGACGCCGTTGAACTGCCGGCCGTGCGCGAGGGCATCGCTTTCGAGAAGATCCATTTCCGTTACGACGGGACGAACGAGGACGTGCTGCGCGGCATCGATCTGCGCGTGAGGCTGGG
>PMZC01000181.1 GCA_003170555.1 Deltaproteobacteria bacterium
CACAAAGCTGCCGTTGCCGCCGTGAATCGGGTCACCGTCGTCACCCCAGAGTTTCCAGGGGAACGCGTTGGCTGGACCGTCATCGGTAGTAGCAAGGAAGCTGAAGGTCTGGGTGTCCTGCTCACGAATATCACCGAATTCAACGGTGGTAATCGTGCCGAACGACTGCCACGTAATCTTGTTCGCGGTCGAGTCAAAGTTGGCTTCCCAGTGGTCGCAGTAGCCATCGCCCGTGTGTAGACACGAGGGGGCTGCAAGCTGATCCGCCTCGGCCGCCAAAACGTAGTTGGCCGGCAGGTTCAGATCGACCTCGCGAATCCAGATCCCCTTCGTCGCTTTCGTGCTGGGCTGAGCCGCGTTGAACACGTCAAAGGTGAACGTGTACTGCGTGTTTGCCGCAATCGCCGTCGGAAGAGTGAAAGCGAACGATGAACTGTCGAACGTGGTGGCGTCGTCGTCCGCCGAAGCGTCGTCGTCCACCGCATCATCGTCCACCGCATCATCGTCCGTCTGGGCGTACGCGATCCCGCAGAGCGCGAGAGCGAAGCCGAGGACCAATGCCATCAACAGGAACTTTTTCGTCACGTTATCCCTCCTTTCATATCACAGTTTCTGCCGTTGGCGACGGCAGGTTGGGAACGATCCTACGAACCAGTTTCTTCGCCCGACATCACCTCCTTTTACACAAACTTCTCATGGCCTACGAAAAATGTACATACCTTACGCCGACGACAACGCGCCGCGTTGGTTTCTTTTAACACGCCAAAAGACCAAAATCAACAAAAAAAGTAAGGGGCTGGTTAATTATTTTGCTTCTGTTGTTTCTATTACTTTTTCATCGAACCGGCCTATTCGTCCCGCGCCTCCGACGGCTCGGTCGGCGGTTTGACGCCCAGCTCTTTCAGTTTGGCCAGCGCTTTCCGGTGTCCGGGCTCGATGGACAGCGTCTTTTCGTACCATTGAATGGCTTCGGCGCGGTTGTTTTCCGCCTCGTAGCTCAGGCCGATGATAAACGCGGCCTCCGCCTGGCCGGGTGAATCACGCAAAATATCCAGCAAAACCTGCCGGGCGTGCGCCGGTTGGCTGGACACGGCGACGGCGGCATAGGTCAGCCGGGCCTGAATATGCTTCGGATTGATACTGAGCGCGGCCATGACAAACCGTCCTGCTTCCGGATACTTACCATCACTGGCCAGAATGTGCCCCATCGCCGCCAGCGCGTCGACGTTTTTCGGTTCGCGGGCCAGTACCTGCTCGAGCAGCTTCACGGCCTGGTCGGCCTGGTCCTTCTTGAACTTCACCAGCGCCAGGTTGATCAGCGCGCCGGTATGCCGCGGCTGTTCGGTCAGCGCGGCTTGCAGGTAGGCCTCCGACTTTTCGAGATTGCCCAGGCGATAATAGTCGTAGCCGATCTCGTTGAGCAGATTGGCGTCGTGCGGCGTGAGATTGAGCGCGGCGAGGTAGCTCTTGTTCGCGCCCTCCCAATTGCCGTCGTTCTGGAAGCAGATGCCGAGCTTGTTGAAGGCGGCCAGGTTGTCGCGGTAGATGGCCAACGAGCGCTCGTAGTAACGAGCCGCCGTCCGGCAATCGCCCATCGCGCGATAGATTTCGCCGTAGTTGTACTGCACGGCGCTGTTGTGCTCGCGGGTGCGGCTGGCCAGCTTCATCACCTTGAGCGCCTCGTCGAAGCGGCCCTGCTCGGCGTAGATGCCCGCCAGGTCGTTGTAGATCCAGGTCGGCTCTTCCCGGTTGCGCGGGGCGATGTACTCCAGCGCTTTCTGCAGCGTTCGTTCCGCCTCGTCGTATTTCTTGTCGATGCGGTAGATGTTGCCGAGCACCACGTAGAGCAGCGTCGCGTTCGGCGCATCGGCGATCATCTTGTTGAACATGACCTCGTTGTTGTACCAGTCGGTGTTGCGCCGCAGCGTCAGGACCGTGAAACACGCCACGACCAGCACGGCCGCCAGCAGCGTGGTGGCCTGCCGGCGCGGGACGCCGAGATTCCAGTCGCGGTCGGCGACGAATCGTCCGAGGCGGCCGATCAGCCGGCCGAGCGCCACGGCCAGCAGCAGACACACCGGCGCGCTGGTGATGTAAATGAAGCGCTCCGCCGTCATGAACCACATGTCCTTCGGCCCGCTGATGCGAATGATGTTGGACAGCGGACCCAGCGACAACAGCAGAAACACCAGCGAAAACGCAATCAGCGGATCGCGCCGGAAGGTGCGCCAGATCGCCGCGAGCACCAGCGCCAGGAAAATGAAGGCCGCGACAAACCGGGGGTCGAACACCGACTCGACCAGCGGGTTTTGGATATAGGCCGACAGATGCACCGGCACGAGGATCTTCAGCACGTAATAGCCGATGGTCTTGATGAAGGTGAGGATGATCTCGGCGACCGTGAACGGATGCTTCGCCTGCTGGCTGAAGCCGACCACGTACGAACGGAACAGGAAATAGCCGCCGACCTCGGCCAACATCAGCAAGAGCACCGGCAGGTACGGCACGAGGCGCCGCCATTGCCGGCCGACGACGAAAATGAACACGTACGCCGCGGCGATGAACGGCAGGCTCAGCACCATCTCCTTGGCCAGCATACCGATGGCGAAAAAAAGCAAAGTCAGAATCAGCAGCGGCAACTGCCTTTTCTCGGCCGCGTGCGGCGGCGTTCCCGGCGGCGGCGGGTCGACGCCGCGGGCGGCGGCCACGCGTTCGGCGTAGGCCATGAAACAAAGCAACGAGGCAAAGAAGAAAATCGCGGCCAGCGGATCGGTGCGCCCTGCGATCCAGGTCACCGATTCGGTATGAATCGGATTGACCGCGAAGATCAGCCCGGCCAGGGTGGGTATTAACAACGTCCGATTCAACAGCCGGTAGAAGATAAAAAACAGCAGAATCGTGCAGATGATGTGAAACAGAATGTTCGAGCGATGGAACCCGGCGGGGTCGACGCCCCACAAATGCCAGTCGATCGAGTAGCTCACCGTGATCAGCGGCCGGTAGTAGCCGTATTTGCGGTTGTCGTCGGAGAAGCCGAAGAAGTCGCGCTGGAACACTTCGGTCAGGAAGTTCCAACTTTTGATTTGATAATCGAGGACGATCAAGTTGATGTCGTCCCAGATGAACGTGCCGCGCGGGGCGTTCCAATAGGCGACCACGCAAGCGCCGACCAGCCCGACAACGATCAACAACAGCAGAAGCTTGCGGTTCATCATTCCCTTCACTTCGCGCCCGCGGGCCCGAAGCAGCGCACGATACCCAAGCGTCGGGGTGCTGTCAATTCATGATGAGCCGGGTACCGGGTCTCGGGTCTCGGGTTTCGGGTCGGAAATCAGCGTCGGGCTATTGCGTCGCGCGTTTCGTTTTGTGTTAGAATAATGATTGAAGGTTGGTTGCAGGTCCTGATCGATCAAGGGAGGGCGAATCATGACGCGTTATATTTTCGCTACGGTTCTTTTGGTCGCGGTCGGGATACTGGCTGCCGCGTCGGCCGCGCGCGCGGATACGGACGATGATACCGCGTCGTTCTACAACTCAACGGCCACTTTCACTGCTCCGACGGCACTGGTGGCGAACACGCAGTACACCTTCGTGTTTGAGGCGTTCAACGCGGCTCAGTCCAGCACGCTAGATTCGAAGGGCATCTGGATTCGCGAGGTCGATCTGACTCTGCCGGCGAACTACATTCTGGCGGCCGAGGTGGATCAGCCCGCCGCTCCGATGTGCCTGCACCCGGGCGAGTATTGCGATCACTGGGAAGCTTGGTTCGATCTGGTGGCGAACAAAATCATCTGGCAATCCTTCGGCACGATACCCACCATCGAGTTCGGCGATGTTCGTGAGCAGGACACGGAGCCTTTCATGTTTCTCGCCACGACCGATGACGTTCCAACCAACTGGTTTGCTTGGCGACTTTGGGGCGACGACGGCGGCCCCAACGGCGGCAACGGCAGCTTTGTGGAAGGGACAGCCACCATCGGCGCCGTCGACGACGACACCTCGTACGACGATGATTCCTGGTATGACGACGACGCAATAGGCGACGACGATATCGCCATCGACGACGATCTCGGCTTCGACGACGACGCCGCCGGCGACGACGATATCGCCAGCGACGACGATGCCGCCAGCGACGATGAAGCGAGCGATGATGACTCGGGCGGCGACGACTCGGGCTCGGGCGATCACGGCGGCTGCGGCGGCTGATGGCGCGTTTCTGAAGGCGGTCACCGCGTTCGCCAACGAGATCCCGCCCAGCCGGCAAACGGGTCGACAGTCCGGCGACAAACAAACGTAAGTTGCGATTCCTTGTTTTTGTTGATTTCGTCCTTTGACTTGGTGAAAAAACCGAAAAAGTATCTTGACACGACGGCGCGGTTTGGATACTTTTTCGGACACCGGTATAAACTGAGATGAGAAAAGAGGGATAACATGGCGAAAAAACTTTTATTGATGGCCCTGTTCCTCGGTTTCACTCTCGCGTTCGGCGGACTGGCGTCCGCCCAAACCACCTTTGATAACTCGACGTTCACGTTCACGCTTCCGACCTCGATTGACGCAAACCAGCAGTACACCTTCACGGCTGACGTGTTCAACGCGGCTCAGCCCAGCACGAAAGCGACGAAGGGGATCTGGATTCGCGAGGTCGATCTGAACCTGCCGGCCAACTACGCTTTGGCGGCCGAGGCGGATCAGCCTGCAGCCCCCCCGTGTTTACACACGGGCGATGGCTACTGCGACCACTGGGAAGCCAACTTTGACTCGACCGCGAACAAGATCACCTGGCAGTCGTTCGGCACGATTACCACCGTGGAGTTCGGTGATATTCGTGAGCAGGATACGCAGCACTTCGCCTTCTTGGCCATCACGGACAACGTTCCAACCAACTCGTTTGATTGGAAACTCTGGGGCGACGACCTCGGCCCACAGGGCGGCAACGGCAGCTTTGTGGAAGGCGCGGCGACGATCAGCGCCGTTGATGACGACGTCGTCGACGATGACACGACGACCGACGATGACACGATAACCGACGATGACGCCGCCGACGACAGCGGCGACAATGGCGGCTGCGGCTGCTAAGTCATCGCTGACTTCTTCTAATCGTATTCAAGCGCCCCGTTGGACCTTGCTCCCGCGGGGTTGCTTTTTGTTTGTCGACGCCTTCCGTTTTTGCTAGAATAACGATTGCAGGATGAGCGCTCATCTCGGCGAATAAACGGGAGGGCCAATCATGAAACGTTTTCTTTTCATCGTCTGTTTATTTCTGCTGATCGCCGGCGCGCAAATCGTTGTCACGTCCCCGGCGAGCGCGGACGCCGACCCACCGGACGACGACACCTGGGTCGACGATGACACGTGGCCGTACACCATCGAAGATTCGGCGCTGACTTTTGACGAGCCCACTAACTTGAAAGCCAACACCAAATTCACTTTTACCTTCGAAGTATATAACGCGGCCGCGCCGTCGGGCATCGTGAAACCACCCTGGATTCGCGAGGTCGACATGCAGTTGCCTCCTGGTTACGTCCTCGCGCATGTTGCGGATCAGCCCGCCGCGCCGAATTGCCTGCATTCGGATCAATACTGCGACCATTGGCAGGCGACGTATGATTTGAGTGCGCTCACCATCTCTTGGCGCAACGTGCCGACTCAGGGAGCGCCGCAATTCGGCGACATCCACGGAGATGAAACGCAGATTTTCAGCTTCGTCGCCACCGCGGATGACGTTCCCTCCAATAGTTTCCCTTGGCGGCTCTGGGGCGATGATGGAACAGAGGTCGAAGGTGTGGCCGTCCTTGGCGGCTTCGACGGAGACGACACCGTGCCGGGCGACGACGACGCGGACGACGATGCGTCGGCCGACAACGGCGGCGACCACGGCGGGTGTGGGTGCGGGTGCTGATTCGATTGCGGATTGTCGATTGCGGATTGTGGATTGTAGGGGCACGGCATGCCGTGCCCTTGTCGTCGTAGGGGCGGGCCTGGTGTCCGCCCAGCAAGCGGGCAACCACAAGAGTTGCCCCTACCAATTGTAGGAGCACCCTTCCGGGTGCGATTTAGATCGCGCCTGGAAAGGCGCTCCTACAAAATCACGGCCGGGGGGTTGGGGCGTATGGCAATACGCCCCTACGAAAACCGTAGGGGCGTATTGCCATACGCCCAAATACGAAGGGCACGGCACGCCGTGCCCCTACAATCACAAACGAATTAACGACGCCGCGGGAACGACGCCACGATCGGCCGCACCGATTTGTCGAACGAGACGGGCACCCAGGCGAAGTGGTCGCCGATGTAGTTGGCCTTGTCGAAGGCGTGCGGATTCACCAGGTAGTCCCAATCTTCCGGCACCGGGCCGAACTCCTCGATCGACAGATACTCCTCGGCGGTCAGCGCCTTGCCGCGCGTCAGTACGCCAAGCTTGCCGATGGCGCCGAGCACGTTTTCGAACTTGCTGAACATGTCCATCTGCGACGGATAGGCCTCGTAGTGCTTGCGCTTGCACTCCATTTCTTTTTCGCTGAGCTGGTAGCGCCAGCGCAGGCCGCGATAGAACGGATTGAACCGCAGCGCGACCAGCACGGTGTATTCGTACATCGGCACGTGCAACAGCGGCACGACCTCGCCGGTTTCGTGTTCGTAATCGTCGAGCGCGAGGCGCGTGAAGTAGTGCGTCAGATCGTGCTCCGGATTGCCGCCCTGATACGCGCAGGTGAAGACGCATTGCGGCCGGTACTGGAAAAGGTAAGCGCGGATGTCGTCGATGATCTGCTGGAAGTACGGCTTGAGCCACGTCGTCGCTTCGGGATTCTGGGTGACGTACATCAACCGCCGGTAGATATCGACCTCGGAGTATGCGAGGCACGCGGTGTGCTTGGGCGGAATGCCGATCGCCGCCGCGCTCTTCAGCGCCTCCTTCATACGCAGCGGGCCGTATTGGTGCGGCGCGACGCCTGCCTCGAAATAGAGGCCGTCGCCGTTGGTCGTCCAGAGAATGTGCATGCGCCCCGCGCCGCGCTGCAGCACGCCGGAGAAAGTCACTTCGTCGTCCTGGTGCGCCAGCACGGCCAGCGGACGTTCCATCTGATCGTAGGCGGCGAGAAATTCATTCAGGTCGGTGTATAACAACGCCATGAAAAACCCCCAATGAAAGCAAGCGGGGAAATTCTAGAATCCGCCGCGCTTGACCGCAAGCGGCGCCGCCGGTGAAATACCGGAGGCGGTGAACAACGAAAGGACCTGACGATGCGGACCCCCCTCCGACTCCCCCCGTCTTGCAGGGGGAGGGCCGGAGCCGCTCCGCAATATGGAGGGTGTCGGGGAGTCACGGGCTTGATGGGTGGCACGGGCACGCCCTGCTTGCCCGTGCTATCCGTGAACCAGCACTGGCAAACTTCGCCGGGCTTCGTGTGCCAGTGCCACCCAAGGCGGCGCCGATGTTCGCGTCAGCGTCTCGTATTCCCCC
>PMZC01000357.1 GCA_003170555.1 Deltaproteobacteria bacterium
TGTTCGAGCCGTTTTTCACCACCAAGGAAAAAGGCAAAGGCACGGGACTCGGCTTGTCGATGGTCTACGGCATCGTGGCGCAGAATAACGGCCTCGTCGATGTGTACTCCGAAGTCGGGAAGGGAACGACTTTTAGAATCTGCCTGCCCATGGTGGAAGAATGGGCGGAGACGGCGACCAGAATCGTGGCGAAGGAATTGCCGGCGGGCCGCGAAACGATTTTGCTCGTCGAGGACGAGGAAATGGTGCGCAACCTCGTGCGCCGGATTCTCGAGCGCCAGGGCTACACCGCGCTGGTCGCCGACAGTGCGGAAAAAGCGATGTTCATGTTCGAGCAAAACCCCGCGTCGATCGACATGTTGTTGACTGATGTGATCATGCCGCAGATGGACGGCAAGCAATTATATGAACGGCTGCGGCAGATTCGACCGAGTCTCAAGGTGCTCTACATGTCCGGCTACACCGAGGAAACCATCGCCCATCGCGGCCTGCTGGAATCGGGCACCCATTTCGTGCAGAAGCCTTTCTCGTTTGAAAGACTCGCGCGCTCCGTCCGGCAGGCGCTGGACCAAACCGGGGCGAGCTGACCGGCGCACATCAACGATCCTTTGGAATGCATATATTAGGAATGGACTCGTTGATGAGGAGACAAATACGTGGCGGCAAAATCTCTGGAAGCTGACTCCGGACGAAAACGCACGAACTTCCGAATGCCCGTCATTTTCGCGGCGCACGGCGCGCCGATTCTGCTCGATGATGTCGCCTGGATGGCGGAACTCGCCTCGTGGGCGAAGGCGATGCCGAAACCGACGAGCATCCTGATGATCTCTGCGCATTGGGAAAAGCGGCCGACGACGCTCGGCGCCGTCCGCACCGCGCCGCTGATCTATGATTTCTACGGGTTTCCCCCAAAGTACTACCAGACCAAATACCCGGCCCCCGGCGCCCCCGAACTCGCCGCTCGCGTTCGTGGCCTATTGAGTCAGCGGAAGATTTCCTGCGCCGACGATCCGGAGCGGGGCCTTGACCACGGCGCCTATGTGCCGCTGGTGGCGATGTACCCCGACGCCGACGTGCCCGTGCTCCAGATGTCGATGCCGGGCCTCGTCCCCATGGAATTGTTCGAGCTGGGCCGCGCGCTCTCCCCGCTCCGCGATGAGGGAGTGCTCGTGTTCGGCAGCGGTTTTCTTACGCACAACATGCAATACGCGTTTCGCCCCGGTACGCCTTCGTGGGCGCGGGAGTTCGATGACTGGGTCGCCGACGCGCTGTTGCGCCTCGACACGGAGGCGCTGCTTGACTTTCATGTCAGGGCTCCGTCGGCTCGCATGGCCCTGCCGACGTGGGAACATTATGCGCCGGTGCTCATTTCCGCGGGCGCCGTGGGCGATGAGCGGCCGCGGACGACCTTTCCCATCACCGGCTGGTGGTTGGATGGGGCGTTCACGAAGCGCTCGGTGCAGTTCGACTAAACAGCCACTCGTTTCACAATGCGCTTCATTCTGAATTGACCTTCCGCGCTGCGCTGCCTATCTTGTTTACATCATTTGGTCACGGATGAGGTCAAACGCAATGAAGGTCATTCTCTTTGGCGCGACCGGCATGGTCGGGCAAGGGGTGTTGCGCGAGTGTTTGCTCGCTGATGAGGTGGAGAGCGTGCTGGCGATCGTCCGGCGCCCGACGGGCAAGAAGCACGCGAAGCTGCACGAGTTGGCGCACCAGGACTTCTACGACTTTTCCGCGATCGAAGCCGACCTCGCGGGCTACGACGCGTGCTTTTTCTGCCTTGGCGTTTCCTCGCTGGGCATGAACGAAAAAGATTACACGCGCGTCTCGTACGACATCACGATGGCGGCCGCGCGCGTGCTGGTCCGCCTGAACCCCGGCATGACGTTCATCTACGTGTCGGGAGCGGGAACCGACAGCACCGAGCACGGCCGGTTGATGTGGGCGCGGGTGAAAGGACGGGTCGAGAATGAACTGCTCGGAATGTTCAAGGGCGCGTGCATGTTCCGCCCGGCGTACATTCAGCCGCTGCATGGCGTCGCCGCGAAATCGACGATGACCAGGATCGCCTATGCCGCGGTCGGACCGCTCTACCCGGTGTGGAAGGCGCTCTTTCCGAAGTACGTCACGACCACCGAGCAAGTGGGACGCGCGATGATCCAAGTCGCGAAACACGGCGCCCCGAAACGCGTGCTTGAGAACCGAGATATCGTCGCCCTGATGGAAGAGAAGTAAAAACTCAGGTCGGTCCTGCGGCTTGACTTTGGCGCCGCCGCGGGAAAAAGCTGCAAAGGAGTAAATCCATGCCCTTGATGAAGGTTATTCAGGTCGATTCGCCCGGCGCTGAGTTCAAGCTCGTGCACCGGGAGATCCCCGAACCCGCAGCCAACGAGGTGCGGATCAAAGTCGAGGCCTGCGGGGTCTGCCACGGCGACGCCATCGCCAAGGAAGGCCATTTTCCGGGGCTCAAGTACCCGCGCGTCCCCGGCCATGAAGTGGTGGGAACCATCGAAAAGCTGGGCTCGCCGGATGTCGGCTGGAAATTGGGCCAGCGGGTAGGCGTGGGATGGCACGGCGGCCACTGCGGCTGCTGCGCGCCTTGCCGTAGCGGCGATTTCGGCGCCTGCGAGAAAGCGCTGACCACCGGGCTTTCCATCGACGGCGGTTATGCCGAGCGGATGATCGCCCGCGCGGACGTGCTCTCCAGCATTCCCGACGAACTGACTTCGGCGGCCGCGGCGCCGCTGTTGTGCGCGGGACGCACGACCTTCGGCGCCCTCCAGTGCAGCGGAGCGCGCCCGGGCGATTTGGTGGTGATCCACGGCCTGGGCGGTCTTGGCCACCTGGCGTTGCAATTCGCGGTGAAGTCCGGCTACCACACCGTCGTGGTTTCGCGCGGCAAGGAAAAAGAGGCGCTCGCGCGGCAGTTGGGCGCCCACGGTTTCCTCGACGCCACGGCCGGCAACCCCGCCGAGGAACTCAAGAAGCTGGGCGGCGCACGAGTCATCCTGTGCACCGCGCCGAGCGGCAAAGCCATTTCGGGGCTGGTTGGCGGTCTGGCCCGCGACGGGCGACTCATCATCGTCTCCGGAGCGAGCGACATGATGCAGATTCCGCCAATGCTCCTGCTGGGCGGCCGGCGCTCCATCAGCGGCTGGGTCGGCGGCAGCATCGACGACACCATCCGCTTCAGCCTGCGTTTCGGCGTGAAGGCGATGATCGAAACCTTCCCCCTGGAACGGGCCGCCGAAGCCTACGAGAAGATGATGACCGCCAAGGTGCACTTCCGCGCGGTGTTGCAGATTTCTTGATCGATCAAGGAGGTGGGATATGTCGGACCTGTTGAAGCTGATCCAAGAGCGAAAATCAGGTCGCGCGCCGTTCGATCCCCAGCGCCCTGTCGCCAAAGAGGATCTGCGCAAGATTCTCGAGGCGGGACGATGGGCGCCGACCGCGCACAACATGCAGAACTTCGAGATCGCCGTGGTTGACGACAAGAAACTGCTGGCGGCGATCGGCGGCATCGAACAACCCGCGTCCGAGGAATTCATTCGCGAGAATTACCAGCAGCTCTCGTTCTCCGAGGACGAGCTGCGTCGCAAGAAGGTGGGCCTCCTGGCGGCGATGTTCCCCGAGTCCTGGCGGAAGCCGGACGCCAAACCCGAGGCGGATTCGGAGCTGGCCTCGCGGTTCGGTCGGGCGATCCAGGCGGGTCCGACGCTGCTGGTGGTGCTCTACGATCCGAAGCGGCGCGCGCCGGCCTCGGAGGGCGATTTCCTGGGCATCATCAGCCTGGGTTGCGTGATGGAGAATATGTGGCTCATGGCCAGTTCGTTGGGCATCGCCTTTCACGTAATCAGCGTGCTCAGCGCCCCGCCGGTGGAAAAAAAGGTGAAAGCCCTCTTGGGCATTCCCAAGCATTTGACCATCGCCTTTGCAGTGCGCGTGGGCTACCTCGCCTCGCCGCCGGGCAGTCCTCTGCGGGTGCGGCGGGAGGTGGAGGATTTCACCCATCACAATCGCTACGGGAAGCTGGGCCTCGACTGAAGTCACCCGCGACAGCGGGCGTGGTCATGAATCTAACAACCGCCGTTCCGAAACTCGTGCGTGGGTTAGGGACGGGCTCGCAGGGAGAGTCATCGTGAACAAGCAACATGGCCTTTTGGTCTTGGCGTTGACGGCCGCTATCTTCTTGGTTCAATCCATCAGCGGCGCCGGTTCACTTGGCGGCGCCGTGCAATTGCCGGGCGGCGAGGGCGGCGTCGGGCTGGACGACCTGGGCTTTGCGCGCAGCCTCGGCAAGTTGCTGGCGCCGGCCGGGCGCACCGGAAAACTCGACCTCATCGACCCGCAGACGAAGACCGTTGAGATGATCGACGGGTTTTCCACGTCCGCGGCGACATCCGGCCGACACGGCGGGGGGACCACGTCGGCCGACGAAGGCGGCGGGCTGATTTTCGCCACCGATCGCACGGCGTTGCGGCTGGACGTGGTGGACCCGTTACAAAAGCGGATCATCGGCTACGTCGGCCTTTCGTCGTCTCCGGATTATGTGCGCGCGGTCGAGCCGACGAAAGAAGTGTGGGTGACCGAGCCGGACAAAGAGCGCATCGAGGTCTTCACGTTGCCGCCGGTGAGTGCGCCGACGCCGACGCTGCGCGAATTCGTTTCCGTGCCCGGCGGGCCGGAGTCGCTGGTGGTCGACGCAACGCGCGGCGTGGCTTATAGCAACCTATGGAAGGGCGTGACCGTGGCGGTGAACCTCGTTTCGCACAAGATCGTCTCGCACTGGGAAAACGGTTGCATCGGATCGCGCGGCCTCGCGCTCGACGAGCGGCGCGGGTTTTTGTTCGTCGGGTGCGCCGAGGGCGGCGGGACGACGCTCGATCTGAACAAAAACGGCGCCGTCGTTTCGAAACTGAAGGCCGGTGACGGCGTCGACATCGTCGCGTTCAACCCGCGCCTTTCGCATCTGTATCTGCCCGGCGGCAAAAGCGCTTCGATGGCGGTTGCGAGCGTTTCGGAACACGGCGAATTGTCGTTGCTGGAAACGATTCCCACCGCCCCGCGCGCGCATTGTGTCGCCGTCGACGATCACAGCGACGTTTGGGTTTGCGACCCCGAGCACGGACGCTTGCTCTGGTTCGCCGACTCTGCGCGCTAGGGACGCCATGCCGCCGGTAAAATCGGACCGGGGGATCTCGAGCTAATCCGCGGCGCTATCGTCGAGCGGGGGAAAGATCATCGGGTAGAGCGGCAAGAACTGCTCGTATTTGCCCGGGGCGACGAACGAGAAAAGCATGCCGAAGGTCAGCCGGGTGCAAAGGTTGATGGCCTGATCGACCGACGGCTTCCCCTCGATGATGATCCGGTGCGAAAGCTGGAGCACCATGCCGATAATGGCGTGGCCGACCGAGAGTTTGTCCGACGCCTCGACGATGCCCGCCTTCTCGGCGCGACCGATGTCCGCCGCGAGGTCCTCGACGATACCGCACAGCATGGTCCAGATCACGTCGCTGACCTTTTCGCCTCCCCCAAAGCCGGAGCGCAGAAAGGTCAGCATCAACTTCGGGCGCGCCAGCATGACGCGAAACGAAACCTCAAAGGTTTTGCGTATCGTGGCCATTTGCTCGAGCGGCGACCAGGTCTCGATTCCGCGGCGTGTCTCGGCCAATTCCCCGCGCACCTGGGCGAAGAGGGTAGTCAACAGCTCCGTCAGCAACGCCTCCTTGTCCGGGAAATAGCGATAGAAGGTGCCGATCCCCACGCCGGCGGCCTTGGCGATTTCGGCGATCTGGGTGTGGCCGTAATTTTTTTCCGAGAAGAGCCTCTCGGCCGCTTCCAGAAGTAATTTTCGTTTGCCGTTAGGCTCTGACATCTACCGCGCTTTCGTTTTGCTAATACACTACGAATTCATGATAGCGGAATATATATTCCCATGTCAACACGCAAATAATAAAGCATTATTTGAAAACATTTCTGTCAGCCGACTAATTTGCGCTTGACAGCGGAATATATATTCAGTACCGTCAAACTCGAACGGGGAAGTGTGATAATTCCAAACGGTTGAACGGCGATTCCGTCGGTGAGCAAGAGATGAACATCAGGATGAAGTTGACGGTTGCACGGCTGATCGCGAAGTTGCTCTTCCAGGTGATTGCGCTGGAGATTTCTGAAGGAACGCTCATTGAAACCTTGAAGAGATCGCTCAAAGCTCGACGGCTGATGTTCTCACGCGACAAAACCTTCGCCGACATGGTGGAACAAAAAGCGACCCGCAATGGTGATCGTGTCTTTCTGGTTTACGGCGAACGCAAAATTACTTATCGCCAGATGAACGAATACAGCAACCGGGTGGCGCACCGGCTAAACGAAGCGAAAATCAAACCGGGCGAGGGCATCGGCATTCTGATGACGAATTCGCCGGAGTTTTTGTTCGCCTTTTACGGTTCGCAAAAAGCAGGTTGCTTCGCCGTCCCGATCAATACCGGCCTCAAAGGCGACGGCCTTGAATACGTAATCAACCATTCGGAAATCAGCGCCTTGTTTGTCGACAAAAGCCTGTTGGAAGCCGTACTGCCGCTGCGGTCGAAATTGAACGGGCTGCGAAAAGTAGTCGTGTTCGACGAAACGACTCCGAGCCACCAGCCGCCCGGCGAGGGGCTGGAGAATCTGCGTTTCTGGCTGCGCCCCGGCGAAGTTAATCATAACCCCGGCCTCGCGCTGCCGGCCGATGGCATCAGCTACCTGATGTACACCAGCGGAACCACCGGGGCGCCCAAGGCCGTCGTCTATCGGCAGAACAACACCGGCATCAAGCAGATGTACGCCGTCGCCAAAACTTTTTTCACGCCCGATGATGTCTTCTACACGCCGCTGCCGCTTTTCCACGCCAACGCGTTGACGATCACCACGCTGCAGGCTTTCGGCGCCGACGCCCACCTGGTCCTGGGCAAACGCTTTTCCGCCAGCGGGTTCTGGAAAGAAGTGCGCGAGCATGGCGTGACCACCTTCAACGCCCTCGGCGCGATGATCCCGATCCTGCTCAAGCAGCCGCCCGACGCGCTCGACGCTCAGAACAAAGTGAAGCTCGTCATCAGTTCGGCCTGCCCGGCCAATCTCTGGAACGAATTTCAGGATCGTTACGGCGTCAAACTGCTGGAAGCTTACGGCGCGGTCGACGGCGGCGGTTTCGCCTGTTTCAATATCGGCAACGCACCGCCCGGTTCGATCGGCAAACCGATTTCCGGCAAGTATCGGGTGGTAGGCGAAGACGGGAAGGATGCGCCGCTCGGACAACCCGGCGAGTTGATCTTCTGGATTGGCCTAGCAAAAGAAAGCGGCGTCGAATACTTGAAAAACGAAAAGGCGACCAGCGAGAAGGTCAGGGACGGGTGGCTGCACACGGGAGACCAGGTGACTGTCGACCAAGACGGGTTCCTCTACTTCGTCGGCCGGTTGACTGAGTCCATGCGCCGCCGCGGCGAAAACGTCTCGGCCTACGAGGTGGAAACCCAAGTCAACAAGTACCCGGATTGCCTGGAGTGCGCGGCGTACGGCGTGCCTTCGGAATTGGGGGAGCACGAGATCATGATCACCGTCGCGCCGGTTGAAGGCCGCGCGATTGATCTCGACGACTTCCAAAAATTTCTGGAGGAGAAGCTGCCCAAATTCGCCATACCGCGCTTCGTCAACATCGTGCCGGAGATTCCCAAAACCGCGACCCACCGGGTGATGAAGAAAGAACTGGAACGCGCCGGAGTAACGCCGGGGACGATCGACCTCGAAAAACGGATCAAGAAAAGCGAACCGGCGCGGGCGACCTGGCAGGGAGAGAAGTAATGCGTGATGTGTTTCTGATCGGCGTGGACATGATGAAATTCGGCAAGTATTTCGATCAGAGCATCAAGCAGATGACCGCCCAGGTTATCGAGGGAGTCTTCAAGGACGCCGGCATTTCGAAGGATCAGATCGACGCCGCCTGGTTTTCGAATAGCGGCTGGGGCCGACTGGCCGGACAAGACGCGATACGCGGCGAGATCGCTTTGCGGCCGTTGGGGATCGAACGAATCCCGATCACCAACGTGGAGAACGCCTGCGCCGGCGGCTCGACCGCGCTCAATTCCGCTTACATGGCGGTGGCGGGCGGGTTCTTCGACGTGGCCTTGGCCGTCGGCGTGGAGAAAATCTACCACCCGGACAAGCTCAAGATGTACGCGGGCTATCTGGCCGGGATGGATGTCGAGAACATTAGCCGCACGCTCGACTTCTTCAAAAAGTACGAAGCGATGATCAGCATTCGGGCCGATCAGTGGCCCGAGGAATACGCCGCGCGGGCGCCGCGAAAGAAGAGCAAGAGCTTCGTCGATGACCCGCTCGGTTGGCTGGCGGGGCTTCCGGCGCGTGCGAAAGCGGGGGTGAAGTCGGGCGTCAACATGTTCGAAAACGCCGTCATCTTCAGCAGCTTGTTCGGCAAGGAAAATTTTCGCGCGTTGGTGAAGGGCGGCCTGGCCCAATCGCATAGCCCGTTCATGGATCTCTATTCATTGGCGGCCCGTGCGCATATGGACCAGTACGGCACGACGCAGCGCCAGTTGGCCGTCGTTTCCGCCAAGAACCATTTCCACTCCAGCCTTAATCCCAAAGCCCAGTACACGCGCGACATGACCGTCGAGCAGGTGCTCATGGACGCGAGAGTCTCCTTTCCGCTGACCCGCGCGATGTGCGCCCCGGTCGGCGACGGCGCGGCGGCGGCGATCATCTGCGCCGGCGATCAGCTCGAAAAGTTCGGCCGCTGGCGCGCGGTGCGGATTCGCGCCTCGGT
This sequence comes from Deltaproteobacteria bacterium, assembly GCA_003170555.1. Lineage (GTDB taxonomy): Bacteria > Lernaellota > Lernaellaia > Lernaellales > Lernaellaceae > FEN-1099. Next base: position 8,831 of record PMZC01000357.1, read on the forward strand.
ACTCGGCTCCGGACGCGATCGCGGAATTGAAGACGAAGACATCGCCGTCCGACTGGCCGAACAGGCTTACCGGCAGGCAGGAGTCGGACCGAAAGATATTGACGTCGCCGAACTGCACGACGCCAGCGCTTTCGGCGAGCTGCATCATACCGAAACGCTCGGCTTCTGCGGCGAAGGCGAAGGGGGCCGGTTCGCCGACAGCGGCGCGACCAAACTCGGCGGAAGCATCCCGATCAACACCAGCGGCGGCCTGGAGAGCCGCGGGCATCCGGTGGGCGCCACCGGGCTCGCCCAGGTCTACGAACTTGTGACCCAGTTGCGCGGCGAGGCCGGACCGCGGCAGGTCGAGGGCGCACGGATCGCCCTCGCGCAAAACGGCGGAGGCAATATCGGCCTCGAGGAAGCGGCCATGTGCCTGCACATCCTCGAAGCGCCGGCCAAACAATGAAAGCGGAAGTGCGCCGCGCCGAAAGCCTTAGAACAACGTTCAGCCTGTCCGATGTGGATGGAACTTTGCGTCGGGACTTTGTGACGGCAGCGCTGAACACTTCTGTAACTTGTTGAATTCGTTAATTTTATGAAGTGGACGGTACCCTAGGCCGGCCCTGAACGCGGTCGAAGAGTCCTCACCGGCAGCTTTCCGTTTTCATGGGTACGGAATTCCAAAACATATGATCGGTAAGTCGTCGTCAGGCGTTCCCCGCGATGGGTTGTCCGGAAACCGGCGGCGTTTGTCCCTGCGCCTTGGCGCGTAGCGCCAGCGTCTCGCGGTATTGACGCGCCTCGGCCAGCTTCGTCAACCGGAAAGTGAGGTTCCGTTCCTTGGCGAAGGCTTCGATCTCGTCGAGCGAGACGTGAAAGAATTCCTTACGGAGGTTCACCAAGTTTAGGCGGCGACCGGCAAAATAATTGTGGAAATCGTTCTCGAGCTTTGGGGCGTCGGTCGCATAGATCATCGCGTGGACGTCGAAGGCAAATGGCACGGACGCGCCGCTCAGTTCATACACTCGCTCAAGCGGCTCCAGCCGACGTGTCAAACCAATTTTCAAGACATTGGCGCCGAACGAACCTTCGTTTGAGATAACGTATACGTATCCGGAGCGTGTCAATTCAGCAAGGGACATAGCGCGCTGCTTCAACTCTCTCGCTTCTGCGAGCAGTCTTTCGAGCTCGGCGACCTTGCCTGTCAACGTCGTCAGCTTCTCGCCGGTCGCCTTCTCNNGCTTTGGCAAGCGCGTATTCGTAGCGCGTCTCTTCGGCCTCAGCCTTCTGTTGCGCCTGTTCCGCTTCGCGCAAAGCTCGTTCTTCGTAGCGCGCCTGTTCCTTGACGCGCCGTTGTTCCTCGATTTCGTCGTGTTTCTTATCCTCGGTCTCGAAGGCGAGGCGTATTTCGTCGATCTTCAGCGTCGTATAGCGATCGACGATGGAAATCTGCATCACCTCTCCGAGGGTATTGAGAGAATCGCGCGCGTGAAAAATTCGCTCCTGCATTCGCCCGACGTTGTTCCAAGCCACGTTCGCCACGCATGCGTCGCATTCGCCATTGAAGGCCCGCAGCATAAGCTTGGCGTATTGCTTTTGCAGACGCTGGCCTTGCTTAGGGTCGCCGCCCACGGTCCATTGCTGTCGGAATATGACGGCCGCGCCGGATCGGATCATCTCGCGCTGCTCGCCGCGGATTCGGGCCAACGCGGCCTTGTACTCAGCGGACGAATCGAATTTGTAATGCGGCTCGTATACGCCAAAGGAGATGTCCTCGAGGTTCTCCTCGAGGAGGTCAATCTCGTGGCGCAGTTTGGCGAACTTCTCTCGCTCGGCCGTGCCGTCTACCGCGAGTTTGGCTATTTCCTCGCGGAGTTTCGTTTCCTCGGCGGCGCT
>PMZC01000141.1 GCA_003170555.1 Deltaproteobacteria bacterium
GACGACGATGCGACCGATGACGATTCGTCAGACGATGACACGTCGCCGCAGACGTTGATCTGGGACCAAGGCAAGTGGGATCAAGCCGTTTGGGGCTGAGACTCAACGACAAACAAACCTCGAGAAACGGAGGCGTGAAATGAAGAAGATCAATTGGCGGCTCATCGTGATCGTGATCGTGATTTCGGCCCTGACTTCCCTGGTCAGCGGCTTTGCTTCCAGCACGTTGCGTTCCGGCCCGAAGGCGACGAACGTGCCCTACACCTTCACCACCGGCACGACCGCGAGCGCGAGTCAGGTGAACGACAATTTCCAGGCGCTGGCGACGGCGATCGACGGCGTGGCGAGCCACGGCGTGAAGGCCTGGGCTTGGGTCGAAGCGGACGGCACGATCGCCAACCAGGGCGGCACGTCGACGGTGACCGTCCACAAGGTCGGCACCGGCGAATATTGCATCCAGACCGACCCGGACGTTTTCCAAAGCTACTATCCGCTCATCGCCACGCTGCAGGGCGGCGACCTCACGCCGGGCCTCATCAACGCGAACACCGGCTGGGGCAGCGACTGCAACCCCTACGGCGCCAACGGCGTCTTTACCGCCACCATTTCCGGCGCGGCGGCTGACTACGCGTTTTCGGTAATCATTCCGTAAGCCGCGAACGGACCTCCCCCCAGCCCNNATGGCTCTCCCCCCGCGTCGGGGAGACGGAGGGGGGTCCGATGACGGCGAAAGCCGTGTTTAATCGGCAAGGGCGTATGGCAATACGCCCCTACGCCGCGTGCGACTGAACCGCCGAGCGAAGCGAGGTTTATCAGTGTGCATGAAGAACACTGACAAGCTTCGCTGAGCTTCGCGTGTCAGTGGCACACATCGGCAACCTGTGACATAGATCATTAGAGCGCGCGACAGCTTTTAGTTGTTCCGCTACCGGCGATGGCGCACGGTGTTGGTCGGAGGCTGGTCGTCGTACGTCGAGTGCTCCACGTAGCCGCGCGTGTGGCGCCGGGTCGGGGGCGAGCCGTTATACTGCACGTAGCCGCGTCCGTGGTGGGGCGGGCGGCCGGCGCCGGAGTGACCGTATTGGACGTACGTTCGCCGATAGGTTTCGCTCTGGCGGGTGGGAAATTGCGTGACCGGATAATTGGAACGCCGCGCGAAATCTTCTTGGCCGTAGCCGTGAGTGTGATAGGTGCGCGCGTCTTCCAAATCCCAATAAGAGTAATTCGGCAGGTAGTCGAATTGTGGTTGGCGGTGGTAATAGCGGCCGCCCCGGTGGCATGGCCGACCGTGGTGATAGCAGTCCGTCGGCGACGGCCAGTAGTACCACGGGACGCCGGTCAGGTACGTGTCGTAGGTCTCGGATGTTTCGGTCGGCTCGTCCGGGCTTAACCCCGTCGGCCCCGGTACGATGCTGAGGTACTGCTGCGCCGATTGCTGAAGCTGCCGTTCCGCATCCTGTTGCTGCTCCAGCGCTTGCAGCCGGTTCTTCAAGACGGCCGCCGCCGCACGTTGCCTGACCACCTGATGTTTCACGTCGTAGAACGACGCCACCTGGTTGCTCAGGCTGCTTTGCTTCGCCGCCAGCGTCTGCCACTCGACTCCTTCGAGATGCAAAACGCCCATCGTGGCGATCGCCGCAGCCGCCAGAATTACATGTCTGACGTTGACCATGTCCCACCCCTTTTGGACAAAGAATATCAACTACGCGAAACGAAAAGCAAGCCTTTTCTAAGTCTCGGAAACCACTCAATCTTTTCTATGTGCCCGGGCGCGGCGCAAAAAATTCCGTGGATATTCACCACAGAGGCACAGAGAACACAGAGTTTATTTTCCGGATATTCACCACAGAGGCACAGAGGACACAGAGTTTAATTTTTTGATATTCACCACAGAACGGAAAAACGGAATTCATGTCTCTGTGAACTCTGTGTCTCTGTGGTGAAAAAATAAAATCCGAACCCCGCTAATGCCTCATCACGTTGTCATCCAAGTCGGGCGGCGCGCCGACGCGGCTGATGATCTGACGCAGCTTGCCGGAGCGGGGATCGCGGGGGATCGACTCGACGCGGGTTGTTTTCAGCGCCATGCGGTCGAGCAGGCCGGCGTTGCGCATGCCGGTTTCGAGCACCTCGCGCACCTTGGCGTCGACCTCGGGACCGGAGTCCGCGGAAGCGTAGGCGAAGGTCACCTCGTTGCGGCCGGTTTGCGCGAGTTGGTATTCGCGCACCTGCGCCAGCTCGACGATCGGGCCGAGGAAGAGGTAGGGATGCACCGCGTCGTAGCCGCCGCCGGGGCGATCGATGTAGAAGATGTCGTCGGTGCGGCCTTCCACCGGCAGCAGCGTCGGGAACGGCTGGCCGCAACTGCACGACTCGGTGCTGTAGCCGGTGACGTCGCTGACCTCATAGCGGATGAACGGCTGGGCGAGATTGAACAGGTTGGTGAGCAGCACCTTGTCGCCGGTCTGGCCGTCGGGCACCGGCCGGTTGTGGCGGTCGACGATCTCCATGCAGCACAGGTCGGTGCTCACGTGCATGCGTTCGAACTTGCCGCACGAGCGCGCCATGATGAAACACTCGGACGATCCGTAGGTGTCTTGCACGTCCCTTCCCCACGCGGCCTGCGCCAGGCGACGGGTGCTGTCGGTGAGCGGCTCGCTGCCGGAAGCGATCGCGCTGAGCGGCGCGGTAAACTTCAGGTGCAGCCGCCCCGCGAGTTGCTCCCGCGCCAGGATATCCAGCAGCGACGGGTACGAGAAAAGCGTGTCGCAATGATAGGCGTTGAGCTGCTCGACGATCGTCGGGACCGGATCGAGCAGCGAAAAAACCTCTTCCTTCACGAACAGACCGTGGAGCGGGGGCGGATATCGCGCGGCCGTGTAGGCCGGATACGGGCCGCCGGTCATCAGCACGGCCGCAATGCGCGTCTTCTTAACCATCGACTGGAACATGATGCGCAAAAATCCGAGCAGGCTTGGCTCCTCGGGCAAGGCGTGGCGCGCGATCAACGCGGCGTGCACGAAATCCAGCGCCCGCCGGTCGTAAACCACCAGCGCGTTTTCACCCGTCGTGCCGGAGGTCTGGAACGGAATGAACCGCCCCAGGTACATCTGGCCGAGGTGGCTCTTGTCGCGCAGCCACTCCGTGATTTCCGCGCGCCGGAGACGGCGGTCGGTGACGAAATCATCGAAGTTGGCCATCATCGTCGGCTTGTCCACGGTCGGCAGGTCGGCCAATTGGCACGTCTCGATGTCGATGCCGCGATAGAGCTCGCGGTAGAACCGCGACTGGGCGACCGCGGTGCGCAACAAGCGGCGGAAACGCCGCTCGCGGATGCGCGCGATCTTTTCGGGCGTCGCTTTATTGGCGGCGAGCAGCGAGAAGTTCAGGCCGATGACGCGCAGCAGCCCCATCCTGTCCTCTCCGTGGGTGATCCGCCCGGTCGGCCGATACGGTCCACCCGCGATGTTGTCTTTCGTAATGCGGATCGCGAAACATCGGCCTGGTCCCGCCGAGACGGCCGGTTCGCGCCGGGCACATATTGGTCCGGCGGCCGGCCCAATGCAACCCGTTTTCTGATGCGTCGTCCGCCATCCTGCTTTTCGTGATACCATACATCGACTTGGCTTCTGACACGGTTGATCAGCGTGCTGTTCCTGAAAATACGCAACGTGGGCTTTATTGTTTTCAGTCTGTTGACGGCGCTGCTATGTGCGTCGGACGCTTTGCCCAGCTTGTGTCCGGGGGACATGGCCTTTGTGCCGGCCGGTTACACCACCGTGGTCACCTCCGGAGCGCGATGGCATGGAACCGTCCGCCGGGTCGAGTGGGTCAACGCGTTTTGCATCGACCGTTTCGAGGAGTCGCAGCCAAGTGCGACCAAGGATTCCATGGGGGCGTGGGATTGCAACGAGCAAAAACCGCCTCCGCCGCCACAATCCAGGCGCGGCGTTCTGCCGTGGGTCTCGCTCTCTTGGAACCAGGCCCGACAGGCCTGTCACGCGGCCGGCAAAAGGTTGCCCACGCTGGCCGAATGGCAGACCGCGTATTCCGGCTACGGCGGCGCGCTGTGGCCGTGGGGCGCCGACGCCTATCAGCCGCGGCGGGNNCACCGGCGGCTGCTGCTTCGAGATTTGCCGGCCAGACCGCTGTTTCGTCACCTGCGACATGCTGGGCAACGTCGCCGAATACGTCGACGGTTACTGGGATGAATCGTGTTACGGCAAGACGCAGATTCTGCTCGCCGGCGGCGGGATCGCGGGATGGGGTTCGCCCAACCTTCAGGTGGAAGACCCCCAGCGGCCGGGGTGCTGGAAAGTTCTGATTCCGCCGCAAACGCGAGACGCTTTACACCACCACGATCCGGATCTTGATCGTCTCAACGACGACGGCTTTCGCTGCGTAAAATCCCCCCAGCAATGATAACGTGAGTGTAGCCGATGCGGTCCGCGGGAGCCGAAAGGCGTCAGTGCGGGTTGTTGTGGATGACGAGCGTCGGCGTCGGCGTGGGAATCGGCGGTGACGACGGGGGGAAAGCGCGGCCGTCGGAGGCAAGCGGCGGTTTTCGCGCCGGCGGGCGGGCGTTCGTTTGGTTGTTGCATCCGGCCCAGCCCGGATGATGTAGGCACCGACGGCGGTGATGATCGTCGGCCGGGCCCACCCACACCACGTCGGATTGGTAAACGGTCGTGGTGGGCGCCGGTTCCGCCTCGACCGCGGGTTCCTCCGCCGGCGTTTGAACGGGCGCCGGGACGACGTACGGAACGTATGGTTCGGTTTCCGGCTCGAGCGGCGGAACCTGCTCCGGATTCGGGGCCGGTTCCGGGCGGCTGCCGGCGTACGCTTCGGCGGCTTCCTCAAACAATTTGTGGCCGGCTTGAAGCGCGATCAGTTGCTGTTCGCGGTCCTTGATTTGGTCTTGCAGGGAAATGATGGTCTTTTGCTGATCGATGATTTGCGCTTGCAGCTTTTGTTGTTCGAGCAGCTTCTGCTTGGCGNNGACGCGATGGCGATCAAAACAACGAGAGCAAACCGCTTCACGGCTCTCATCACCTCTGGTCATCGAGCGTACGCCGACGAGGGCCGTGAAGCAAGGCTTGTCGAACTCCCGAGGTGGGATTGTCTAATCCCGTTCGGGACCGCGCAGTCGCTGTACGGCCGGCCGGAACGCCGGGGCCGCAGGCTGGATCGACTGCGGTGGCGTGTAGAGTCTTTCCCCCGCGGAGTGCATCGAGAAACGCCCGCCCGACGGTGAAAAGCCGCGGTTCACGCTCGAGAAGAAGCCGCTGGTCCCTTGGTGCACGATCATCGGCTGCGGCGGCGCGGCGCTTGGCCCACCACGACCGGTCGGTTGCTGAAACTGCCGAAAACCCGCTCCCCGTCACGATTTCTCAGGCGCCAATCCCCATCATGGGCCCAGCTGTAATAGTACGGACCGCCATAAACAACCCCGTAATCCCCATAGGGATTGTAGTAGGTGTTGTAGTAAGGCTGCCGGAAGTACGGGTATTCATAACCCGACTGCGTTTGGTCCGCCGGGGCGCTGTACTGTTGCGCCTGTTGATTGAGCGGTGGGAGATTGAGCACGTAGGAGTAGCTTTCCCGCGGCTCCGCGTAGCTTTGTTGCTGGGTCTGCTGACGCGGCGGCGGCGAAGTATCGAGGCTCTGGAGATACGCCTTTGTGGTTTCCTCTATCTGCCTTTCGCCTTCTTGCTGCGCCTTCAGTTGCTGCTCATGCTCCCGCAACTCGTTTTTCAGGGAAACGATAGCCCGTTGTTGGTCGGTGATCTCCTGTTCAAATTTCTGCGTTTCGACCAGGCCTTGCTTGGCGCTGATCACCTGAAGCTCGGCCTTTTGTACGTACAGAAGTCCGCCAGCCAACACCACCAGAAGGACATAGATGGCATAAGCTGACCATTTCATGATTCATATCACCTCCTGAAATCAAAGTAAGGCCGGGTGACCGCGAATCAAGCCCTTTCCCCGCTCGATTTCGCTTCTTTTCGATTCGTGCAACATTTTGAAAAGAATAGAAAAACTAGAATAGGGCGTCAGATTATTTTTATGGTGTTGGATGGTGCGTCATGAACGGCGAATCGCACGTGCGCCCGAGCGCTGGTCTTGTCGCCCAACGCCCGGTGATCAACCTGGGTTCACGGCCGCATATAGAGCCACGGCGCCACGCGCTGGTCGATGCGCACCGGACGCACCGGCGGCGCGGCCGACCTGGCGGGCGGGTTCTCCCACAGATCGTAGGTGGCGAACAGATACTGCGCCAGCTCCGTCGAGCCGGCGAAATCGACGGGCAGGGTCTGCGCGATGCACGAAGTGTCCGGCTCGGTCAGCGGGTCGCGGACGAATTGGGCCAGGATATCCAGGCCGCAGGTCGGCACGTTGTAGTCCAGCGAGACCCACGAATCGTCGATCACGCCATGCGCGGAATTCGGGAACGTGAGGTAATACTGGTGCGGCCCGTGCAGCGCCTCGCCCAACGGCTCCGACACCTCGTAGGGAGTCGCGCCGTCGAGCGTGCCCTGCATCATCAACACCGGGATGCTCGTCTTGGGCAGCTCGCGCGCTTGCGGCTCGTCGTATTTCGGCCACTGTTGGTACAGCGCGTATTCATCCGGCGTGGGCATCGTGCCGAACAGCATGTTGTTGTTCAGGTCGGTGATGTATTGGTTGATATCGACCCCGTCGAACTGCGGACCCCAATACTGATCGGACATGCCGACGTTGGCGTTCAGCACCTGCGAGAACCAGCCGGAGGTGATGTCCAGCAGATCCCCCGTGCCGTTGAACGGGTAGTAGAACATGTACACGATGGCGTTCACGTCGGCCGGGTCGCAGCGGTCGAGGCGGTAGATGAACGCGGGCGCCGCCGCGTTGTAC
>PMZC01000168.1 GCA_003170555.1 Deltaproteobacteria bacterium
TCGGTCGAAATGACAACCTCATCACTGGGTCGACGACGTAAGTTAGCGCCTATAGCGGTGAGAGATGGAAGGCGAGTAATGAACGTTCGTCGGGAGATTAGTCGATGAAGAGACCGTATTGGGTAATGATCTTCGCGGCGCTGCTTTGCCTGTGCGCGGCGTGTTCGAGCGGCGGAGGCGGCGCCGGTTCGTCGAGCGATGACGACGCCGACGACGATTCGGCCGACGACGATTCCGCCGACGACGACGTAGCAGACGACGATTCAGCCGACGACGACAGCACTTCTTCCTGGTCGGCGATGGTGAGTGGGACGGCGGCGTGTTTGGGCGGCGTTTGGGGAAGCTCTGCGGCGGACGTATTCGCCGTGGGAGTTGACTCCACTGGACACGGAACGATTTTGCACTATGACGGTTCCTCGTGGTCAGCGATGGCGAGCGAGACGACGGCGACGTTATCCGGCGTCTGGGGAAGCTCTGGTTCGGACGTGTTCGCGGTGGGCACGGAGTACGACGCCGACGGATATCCGATCGCAGGCACGATCCTGCATTATGACGGTTCTTCATGGTCGACAATGACGAGCGTAACGAAGATGGAGTTGCACGGCGTTTGGGGAAGCTCTGCCTCGGACGTATTCGCCGTAGGCTCGAAAGACGATTCCCACGGATCTCCGATTACAGATGTAATCCTGCGCTACGATGGTTCCTCGTGGTCGACGACGACGAGCTGGACATCGGCGTGCCTGTACGACGTGTGGGGAAGTTCTAGCGCGAACGTTTTTGCCGTGGGGTGGAACGTAACCTCGGACTCCGGTCTAATTTTGCACTATGACGGTTCGGCGTGGGCGGCGATGACGAGCGGGACGAGGTGGATGTTGTCCGGCGTTTGGGGAAGCTCTTCTTCGGACGTGTTCGCCGTGGGCGCGAAAAACGACTTCTATGGAGAGGTCGCAGCGATCCTGCGATATGACGGTTCCTCGTGGTCGTGGATGGCGAGCGGGGCAACGGCGGCGCAGTTATTGGACGTTTGGGGAAGCTCGGCCGCGGATGTGTTCGCGGTGGGGATGGACTCGAATACATACGCGGGTGTGATTTTGCACTACGACGGTTACTCGTGGAATGCGATGACGAGCGGGACGATGCATTTTTTATCCGGTGTTTGGGGAAGCTCAGCGACGGACGTGTTCGCCGTGGGCCAGGACGGGACGATCCTGCATCACGGCGACTAGCCGCGTGTTTCGCATTGCGACAACTAGGTCGGCGGACAAACCGGACTAGACTCTAGCCGCCGCGCCCTTGGCGCAATTGAGCCGATAAGCAGACCGTCGCATGGTGCGTTTGTCACTTTACCAACACTAATGAAGAACCGGAGGTTCAAGATGGAGAAGAGCAAACTTGTGGAGCCGAGCCAAGGGCGGCAAGATTTCCGACAGTGAATGGAATAGTAAAATTAAGGACATGGTTGAGGCTGGTGTGGAATTAACGACTATTCACGCTGCGGGAGCACAAAAAAGCCTAAGAAAGACTTGACCCAAATCGCAGGTCCATTGACGGAGTTCTTCGGCCTGTGATACGAGGTATGCGACCTACCAACCTGCGAGGTGAACGATGGTGGATCGGGATCAAAACGGCAACGTCAAACCGGATCTGACGACCCGGCTGCAGAAATTGGCGGAGAAAGTGCCCGGCATGAAGGATTTCATGGCGCGCGACAAAGTGCGCGATCGCGATAAGGTGCTGCGCGATCATACGGCCGGCAAGTTGGATGAGGCGAAGGAGGCGATCAACCGTTTCAAGCAGACGCTGCTGGCGAAAATGCAGCTCGGCTTGTTGGCCGATGTGGATCGGCTGACGTCCCAGATCGACCGGCTGCGCGAAAAGCATAAGCACGAGGCCTACGGCTATTCCGGGGCGTTCGATGAGAATCGCATCCTGGAGCCGGAACTCGTCAAGCTGTACGACTACGACCTGCAGGTGGTGGAAAAAGTCGAATCGTTTTTCGCGGTTTGCAAGGCGCTGCCCGGTGAGCAAGCCACCGAACAGGAATTCAAAGGGGCCATCGACGCGTTGCGGGTCGATCTCGCCGCGCTGGCCGAGCTGATTGACCGTCGCCGCGACGCCTTGGCCAATATCACCGGCAAGGAGGGTTGAGATGAGCATTCTGGAAGTCATTGAATACAACGACCAAACCGGCGTCGAAATGTGCCACAAGATTCCGGAAGACGGCAGCGGCGAAACGCGCATGGGCAGCCAGCTCGTGGTGCGCGAGTACCAACAGGCCGTCTTTTTCCGCGACGGCAAAGGGCTCGATGTGCTGGGCCCCGGCCGGCACACGCTGACCACGCAGAATATCCCCGTGCTGGCAAGGCTGATCGGCTTGGCCTTCAACGACCACAAGAGCCCGTTTCGCACCGAGGTCGTTTTCGTTAACACGAAGGTGTTTACCGATCAGAAGTGGGGCACCAAGGAGCCGGTGCCGTTCCGCGACTCCGACCTCGGCTACGTGCAGTTGCGCGCATTCGGCGCCTTCACCATGCGGGTTAAAGATCCGTTGTTGTTCGTCAACACGCTGGTCGCCGGACGCGGCCGTTTCACCACCGCGGATATCGGCAACTTCCTGCGCGACGTCATTGTCAGCCGCTTGAACGATCTGCTGGGCGAGGTGCTCAAGTCGATCTTCGACCTGGCGCGGATGTACGACGAAATCGCCTCGGCGGCCAAACTGCGCATGGCCGACGACTTCGCGAAGTACGGCATCGAGCTGCAGGATTTCTACATCAACGCGATCACGCCGCCGGAAGAAGTGCAGAAGGCGATCAACGAACGCGCGAGCATGGGCGCCCTCGGCGACATGAACCGCTACATGCAGTTCAAGACCGCGAACGCGATGGGCGACGCGGCCAAGAACCCCGGCGCGGTGGGCGAATCGATGGGCGCCGGCCTGGGTATCGGTCTGGGCATGGCCATGCCGCAGATGATGGCCGCGCAGATGCAGGCTGCGCAGAAGGCGGGCGCGGGCGCACCGGCGGCGGAACCGGCGGCCGCCAAACCTTCGCCGGCGGAACGGCTGCAGAAGCTCAAGGCCTTGCTCGATCAGGGTTTGATCACCGCTCCGGAATTCGAAGCGAAGAAGAAAGAAATCCTGGCCGATCTTTAGCGGGCGCCCGATCTTCGAGTTGTCCGGCTCATGACGCGACGCGGCGGCTGTGCTACACTTCCGGCCCATGAGCGCCGCTGAATCACCCCGACTGAGCGTTATTGTTCCCGCTTACAACGAAGAAACCAGACTCCCCGGCACGCTCGACAAGCTGGAAGAGTACTTCGCGCACGTCGATTATCCCGCGGAGGTGATCGTCGTCGACGACGGCAGCAGCGATCGCACGGCGCAGATCGTGCGCGAACGCGCGGGCGGTCCGGCCCACATTCAGTTGGGGCAAAATCCGCACAATATGGGCAAGGGCGTCGCGGTGCGTCGCGGGATGTTGCAGGCCCGCGGCGCGTATCGCCTGTTCTTCGACGCCGACGGCTCGGCCCCCATCACGCAGATCGAGAAATTCTGGCCGGCCTTCGCGGCGGGCGCCGAGGTGTGCATCGGATCGCGGGCGATGCCGGAATCGAACATCGTGTTGCACCAGCCGTGGCATCGCAAGTTGATGGGCCGCGTTTTCAATCTGATGGTGTCGGTCGTGGTGTTGGGCGGCTTCCGCGACACGCAATGCGGCTTCAAAGCTTTTTCGGCGCGCGCCGTGGAGACTATCTTCCCGCGGCAGCAATTGAACGGTTTTGGCTTCGACGTGGAGCTGTTGTATATTGCCAGACTCCACCGGCTGCCGGTGAAAGAGATCCCGGTGATGTGGATCGATTCGCCGGCGAGTCGGGTGCGCCCGTGGCGCGATGCGCGACGAATGTTCGTCGATCTGTTGCGCATCCGCCGGCAAAGCTGGCAAGGCTTATATCGGTAGGTTTGAGCGATGACGATCAAGTGGAGCTTTTTGGGGTTGACGCCGTACGAAAAGGCGCTGGGCCTGCAACTGGATTTGCGCAACCAGTTGACGGAAGGCTCCGCGGTCGATTTTCTTTTGCTGCTGACGCACCCGCCGGTCGTGACGCGCGGTTACTCGGAGCGCGGCGATTCCGGCCTGCTGGAGCCGCGCGAACGATTCGCGGCCGAGGGCATTCAGATCGTCGATGTCGATCGCGGCGGCAAGACCACCTACCACGGGCCGGACCAGCTCGTCGGCTATCTCATCTTCGATCTCAATCGGCGCGAGATGAAACCGCGCGAGTTCGTCGAAACGGTCGGCCACATGCTGGTGGAAGTGCTCGACTCGTACAACATCGAGGCGACTTACAACGAGGCCGACCCGGGCGTCGAAGTCGACGGACGGAAGATCGCGTTCCTCGGCTTCAACATTCACAAGGGCGTCACCATGCACGGCTTCGCGCTGAACATAGGGCGCGATCTCAAGCCGTTTTCTTACATCGTCCCGTGCGGCAAACCCGGTCGGCCGATCACCTCGATGGAGGAAATCACCGGCAGCGGTTATTCCATTTTCGACGTGTCCTGGCGCATCGTCACCGTGATGGGTCATCAGTTCGACGACGAGATGGATGAGGTGTTGGTCGACTAGCGCGCGCGCGCGGAATAGGGCGCCATATCGTGTTCATGAAGTACCTGATCCTGGGCCTCGTTCAACTGCTGTTGTTCGTCGTGGCGACGCCGGTGGTCGTGGGCGTGCTGGTCGGTTTGCTCACGCGGGAAAAAGGCGAGCGGCGGCTGTGGCGCTACGCCGTCGCGCTGATCGTGCTGATCAATGTCGCGGTTTGGATCGACAAAGGCCGGCCGTTTTTCACGGCGCAGGTGCTCGATATCTATCTGCCGTTCGCGCTTTCCACCGGAGTGAAACTTGCGGTCGGCGTCGTCGGCGACACGCTGTTGTGCATTTGGTTTCGCCGGCTGCTCGAAACCGGCTACAAATCCGGCCTGCATCTGATGGCCCGCGGCAGCGCCGGGTCCGGCCGCTAGGCCTCCGTGGACGAGTTGATTCTCGGACTCAACTTCAGCCATGACCGCGCCGCCGTGGCCGCGGTCGATGCTCGCGCCGTTTGCGGCATCGCCGAAGAACGACTGGACCGGCGCAAACACTCGATCGCCGTCGCCGCGGACGGCTCTTACCTTTCCACCTTGCCGCAGCTCGCCGCGCTCTACGTGCTCGATGCGGTCGGCGCGCGCTTCGCCGAGATTCATGAAATCGTCGCGGTGGGCTCGGTCGTCTATCATCCGCAGCGGCCGTTGCGCAATCTGACCGTCGAGGATGTCGCAACGCAACTTCCGCCCGAGGTCGATCCGTCGCGGGTTCGCGTGCTCAACCATCATTTCGCCCACGCCGTCGGCGCGTACGCGGCCTCGCCGTTCGAAGACGCGGCGATCATGGTCGCGGATGGCGCGGGCAACGTCGTCGGCGATCGGCAGGGCCGGCGGGTCATTCCCGAGGTCGAGCACACCACGTTCTACCATGCGCAGGGGACGCGGATTCGCGAGCTAAAAAAGATCACGAGCAACAAGCGCGCGATGAACAGCCTGGGCGCGATGTACCAGCTCGTCACCATGTTCGTCGGCTTCGGCGTGTTTCAGGAAGGCAAGACGATGGGGCTGGCGCCGTACGGCGGCGACGCGGCGCTGGATCGCTGGCGCGAGGCCGTGCGCGGCGACGGGCCGTTGTCTTATCAGGTGCATCCGACGTTTCAGACGTTCGACATTCGCGGCCGGATGATCCCCGCCGACTTCGTCAAGTTGTTTGGTCCGCCGCGCCATCACAGCGAACCGCTGCGACCGTTGGACCAAGACCTCGCGTTCGCCGTGCAGCACGCGCTCGAGCAAACGCTGGTGAGGTTGACCCGCGATCTGCAGCAAGCGACCGGCAGCAAAAACCTCGTCCTCGCCGGCGGGGTGGCGCTCAACTCGGTGGCGAACAAAAAGATCGCCGACCAATCCGGCTTCGAGAACGTGTTCATCGTGCCGTGCGCCGCGGACGACGGCGCCGCGCTGGGCGCCGCGCTG